>JASGFP010000052.1:0-26148 GCA_047605445.1 Rhodoblastus sp.
CCGCCCCGCCCAGCCCTCCGGCGCGCGGCGCGCGGCGGCGATGATCCGCGCAAGCGCGCCGCGCGGCGCATGGGCGCCGAACGCCTGGAAATCGTTGATCTGTCTGTGCGGCATGCCGGGCGGGGTTTGCGTGACGCGCCGCTCTACCATGCGCGGACGGCGCCTGCCAGCCGCAGGCCTTTGCGCGCGCCGCGCTTTCCCATAAATAAGGGATCGCATTTCCCGGAGATCGCTTTCGATGACCTTTGTCGACGCCTCGCTCGCGGCCGGCCGCAAGACCGGCCAGATCAAGCTGCACGGGCCGGACGATTTCGAGGGCATGCGCAAGGCCGGCCGCCTGACGGCGCAGGCGCTCGACATGCTGGTCGACGAGGTGAAGCCCGGCGTCACGACCGGCCATCTCGACGATCTCGTCTTCCAGTTCGCGATGGACCATGGCGCCTATCCCGCCCCGCTCGACTATCGCGGCTACCGCAAGTCGATCTGCACCTCCATCAACCACGTCGTCTGCCACGGCATTCCCGACGACAAGCCGATGCGCGAAGGCGATATCGTCAACATCGATGTGACGCTGATCCTCGACGGCTGGCACGGCGATTCCAGCCGCATGTACGGCGTCGGCGCCATTCCGCGCCGCGCCGAACGGCTGATCGACGTGACCTACGAATCCCTGCTGCGCGGAATCGCCGTCACCAAGCCCGGCGCCCATACCGGCGACATCGGCTTCGCCATCCAGCACTATGCCGAAGGCGAGCGCTGCACGGTTGTGCGCGACTTCTGCGGCCACGGCCTCGGTCGGCTCTTCCACGACGAGCCCAATATCCTGCATTACGGCCGACGCGGAGAAGGCGTGCAACTCAAGCCCGGCATGTTCTTCACCATCGAGCCGATGATCAATCTCGGCCGCCCGCATGTGAAAATTCTCTCCGACGGCTGGACGGCGGTCACGCGCGACCGCTCGCTTTCAGCGCAATTCGAGCACACCGTCGGCGTGACCGAGGACGGCGTGGAGATATTCACGCTCTCGCCCAAGAACCTGGATCATCCGCCGTTGCAGTCCGCCTGACCGCCGCCCCATGCCCGATGCGGACGCCGACGAAAAGCACTATCACGGCCATCGCCAGCGGCTGCGCGACCGCTTTCTCGAAGCCGGCCCCGATGCGCTCGCCGACTACGAACTGCTGGAACTCCTGCTGTTCCGCACCATCCCGCGGCGCGACGTCAAACCGCTCGCCAAGGCGCTGATCAAGCGGCATGGCTCGTTTGCCGAGGTCATGACCGCGCGCCCCGACCGCTTGCGCGACGGCGGCGACGTCGGCGACGCCTCTATCGTCGATTTCAAGATCGTCGAGGCCGCCGCCAAGCGTCTCGCCCGCCAGGGCGTGCAGCATCGCCAGGTGCTCTCGTCCTTCAAGGAGGTGATCGACTATTGCCGGGCGGCGATGGGCTATTCCGACCGCGAGGAATTCCGCGTGCTCTTCCTCGACAAGAAGAACGCCCTGATATCAGACGAGGTCATGTCGGTCGGAACCGTCGATCATACGCCGGTCTATCCCCGCGAAATCGTGCGGCGAGCGCTGGAACTCGGCTCGACGGCGCTGGTGCTCGCCCACAACCACCCGTCGGGCGATCCGACCCCCTCCAAGGCCGACATCCGCATGACGGAAGAAATCGTCACGATTTCAGGGCTCATGGGGATCGTGGTGCACGACCATCTGATCATCGGCCGCCACGGCCACGCCAGTTTCAAGGGACTGAGGCTGATCTGAGCCGCTTTTGGCCACGCGCGTCGCCGCCAATTAATCCGCCAATCCAAACCCGCCGTTAACGAACGATGACTACGGTCATGTCCGGGTTTCGCGGGCAGGTCATGATCGTTCCCCAAAACAGGATCGCGCAATTGGAGCGCGGCGAGCGAAGCATGTTCGCCGTAGGGTTGGTCGTGTGTCTGGCGTTGTTCGCCATGGCCGGAGCGCTGTTCATGGCGCGCGAGCGGGCGAACGTTGGCGCGGCGGATGCCGAGATCGCAGCCGTCGCCAATGCGCTGAACGAAACGCGGGCGGCCTTTGCCGAGGAAACTCAGATCCGCGCCGAACGCCTTCCCCAGCCTTTGGCCATATCGCGGAAACAGGCAGCCGGCCCAGTCCGCCTGTCCGATGCCGAGGCCTATATCGTCGATCTCGCAACCGATTTCGCCAGGCCTTCGCAGAATGGGTCTGAACTGGCCTCGTTGCTGTCGGCAGCCGCGCCGCTTGCTGCCGATCCCGCCGCGGGAGCCGGCCTGCTGCGCGGACCTTTGACAGACGGCGGCGCGCACGCGACCTGGTCCGCCCCGCAGAGCGACGTTGTCTTCATAAACGGCCGGCCGGCGTTCATCGCGCTGGTCCGCTACGCCGGGTCCGCGGGAGCGGGTCTCGCGCTCCTCGCCACGCATCCCATCGACGCAGCCGCGCTTGCCGCGCTTGCCCGCGACGCGGACACGCAGCGGCTCAAAATAGAAACCGCCGACCGGGCGCCGGCGACGGACGTCGCAACGCCGCTGGCGAAAACGCCGGACGGACAGGTGTTCGTGCTCTCCTGGCGCCCGCAGCGACCCGGTGAAACGCTGGTCGGAAACCTCGCGTGGCTGCTGCTCGCCTTCGCTCTGGTGTTCTCCGCTTTCACGCTTGCCCATGCGCGCCGCGTAACCGAAGAGGCGATTGTCGACGAGGCCGAAACCTTCGAAGCCGTCGGCCAGGATCAGCTCACCGGCCTGCCCAACAGATCCCTGTTCACGCGCTTCGTGGACAGCGAGATCGATCGAGTCAAACGCACGGTCAACGAGCATGGCGCCGCCGTGCACCACCTCGACTGCGACCGCTTTCAGGAAGTCAACGACAGCTTCGGTCGCGAGGTCGGCGACAAACTGATTGTGGAACTTGCGCTTCGCCTTGGCAATCTGCTGCGCTCGTCGGGCCGGCTCGCCCGGTTCGAAGGCGACGAATTCGCGATCATCCAGACTGATGTCGTCGGCCCGCGCGACGCTGAAATGCTGGCGCGCCGCATCATTGACGCCATGGCCGAACCATTCGATATCGACGGCCGCAAGATCTACGTCGGCCTGTCCGTCGGCATAGCGCTTTGCCCGCAGGACGCCGACAGCGCCGACGAGCTCATGCGCCGCGCCGACGTCGCCCTCTATCGCGCCAAGAACGAGGGCCGCAACCGCTACGCCTTCTTCGAGCAGAAGGTCGGCGACCAATTGCGCATGCGCAAGGTGGTCGAGGACGATCTGCGCACCGCCATCGAGACGGGCGCGCTGGTGCTGCAATACCAGCCGATCATGGATATTGCGGGCAAACGCATGGTGGGCGTGGAATCGCTCGTTCGCTGGCCCCATCCCATCCACGGACTTATCTCGCCTGCGAATTTCATTGCGCTGGCCGAAGAATGCGATCTCATCCTGCCGCTGGGCGACTGGGTTCTGCGGCGCGCGCTCGCGGACATGCGGCTGTGGCCCGGGCTCAAGGTGGCTGTGAATGTCTCCGCCGTGCAGTTCCGGCAGAAGGATTTCGGCGACAAGATCGAACGTCTGCTGCAGGAGACGGGAATCGAGCCGGAACGGCTCGAACTCGAACTGACGGAGAGCGTGCTGCTGAGCGACGCGGACGCTGCCGAAGACGCGATGATCAATCTGCGCGCCATGGGCATTCGCCTTGCGCTGGACGACTTCGGCACCGGCTATTCCAGCTTGATTTATCTGCGCCGTTTCGCCTTCGACAAGATCAAGATCGACAAGTCGTTCCTGGAATCGCTGGAAGCTTCCGGCGAAGGCGCGATCATCGTTCATTCGATCGTGCATCTGGGCCGGGCGCTCGGCCTGACCGTAACGGCCGAAGGCGTCGAAAGCGCCGACCAGCATCGCTTCCTGCAGGCGCTGGGATGCCACGAACTGCAGGGCTATCTGTTCTCCAAGCCGGTCTCGGCCGCCGACATCACGCGGCGCTTGCGGGGTCAGGGCGGCGACGACACCGCCCGCGCGGTCGCCTGAGGCGACCGGCGGGCGTGGCGGCCATCGTAATGAGAAGGCGGCGCGGCGCCCCGCGATTGCTTCAGTGAAACCGGAATTCGGCGCCGATCGCCCGGATTTCCGCCGGCCGGATCAGCCGCTCGTGGCCGATGCGCACGGAAAAAAGCGGCCCATCGAGTTTCTCCCGCCAGAAGGTCAGGAACTTCCTCAGCACCGGAAAATGCGGGGCGGCGTCGTATTCCTGCCAGACAAAGCTTTGCAGCAGAGATGGATGATCGGGCATGCGGTAAAGAATTTCGGCTGTCGTAAGACCCCAGCCGGCAAGCTGCCGACGGAAATCTTCCGAAACGCGCCCGGTTCGACCCATATTGGCGGGTTCTACGCGCATTTTCTCGACCATTTCGACCTCACATGATTTTGTCGACCCTTCTCTTTGCGGTGCGCCCTTCGACAGGCGGCGCTGCAACGCTCCGATTGCAGACCCGTTAGCTTGCTGCTTGGTTAACGGCGCGACCGCAGGATGTAAAAAGCAAGAGCCGGGCCAATTCTCGCCATTTCCAGCTTGCGTTGACGCAAGCCGAGCTTGGGAGTTGGCGCAATGTCTAAAGTCGGGGGGCGCCCTATCTTCGCTCACAGCCACCGGAGACATTGCTTTGAACAATCCCCAGATCGCCAATGCGGCCGCCCTGCTCGGCCGCATTTTCATGTCCGCCATCTTCATCTCGGCCGGCTTCAGCAAGATCGGCGGTTACGCCGGCTCGGCCGCCTACATGGCGAAGATGGGCGTTCCCGGCGCGCTGCTGCCGCTCGTCATCCTCACCGAACTCGGCGGCGGATTGTTGATCCTGATCGGCTATCAGACCCGCATCGTCGCATTTCTGCTCGCGGGCTTCTGTCTTCTCGCGGGCATCATCTTCCATCTGTCGGTAGGCGATGCGGCGAACATGATCTCGTTCTGGAAGAACGTCGCGATCGCAGGCGGTTTCCTCGGCATGGTCGCGCATGGCGCGGGCGCCTGGTCGGTCGACGCACAGATGCGCAGGTGACGGTTTGACGCGAAAGCGCCGCAGCGGGATTTCCCGCTGCGGCGCAGCGTTCGCTTCGCCTCAGGCCGCCATCCTGTTGGCCGAACTTGTCGCCAGTTTCGTGAGAAGAGCGTCGGCCTTGTGCTCCTCCTGCAGATTCGCGTCGAGGAGCTTCGCGGCGTCGGGCATGTCGAGCAGCGCAGCCCAGGTCTTGAGCGTGCCGTAGCGCGCGATCTCGTAGTGCTCGACCGCGTTCCCCGCGGAGATCAGGCCAGCGTCGATCGCCGGCGAATCCGAAAAGCCCTCGATGATCTCTTCGCCTTCCTCCAGCAGGCCCTGGATAGCCTCGCAGGTCTTGCCCTGCGCGCGTTTGCCCGCGATCTCGAACACCTTCTGCAGACGCTCGATCTGCCCGTGCGTCTCCTCCAGATGGTTCTCGAAAGCGGTCCGAAGTTCTTCGGATTCAGCGGCCTTCGCCATCTTGGGCAATGCCTTCACGATCTGGCGCTCCGCGTAATAGATGTCCTTGAGCGTGTCGAGGAACAGATCCTCGAGCGTTTTCTGCTTTGCCATCTTAAATCCCTCCGTGTCGGAATGACGGAGGCGCAACGCGTGCGCGAAGGACAGGTTGCCGTCGGCGCAAAATTATTCGTGACGCGTCATTCGGAATTTTGCAGCGCTTGCGGTGTATCGACGTCGAAAGCGGCGCCGCTGTTCTCGACCAAAATGTCCAGAACGCGCAACGCGGGCTGCATCAGCAACCGGCGCGCGCCCTCGTCGCCCTCCAGCTTCATCGCGTCCGCAAACAGACGGCGCGACAGCAAAACGGGATTGCCGCGTCGCTCCTCGATCAGCGGCGCTACGGCGTGCAGTTCGGGATCGGCGGCGAACGCCTCGATCAGCCGGCGCGCCAGCGGCGCTGTCACGCGCGGCATGTCGCCAAGGAAAATCACGGCGGCGTCGATATCATCGCCTAGCGCCGCCAGACCCGTCCTGATCGACGATGCGATTCCACTGGCGAAATCGACGTTGCGCGCCTCGATGAAATCGAGCCCTGCGAGCGCCGCCACGACCGTATCGCGCGCATGGCCGGTGACGACGATGACCGGCCGCGCGCCGCACCCGGCCGCGGCCTGGACGGCATGGCGCACCAGCGGCGCGCCGCCCAGTTCGGCGACGAGCTTGGTGGCGCCCTCTTTCCCGCCGGAAAAGCGCATGGAGCGCCCGGCCGCAAGCACGATCGCTGCGACCTTAACCATCCTCGCCCTCGATTTCGGTCTCGCCGCCCGCCCGCGGTTGCGGACGCGACACGATTTCCATCAGCAATCCGCCGGCGCCGAGCCGGCGAATATCCTGCGACGTGACCGGCAGGCCGGCGAGCAGCCGCTGCAACACCCAGTCGAAACCGTTTTCCTTCGGCGAGCGCGCGCAACCCGGCGCGCCGAGGATCGGCCGCTTTGCGGAGGTCTCGCCGATCAACAGCAGGTTTCCCGGATCGACAGGCATGCCGAAATGTTCGATCCGCCCGCCTGCCGCCTCGACGGAAGCGGGAATGACGTCGCGCCTGTCGGTGATCGCCGATGCGCCGAAGACGATGACAAGATCGGCGGCTGGCGTCGCGCGCGCGATCGCCGGCGTCAGCGCCTCAGGAGCGTGGTCGACCCGCTCGTCCGAAATAATCGTCGCGCCGGCAGGGGCGAGCCGCTCGCCGAGCACACGCGCCGTCTTCTCGATCGTCGCGGGCTTGAGGCCCGGCAGCACCGTCGAGATCATCGCGATCTTCATCGGCAGGAATGGCTCTATCGACAGACCCGCGGCGCTGGCCGCGCCCAGGGCCCGATCCAGCTTGCCCCGCGCGACAGCGAAGGGAATGATCTTCACGGTGCCGACCATCTCGCCTTCGACGACGGCCCGAAGCGGCGGCAAGGTGGCGAAGGTGATGGCTTCGTCCAGCGCATTGACGGCGTCGACGGCCCTCGCATCGAGAACGAGCACCCCTGGTCGCGTCGCAAACAGGTTGCAACGGCCGGTGAACGGCGGATCGATGCGCAGGTTGGCGCCGGCAAGTTTCTCAGCCAGCAATTGCGCCGCTTCATCCTCGCCGACATCGCCATCTTCGAGTTGCGCGACCGTGACGTCGGCGACGCCCGCCGCGCGGAGCGCCACGATATCGGCGCGGCTCACGACATGGCCCTTCTTCAGCGCAAGACCGGGCCGGCGCACCGCATGCGCGATGATGCCGCCTTCGGCTTGGTCGATCGGGACGGGGCCGAACTTCACGCCGCTTTCTCTTTCTCTGCGCGCAGCGGCTTCTTGCGCAGCGAGAGCACGATTTCGGCGAGCACCGAGACAGCGATCTCCGCAGGGCTCACGGCGCCGATGTCGAGACCGACTGGCGCGTGAATGCGGTCGATCTGCGCGGTGGAAAATCCTGCCGCGGTCAGTCGTTCCACGCGCCTGGCGTGCGTCTTCTTCGAGCCCAGCGCGCCGATGTAGAAACAATTGGCCGATAGCGCGAGTTTCAGCGCGGGGTCGTCGATCTTCGGATCGTGCGTCAGCGCGACAATGCCCGTATAGGCGTCGAGCCCAATCTCGGGAAGCGCCTTGTCGGGCCATTCGGCGATCACGCGAACATTGGGAAAGCGCTCTTCGCTGGCGAAGGCCGTGCGCGGGTCAACGATGGTCACGTCGAAATCGACGAGCCGCGCCATTTCCGCAAGCGACTGGCTGACATGCACCGCACCGATCACGACGAGCCGCGCGGGCGGGGCCTGAACTGTAAAAAAATACGTCTTGCCGTCGATATCGACAGAGGCGCTTTTGCCCATGCGCAATTGCCTGTCGAGCGCGTCCGACAATTGATCGGCTGGGATGTCGGCGGCTTTGACGAGCCGCTGCGCGCCGTCGGCGAGATCGGTGACGAGCACGGCGGCGCGGCGCGCGCGGCGTTCCTCGTTCAGCGCCTGCAATATCTCGAGTTTCATTCAGTCGATCCTCTCGACATAGACGCGAATGCGCCCGCCGCAGGAAAGCCCGACCCGCCACGCGGTCTCATCCGCCACGCCATATTCCAGCGTGCGCGCCTTGCCGTCGGCGATCACGTCCTGCGCCTCGGTCACGACGTCGCCCTCCACGCAGCCGCCCGAAACGGAGCCGAGAAACCGGCCTTCGTCGTCGATGACGAGATGGCTGCCTGTCGGTCGCGGCGCCGAACCCCATGTTTCCACGACCGTGGCGATGGCGACGCCGCGCCCCGCGCGCTTCCAGCTTTCGGCTTCGGCAAGAATGTCCTGTTCGGTAGCGAGCATGTTCATGACTCCACCTGTCTTCTCCCTCTCCCCGCAAGCGGAAAGCAGGAACTCTCCTACGCCGCCCGCAGCCACTTGCGAGGATCGGACGATTTCACAGTCTTCTCCTGCGCCAGCGCCGCGACGAGATCGGCCATCGACTGCAGATTGTGGATCGGCCGGAATTCGTCGACATGCGGCAGCATGGCGCGCACGCCCGACGCCTTGGCCTGGAATTCCGAATAACGCAGCAGCGGATTGACCCAGATGAGGCGGCGGCACGACTTATGTAGGCGCTCCATCTCCGCGCTCAACTGATCGAGATGATCGCGCTCGAGCCCGTCGGTGAAGAGGATGCAGATTGCGCCCTGTCCGAGAACGCGCCGAGACCATTCGCGATTGAAAGCGTGCAGTGAGGCGCCGATGCGCGTGCCGCCGGACCAGTCCTTCACGCCGGCCGAACAATCGGCGAGCGCCTCGTCGACATCCTTCTGCCGCAGAGCCCGCGTGACATTGGTCAGGCGCGTGCCGAACAGGAACGTGTGCACGCGCCGGCGCTGGTCGGTGAGCTGATGCAAAAAATGCAGGAAGATGCGCGTATAGTCGCTCATCGAGCCCGATATGTCGCAGATCGCGACGATGGGCGCGTAGCGCTCGGCGTGATCGCGAAACGCGAGCTCGATCGCGCCGCCCGCGCGCAGGGACTTGCGAAAGGTTCCACGCGGATCGATGCGTCCGCCATGTGGATCGGGCTTCCAGCGCCGCAGCTTCATTTTTTCGGACGGCATCCGCAACCGCCGGATCACCGCGCGCGCAGCAGCGATCTCCGCCGCGCTCATCTGCGCAAAATCCTTGGTCTGCAGCACTTCGCTCGCCGACATGGTGAAGCGCGCGTCGACCTCCACCTGCTCCTTCGGCTTGTCTTGCGGGCGATGCTTGTAGAGCGCGTCCGCGACGCGCGCGGCGCCAGCGTCCGGCTTCTTCGGTTCGGACTGATCCTTCGCCTGTGGCGACATCAGCGCGATCATCTTTTCCATGAAACCGCGCTTGCGCCAGAAGATCGAAAAAGCCTGATCGAACACGATCGTATGTTCGTGCTTCTTCACGAAAACAGCATGCAGCGTCGCGCGAAAATCCGCGCGCGTTCCGATGCCGGCGGCCTCCACCGCGTTGATCGCGTCGATCACGGCGCCCGGCCCGACCGGCAGTCCCGCGTCGCGCAGCGCGCGCGCGAAATAGAGAATGTTGTCGGCAAGCTTGCCCGACGCCGCTGGCGCGGCGGCCGCGAAGGGATTGGAGGTTCGTTCGGAAGTCTGCACGTCAAGTCCCGCCTGCTCTCCCCTCCCCCACGAGGGGGGGAGGGAATTAGACCTGCGCCCTCATGTCGGCCGCCACTTCATTGACGAGTTCCTTCGCCTTGCTCTGGTCGATCCGCGCAATGTCGTCTTGATACTTCAACAGCACGCCGAGCGTATCGCTCACGAGATTCGGATCGAGCGCGACCGCGTCGAGTTCGGTGAGCGCGGACGCCCAGTCGAGCGTCTCGGCGACGCCCGGCGATTTGAACAGATCGAGCTGGCGCAGCTTCTGCACAAACAGCACCAGCGCTTCCGTCAGCTTCTGCGGCGCTTTCGGCGCACGCGCGCGCACGATCTCGATCTCGCGCTGCGCATCGGGATAGCCGACCCAGTGATAGAGGCAGCGCCGCTTCAGCGCATCGTGGATCTCGCGCGTGCGGTTGGAGGTGATGATGACGATCGGCGGATGCTCCGCCTTGATCGTGCCGAGTTCGGGAATGGTGATCTGGAAGTCGGACAGGATTTCCAGCAGGAACGCCTCGAAGGCTTCGTCGGTGCGATCGAGTTCGTCGATCAGCAGCACCGGCGGCCCTTCGACAGACGGCTCCAGCGCTTTCAGCAGCGGACGTTCGATCAGGTAGCGGCGCGAGAAAATGTCCTGCTCGATTTGCGCGCGGTCGTGATCGCCGGCGGCTTCGGCCAGACGTATCGCCATCATCTGCTGCGCATAGTTCCACTCGTAGACGGCGGCGGCGGCGTCCAGCCCCTCGTAGCATTGCAGGCGGATGAGCTTGCGGCCGAGCGTCTGCGAGAGAACCTTCGCGATCTCCGTCTTGCCGACGCCGGCTTCGCCTTCGAGGAACAGGGGGCGCCCGAGCCTCAAGGACAGGAAAAGAACGGTCGCGAGCGAACGGTCGGCCACATAGTCGGCCGAGCGCAGGAGCTCCAGCGTCGCGTCGATGGATGGGGGCAGAGCTGCGGGACCGGTGTTTGCGGCCATACGTCGAATTCTCCTCGCGCGCCGGAGCGCAGAGCGGAATATAGCGCCTCTCGCGCCGGACGGCAGGGCGCCAAAGTACAGTTCGCCGAATGGGACCCATGCGCGCAAACGCGCTCTTGCAGCCCGCGATGCGCACGCTAGTCTGCGCGCAGCCTCGAAAGACGCGCGGGAGCTGGCCATGACGGAAATGAAGATCGGCGGGGAAACCTTCAATGTAGAAGTGGAGGGGCCCGAAAGCGCGCCCGTCCTGATGATCTCCAATTCGCTGGGATCGAATCTCCACATGTGGGACGACCAGATGCCGGCGCTGTCGAAGCATTTCCGCATCGTACGCTACGATTCGCGCGGCCACGGGCAGAGCGCCGCGCCATCGGGCCCCTATTCTCTGGAGCAGCTCGGCAAGGATGCGCTCGCCATTCTCGACGCGCTGGGCGTGAAAAAGGCGCACTGGATGGGCCTGTCCAAGGGCGGCGCCGTCGGCCAGTGGCTGCTGCTGCACGCGCCAGACCGGATCGAGCGCGCCGTGCTCGCCAATACCGCCGCGCAATTCGGCGGCGCCGACGCCTGGAACGAACGCCTGCGCATCGTGCGCGAGCAGGGCATGGGGGGCCTCGTCCAGGCCGTCATCGATCGCTGGTTCACCAAGGATTTCCAGGCCAGGGCGCCGGAAGCCATCGCCCGGATCAGAGCGGCTTTCGAGAAGACGCCGGCGGAAGGCTATGCAGCCTGCATGGCGGCGCTGCGCGATCTCGACCTGCGCGACGCCATCCGCAATATCCGCAATCAGGTTCTGATCATCATCGGCAAGCACGATCCGGCGACGCCGCCGGAAGCGGGCAAGGCGATTGCGTCCGCCATACCGGGCGCGCGCCTGGTCGAGCTGGACGCCGCGCATCTCTCGAACATTGAGGCTGCCGACGCCTTCAACAAGGCGGTCATCGACTTCCTGACCGCGCCGGCCAAGCCTGCGCGGCCAAAGAGCTTCCCCAGCCGCAAGCAGGCAGCCAAGAAGGCGGCGAAAAAGGCCGCCAAGGCCCGCCCCTCGGCGCGCGCAGCCAAGAAGGCGGCCAAGAAATCCGTGAAGAAAGCGGCCAAAAAGGCGACCAAGCCTGTCAAAAAGGCTGCAAAGAAGGTTGCGCGCAGGCCGGCCGTCAAGGCCGCGCGGAAAGCCGGTAAGGCGGTGAAGAAAGCCGCCAGGAAACCGGTGGGCAAGGCTGCGAAGAAGCCTGCGCGCAAGGGCGTGAAGAAGACGGCGGGAAAGCGCTCGAAGAAATAGGCGGGCGCGGGGGGCGGCCCGCGCCGCCCTACCCCCAGCGGATGATGGCGAGCGCGAGAAGCGCCAGCCACAGCGTCTCGACCATCATCAGCGCCACCGGCTTCCAGCCGACGGCGGCGAGTTTCTGGAACGACGTCTTCATGCCCAGCGCCGCAATGGCCACGACGAGGCACCAGCGCGAGGCCTCGTTGGCGGCGGCCGCGGCGACGGCGGGCAGGTAGCCGAGGCTGTTGATCGCCACCAGCGCCGCGAAACCCAACAGAAAGTAAGGGAAATTGACCTGCGCCCCGCCCTCGCCGCCTTGCGGCGAGCGGCTGACGACGAAGGCGATGCCGAATACGACCGGCAGCAGCATGGCGACGCGCAGCAGCTTCACATAGGTCGCGACATCGCCGGTGGTCGTCGAGATCGAATAGCCGGCGCCCACCACCTGCGCGACATCGTGGATCGTGGCGCCGAGGAAAACGCCTGCGTCGTTGTGGTCGAAACCGATCGCGACGGCAATCACGGGATAGATAACCATCGCGACAGTCGACAGCAGCGTGACGGTCACGACAGTCAGAATCGTGTCGCGCTCGCTCTCCGGCGTACGCGGCAGCACCGAGGCGATGGCAAGCGCCGCCGACGCGCCGCATATCGCGACGGACCCGCCCGAAAGCACGCCGAAGGCGCGCCGCTGGCCCAGCCGGCGCGAGGCCGCGACGCCGATCGCGATCGTGGTCGCAATGCCGACGACCACGATTAGAATGGGTTCGGCGCCAAGGCCTGAAATCTGGCTCGCCGTAATGCGCGCGCCGAGCAACGCGACGCCGAACCGCAGCACCGCCTTCGACGAAAATTCGATGCCGGCGGAACAGCGCCCCTCCTCGTGCAGGAAATGAAAAGCCATGCCGATCAGCAAGGCGAACAGCATGACCGGCGCATTGTAGTGCTGCGAAAGCCAGGTCGACGCCAGCGCGATCACGCCCGCGACAAGAAAGCCTGGATAGACCCGGGAGAAAAAGGTCGCCGCGCTGGATCGGACAGCGGCGGGCCGCGCCGCAATTCCCTCCATTGCGTCGTAGGACTGAAAGAGCGCCCGCGCACGCGCGCTGTCTGTGTCGATATCCGAATCCATGGCGGCCAGTCGAACTCAGGAATGCCTTCGCCGCCAGCCGTCCGGCCACATGGCCGGTCGGCGCGCAGCGCGGACCAATATCCACACTCCGCGTCGGGAAGCGAGAGCGGCGGCGTCGCTTTCGCGCGCCGCCGCCACGTCGTTCGACGCTGCGTTCGTTACGCCTTGATGTAGGGGCAGCCGCCCTTGTCGAGCGGACGCCAGGCGTCTTCGGGCTTCACCGTGCCCGTCACCTTGAACCAGTCCCAGTCGCCCTTCGATTCGGCGGGCTTCTTCGTGGTCAGGAGATACATCGTGTGGATGTGGCGACCGTCCTCGCGGATCACGCCCTTGCCGAACAGCGGATCGTCGGTCGGGATCGCCTTCATCGCGTCGATCAGCGCCACGCCGTCGGCTCCGCTCTTGGTCTTCGCGAAAGCCTTCAGCATGTGCAGCGTCGAGGCGTACATGCCAGCATGCATGTCATTGGGCTTGGCCTTCTGCGGATGGGCCGCCTGGTAGCGCGAGGAAAAGGTGCGCGTGCCATCGTTCTGGTCCCAGTAGAAGCCCTTGCAGACCGTGACGTTCTGCACGGCGGCGAGCCCGAGCGAGGGCAGGTTGGTGACGTCGAGGATCAGCGCCGCCATCTTCTTCTTGAGGCCGAACTCGGTCGCCTGCTTCAGCGACTGGATGAGGTCGCCGCCCGCATTGGCGAAGCCGATGACATCGGCGCCCGACGCCTGCGCCTGCAGCAGGAAGGACGAGAAATCCGCCGTGTTGAGCGGATGGCGCGCGGCGCCCAGCACCTTGCCGCCGGCGGCCGTCACCGCATTCGCGCAATTCTGCTCGAGATCCTTGCCGAAGGCGTAGTCGGCGGTGATGAAATACCAGGACTTCGCGCCCTCGCCGGTCAGCGCCTTGCCCAGCGAATTGCCAAGCACATAGGTGTCGTAGGTCCAGTGCACGAAATTCTTCGAGCACATCGGGCCGGTCAGCACGGAAGAGCCGGCGCCGGAGCCGATGACCGCCTTGTTCTTTTCCTTGGCGACCGCCACGACCGCCAGCGCGACCGCCGAGTTCGGCAGGTCCATGATCACGTCGACGCCTTCGGTGTCGTACCATTTGCGCGCGATGCCGGCGCCGATGTCGGGCTTGTTCTGGTGATCGGCGATGATCGTCTCGGCCTGCACGCCGAGCTTGGCGGCCCAGTCCTGGATCGCCATGTCCGCGGCGATCTTGGAGCCGACGCCCTGGTCGCCCGAATAGGGCCCGGACAGATCGTTCATGATGCCGATCTTCAGCGGCTTGCCCTGCGCGGCGAGGCGCGACGGCAGAACGCTGGAAGCCGCGCCGAACGCGGCGGTGCCTGCAAGAAAATGTCTACGGTCCATGTTTCGCTCCCTCGGCGAGTTATTGTTGGCTTCTGGCTCTGAGAAACGTCCAGCGCGCCCCGCCGCTCGCCGCATTGCGGCTGCGGGCGAAGGCTAACAGCGGGCCCGTCGTCGGACCAGCAGCGATGCGCTGATGAATCTTGCGTTCCTCCGCTTCGGTCTTTCGCCGAATAGGTATGAAACATAACATTTATCCGGCCGGACGCAACAGGAATCCGTGACGCTCGCGCTTGCCGCTCAAGCCCACCGGCGGGTTTGCGGCGCGGCATGGCGCTTGCTAGCTTGGCCACGGGCCGCCGCGCGGCGATTCCACCCCTGTTCGTGGCGCAAAAAAAGGGACGAAGCCGGCGCATGGAAGTTTTCCTGCAGCAGCTCATCAACGGGCTGACGCTCGGTTCGATCTACGGCCTCATCGCCATCGGCTACACGATGGTTTTCGGCATCATCGGCATGGTGAATTTCGCGCATGGCGACGTGTTCATGCTTTCGGCCTTCATCGCGCTCATCCTGTTCATCGCGCTTCAGCAGTTTCTCGGTCTCGATGCGCTCGCGCCCTCGTTCGTCATCGTGCTCTTCGTCTCGATGGCGCTCACCGGTCTATGGAACTTCGCGATCGAGCGCCTCGCCTACCGACGCCTGCGCGGATCCTTTCGGCTGGCGCCGCTGATCTCGGCGATCGGCATGTCGATCTTCCTGTCGAATTTCGTCTATGTCGCGCAGGGCCCGCGCAACAAATCAGCGCCGCCGATGTTCGGCGAGGTCATCAAGCTGACGAGCGGCGGCGCCTACGACGTCACGCTCTCCTACAAGCAGATCCTGATCGTCGTCGTCACGGCCGTGCTTCTCGTCGCCTTCTGGTTCGTCGTGCAGAAGACCTCGCTGGGTCGTGCGCAAAGGGCCTGCGAGCAGGACGCCAAAATGGCCGCGCTGCTCGGCATCGACGTCAATCGCACGATCGCCGCCACTTTCGTCATCGGCGCGGCGCTGGCCGCCGTCGCAGGCGTTCTCTACATGCTCTATTACGGCGTGGTGAACGCCGCCGACGGCTTCGTGCCGGGCGTGAAAGCCTTCACCGCCGCGGTGCTTGGCGGCATCGGCTCCATTCCCGGCGCGGTGCTCGGCGGGCTCTTGATAGGCCTGATCGAAACCTTCTGGTCCGCCTACTTCTCCGCCGATTACAAGGACGTCGCCGCCTTCTCCATTCTCGCCATCACGCTGATCTTCATGCCGACCGGACTTCTGGGCCGGCCGGAAGTGGAGAAGGTGTGATGCACGCGCCGTGCAAATCCCGAACCCTCATCCTGAGGAGCCCGCGAAGCGGGCGTCTCGAAGGATGTCCACATTCCCCATGCTTCGAGACGGCGCTTTCGGCGCATCCTCGGCATGAAGGTCTGGTAAGGCGCTCGGATGGCTGAAGCGCCTGATCCGGGACCGCCGGCCTCCGGCCGGTTTTTGCGCGCCGATTCCACCGGCCGGAGACCAGCGGCCCCGGCGCTTGCCACGCTCGCCGACGCCGCGCGCTACGGCCTCGTCGCCGCGCTGCTCGCTTTCCCCATTCTCGCTTTACGCGCCGAGCCCGATTTCTCCAACAAGCTCGTTCTGCAGGAGCGCTGGGCGTGGATCGCCTATGCGGCGGTCGCAGCCTTCGTCATTCGCCTCGCCGCCGGCCTCATCCCCGCGCGCGCCGGCAAGGCGAAACCGGCCGCAGCGAAGCCTGCCGCCCGGCGTGTCGCTTTCGCGAAAATCTTCGCCGCCTTCGGCCTGGGAATCATCGTCGCCTGGCCCTTCATCGTCCTGCTGACCCTCGGGCCCTCCGGCGCGCTCAAATGGATCGACAATTACGGCATCCAGATCCTCATCTACGTCATGCTCGGCTGGGGCCTGAACATCGTAGTCGGCCTCGCCGGACTTCTCGATCTCGGATATGTCGCCTTCTACGCGGTCGGCGCCTACGCCTATGCGCTGCTCGCAACCAACTACGGCGTGTCCTTCTGGCTCTGCCTGCCGCTCGCCGGCATTCTCGCCGCCTTCTGGGGCATATTGCTCGGCTTTCCCGTGCTGCGCCTGCGCGGCGACTATCTAGCCATCGTGACGCTCGCCTTCGGCGAAATCATCCGCACCGTTCTGGTCAATTTCTCCGCGCTCACCAATGGCGACGCGGGCATAGCCTCCATCCCGCGCGTCACCTTCTTCGGCCTGCCCTTCGTTGCGGGCCCAAAGGGTTTCGCGGCCTTTTTCGACATTCCCTTCTCGCCGATCCACCGCGTCGTCTTCCTCTACTATCTCATCCTCATCCTAGCGCTCATCACCAATTTCGTGACATTGCGCCTGCGCCGCCTGCCCATCGGCCGCGCATGGGAAGCCCTGCGCGAGGACGAGATCGCCTGCCGCTCGCTCGGCCTCGACACGACGAAGATCAAACTGACAGCTTTTTCGCTCGGCGCCATGTTCGGCGGTTTCGCCGGCGCTTTCTTCGCGGTGCGGCAGGGTTTCGTCTCGCCGTCGAGCTTCAACTTCATCGAGAGCGCGACCATCCTCGCCATCGTCGTGCTCGGCGGGCGCGGCTCGCAGATCGGCGTGGCGGCGGCGGCCATCGCGATCGTCGGCGGCTCCGAACTGCTGCGCGAGCTCGATTTTCTCAAATCCGTATTCGGCGCCGATTTCGATCCAACGCAATACCGCATGCTGCTCGTCGGCTTCGCCATGGTCGTGATGATGAACTGGCGCCCGCGCGGTTTCGTCTCTGCTCGCACGCCGACGATCTTTCTGGGCGAACGCAAGGCGATCGGCGCCGACCTCGTGCAGGAGGGGCGCGGATGAGGGGCGAGCGCCGCGCAATTTCATCCGGGCTCGCGCCATGACCGCCCTCCTGCGCGTCGAGCATCTTTCCATGCGCTTCGGCGGCCTCACCGCCGTCGCCGATCTTTCCTTCGACGTGCTGCGCGGCGACATCACCGCGCTGATCGGTCCGAACGGCGCCGGCAAGACCACCGTCTTCAACTGCATCGCCGGCTTCTACAAGCCCACCTCCGGCCGTATCGCCATGGCGACGGAGGCGCCGCTCGACGAAACGGCGGTCGACGCGCTCACCCGCTCGGGCGCGCGCGGGCGCGATGGGCTCTACCTGCTCGAACGTATGCCCGATTTCGAAATCGCGCGCGACGCCCGCGTCGGCCGCACATTTCAGAACATCCGCCTGTTCGCCGGCATGACGGCGCTCGAAAACCTCGCCGTCGCGCAACACCGGCCGCTGATGCGCGCCTCCGCCTTCTCGATTGCCGGCCTCGTCGGCGATCCCTCGTATCGCGCGGCCGAACAGGCGGCGAAAGACAAGGCGCGCCATTGGCTCGACCGCATCGGCCTTCTGGCGCGCGCCGACGATCCCGCAGGCGCCCTGCCCTACGGCGACCAGCGCCGCCTGGAAATCGCGCGCGCCATGTGCGCGGACCCCGCGCTGCTCTGCCTCGACGAGCCCGCCGCCGGCCTCAACCCGCGCGAGTCCGCCGAACTCAACGCGCTCCTGCACTCGATCCGAGACGACGGCGTATCGCTGCTCTTGATCGAACACGACATGAGCGTGGTGATGGAGATTTCCGATCACGTCGTCGTACTCGACTACGGCCGCAAGATCGCCGACGGAACGCCGTCGGAAATCCGCAACGACCCCAGCGTCATCGCCGCCTATCTCGGCGTGCCGGATGAAGAGGTGGCGAGCGTGGAACAGGAGATCGGCGCGTGAGGGCGGCGGCGTGCATCCTGTCCCCTCTCCCTGCCTGCGGAGAGAGGGTTAGGGTCAGGGGCTGGTCGGCGTGGCGAGATTTCTCCAGGACGACAAGCCCTTCACCCCGGCCCTCTCCCCGTTGGACGGGCAGAGGGAGGGAAATCGACCCATGACCGCCCTCCTCTCGCTCTCGGGCGTTTCGGCCTGGTACGGCGCTGTCGCCGCGCTGAAGAACGTCGATCTTGCCGTCGACGAAGGCGAGATTGTCACGCTCATCGGCGCCAATGGCGCGGGCAAGACGACGCTGATGATGACCATCTTCGGCGATCCGCGCGCGCGCGAAGGCCGCATCGTTTTCGCCGGGCGCGACATCACCGACATGCCGACGCACGAGATCGCGCGGCTCTCGATTGCGCAATCGCCCGAGGGTCGTCGCATATTTCCGCGCATGACCGTCTACGAAAATCTGCAGATGGGCGCCTCAGTCGACAATTTCGCGCATTTCGATGCTGATCTCGAACGCGCCTTTGCGATCTTTCCGCGGCTGAAAGAACGCATGAACCAGCGCGGCGGCACGCTGTCGGGCGGCGAACAGCAGATGCTCGCCATCGCGCGCGCGCTGATGAGCCGGCCGAAACTGCTGCTGCTCGACGAGCCCTCGCTCGGCCTCGCGCCGCTGGTGGTGAAGCAGATTTTCGATACGGTTCGCGAATTGAACGCCAAGGAAGGCCTCACGGTCTTCCTCGTTGAGCAGAACGCCTATCACGCGCTGAAACTCGCCCATCGCGGTTATGTCATGGTCAATGGCGCCATCGCGCTGTCGGGGTCTGGCGCGGAGCTTCTCGCCAACCCGCAGGTGCGCGCCGCCTATCTCGAAGGGGGCGCGCATTGAAGGCGCTCACATGGACCGCGAGCCTTCAGGCTCGCATTCTCAGTCCGGCGGGCGAGCCTGAAGGTTCGCGATCCAGTTGCGTGGGGCGCGCCGCATGACCGCCCTCATCCCCAACCTCTGGACCTTCCTCGCGCTCACGCTCGTCATCGGCGGCGCCGGCGCTTTCGTCACCGGCCGCGCCATGGCGCAGACCTGGCGCGCGCGGTGGAAGGCGGTCGCTTACATGGTCCCGCTCGCCGGCGCTATCCGCTTTCTGCATTACGCGCTCTTCGCCGAGCCATCGGACATCGTGCATGCGGCGCCGACCTTCGTTCTGCTGACGGCCTTTGCGCTTGCCGGCTTCACGCAGGCGCGCCATCGTCAGATGCGCGCGCAATATCCCTGGCTGACCCGCCCATGACAGAGAAGATCCATCATGCCGCCGCCGATGGCTTTTCAGCCCGCGCCGACGCCTATGCGCGCGGCCGGCCCGATTATCCGCCGCAGGCCGTCGATTGGCTGCGCAACGACGTCGGCCTCGGCCCGGGCAGGACGGCGCTCGATCTCGGCGCGGGCACCGGCAAGTTTCTGAAAACGCTGCGCGCGACGGGCGCGAAAATGATCGCCGTCGAGCCCGTCGAGGCCATGCGCGCGCAACTGACCGCGAAAAATCCCGACGTCGCGGCGTTGGAAGGGACGGCCGAAGCCATTCCGCTGCCGGACGCGAGCCTGGACGCGGTCGTCTGCGCGCAGGCGTTCCACTGGTTCGCGACCAAGCGCGCGCTCGCGGAAATCCGCCGCGTGCTCAAGCCTGGCGCCGCGCTCGGCCTGATCTGGAACGTGCGCGACGAAAGCGTGGACTGGGTGCGCGCCATCACCGACATCATCACGCCTTATGAAGGCGACGCGCCGCGCTACTACAACGGCAGATGGCGCGAGGTCTTTCCGGCCGAGGGATTCGGCCCGCTCGCCGAAAGCCGCTTTCCCTGGATTCATGGCGGCCCGCCGGAAAACGTGATCGTCGACCGCACCTGCTCGTCGAGTTTCATCGCCGCCTTGCCGGCCGACGAACACGCCGAGGTCGTCGCGCGCCTGCGCGCGCTCATCGCCGCGACGCCGGCGCTCGCAGGGCGCGAAACGGTCGAATATCCCTATGTGACGGAGGCTTTCGTCACGCGCAAACACAGCTGACAGCAGCGCGTCCGCGCTGATGACTCGACGCGCAAAACCGGCCACACTCGGCCTGCAGATTCAGCCCGAACCCCAAAGGGCGGGCTCGAGGGGAGATCGTTCGATGACACGCAAGCTTCTGTCCGGCGTCGCTTTCGCCGCCATCGTCGCCGTCGCAACGCCGGCGGCCGCGCAGGTCAAACTCGGCGTCGGCGGCCCGATCACCGGCGGCGCGGCGGCTTTCGGCGCGCAGCTCAAAATGGGCGCCGAGCAGGCGGTCGAGGACATCAACGCGGCCGGCGGCGTCAACGGCCAGAAGATTTCGGTGCAGGTGGGCGACGACGCCTCCGATCCCAAGCAGGGCATTTCCATCGCCAACAAATTCGTCGGCGACGGCGTGACCTGGGTGGTCGGCCACTTCAACTCGTCGGTCTCGATCCCGACGTCGGGCGTCTACATGGAGAACGGCCTGCTGCAGATCACGCCCGCCTCCACCAATCCCGCGCTCACAAATCCCGATCCGAAGACCGGCGAAAGCAAGTGGAACGTATTCCGCACCTGCGGACGCGACGATCAGCAGGGCGCGGTGGCGGCCAATTACATCGCGAAGAATTTCAAGGACAAGAAGGTCGCCTTCATCCACGACAAGAAGGCCTACGGCAAAGGCCTCGTCGACGAGACGAAAAAGGCGATGAACGCGCTGGGCGTGAAGGAAGTCCTCTACGACACGATCAATCCCGGCGAGAAGGATTATTCGGCCATCGTCTCCAAGCTGAAGGCCGCCGGCGCCGACCTCGTCTATTACGGCGGCGAGCATACGGAGGCGGGCCTCATCGTGCGCCAGATGCGCGACCAGGGCATGTCGACGATCCTGATGGGCGGCGACGGCATCGCGTCGGAGGAATACGCCCAGATCGCCGGCGCCGGCGCCGAAGGCACGCTGATGACCTTCCCGCCCGACCCGCGCATGAATCCGGCGGCGGCCGATGTCGTGAAGCGCTTCGAGGCCAAGAAATTCAACCCCGAAACCTACACGCTGTATTCCTACGCCGCCGTGCAGGTGATGCAGCAGGCGGCAACCGCCGCCAAGTCCAACGATCCGCAGGCGATGGCCAAGGTCATGCACGGCGGGATGACGTTCAAGACCGTGGTCGGCGACATTTCCTACGACAAGAAAGGCGACGTCACGCGCGCCGATTATGTCGTCTATCGCTGGGTGAAAGGCGCCGACGGCAAGATCACCTACAAGCAGCTTTGACTGTTGGCGGCGTCATCCCGGATGGCTGAAGGCCGATCCGGGATCCAGCATGCGCTTATGACCTCTGGATCCCGGCTCTCCGCTGCGCTGCGGCCCGGATGACATTGATGCTCATCCCAGCTTCGCCAGCCCCGGAAACGTCTCCAGCAGCCAGATCGACATGGTCTGCATGCCGCCGGTCAGAAACGCGACGCCCGTCGCCACCAGCGCTATGCCGACGATCTTCTCGACCTTGCCGAAATGCGCGCGGAACTTCTTCATGAAATTCATGAAGGGTTCGATGGCGAGCGCCGCCGCAAGAAACGGCACGCCGAGGCCGAGCGAATAGACAGCCAGCAGTCCCGCCCCTTTGGCCACCGTCTCCTCCGAACTCGCCACCGCGAGAATGGCCGCCAGAATCGGCCCGATGCAGGGCGTCCAGCCGAAGGCGAAGGCGAGGCCCATCACATAGGCGCCCCACAGCCCGACCGGTTTCTCCACCTCCATGCGCTTCTCGCGATACAGAAAGTGAAGCTTGAACAGCCCTAGAAAGTGCAGGCCCATGCCGATGATGGCGATGCCGGCCAACACCGAGAGAATGTGCAGATTGGCGCGCACGACCTGGCCGAACACCGAGGCGGTCGCGCCCAGCGCGACGAAGACCGTGGTGAAGCCAGCGACGAAAAGCACGGCCGCCAGAAGCACGTCGCGCCGCGCCCGCGCCGCGCCTTCGTCGACGATGTCCTCGATCGTCGTGCCGGCGATGAAAGTGAGATAGGGCGGCACCAGCGGCAGCACGCAGGGGCTCAGGAAGGAGAGCACGCCCGCAACGGCCGCGGCTGAAATGGTGACATCGGAAGCCATGCGCGCCTTTTACGGGCCTTCAGACATCGCGCATAGTGAATGTTTCGTGATCGGCCGCGTCAGAACCGCTCCACGCTATAGGGCGCCGGGTCGGTGAATGTCTCGCCGCCCGTCATCATTTCAGCCAGCAATCTGCCGGTGATCGGCCCGAGCGTGAATCCGTGATGCTGGTGGCCGAAATCGAACCAGAGGCCGGGGTGGCGCGGCGCTGGCCCGATCACCGGGAGGAGGTCCGGCAGGCATGGCCGCCGCCCGAGCCACGGCGCGGCGTCGATCCGCTCTCCGAGCGGAAAGGTCTCGCGGGCGAGCGGCTCCACCCGATCAAGCTGGAAAGGCGAGGGCGGCGCATCGCGCGAGGCGAATTCGGCGCCTGTCGTCAGCCGCAACCCCTGGACCATCGGCGCGACGAGATAGCCGCCGTCCACGTCGAGAACGGGATGGTTGAGCACATTGTTTCCCGCCGGCCGGTAATGCATGTGGTAGCCGCGCTTGACGCCGAGCGGGATCGCATACCCCAGCGGCTTGAAAATGTCGTCCGACCACGGTCCGAGCGCGACGACCGCCTCGCGCGCCTCCACCACGCCCGCCTCGGTGGCGACGCTCCAGCCATTCTGCGTCTGGGCGAGACTGCGCGCATCGCCGGAAAACAGCCTGCCGCCATTGCGCGCGAACAGGCCGGCATAGGCTGCGACAAGCCCGCCGGGATCGACGCATGCCGCGGGATCGCGCAGCATCACGGCGCCGGCGAAGCCGTTCAGGGCGGGCTCGAGTCTTGCCAGCGCGGACGTATCCAGCGCATCGAAGGTCAGGCCGAATTCGCGGATGCGCCGCGCATCCGCCGCGCCTTCGGCCAGCGTCTTTTCCGTGCGAAACGCCTTGATCCAGCCCGATGGCCTGATCAGCGCTTCGGCGCCGGCGGCTTGCGCAAGTTTCATGTGCTCGTCGAGGCAACGCTCGATCAGCGGCAGCGCGGCGCGGGCATGGGCGGCGGCTTTGGCCGGCGCGCTTTCGAGAAAATAGCGCGCGATCCACGGCAGTGTTTGCGGCAGCGCCGTCCAGTCGATGCGCGCCGCCGGATTGGTCCCCAGGATAGTGCGCAGGATCGTGCCGGGATCGCGGGGAAACGTATAGAGTTCCACGGACGCGCGCTCGATCAGCCCGGCGTTGCCGTAGCTCGTTTCGCGCCCGGCCGCGCCGCGACGGTCGATCAGCGCGACGTCGCGACCGCGGGCCTGCAAGGCAAGCGCAGCGCCGACGCCGGCCATACCGGCGCCGAGAACGACCGTATCCGCACGTATCGCCACCCGATTCTCCCGTTCCTTTACGCGAAATATAGGCGCGTCCGCGATCCTGATGCGAGATTCGGGCCCAAACCGGGCCGAGCCGTCAGGAGCCTGATTTGGACGCCGCCCCGCCGCCGATCATCATCTCGGTCCCCGCAGACGCGCAGATGACCGCGATCCAGATCCCGAAGGACTGGATTCTCGACGGCGAGCCGCAGGCGAAAAGCGCCGTGCTCTCGCGGTCCGCGGACGGCATGGCCGTCACAGTGGTCTGGGAGACGACGAAGGGTCGGTTCCGCTGGTATTTCAACATCGACGAGACGGTGAGCGTGATCGACGGCGAAGTCTTCGTGACCGACGAAAAAAATGTCGAGCGCCGTCTCGGTCCGGGCGACGTCGCCTATTTTCCGGGCGGATCGTGGAGCACATGGCGCGTACCTGGCCACCTGCGGAAAATCGCCTTCATCCGGCACGGCGTATCCGGTCCGGCGGCGCTCGTGGCGCGGGTCTGGGACTGGTGTGCGGGCTGGTTCGCCCCGGCGCCCCCGGCCGCGTCAGCCGCCGCGAAGTCCTGACCGGGACAAACAGGCGAACGGCGCCTATATCAGCCCCGCCGCTCCTGTCTGGCGGCGCGGGAGCCTGACATGCACACCTGGAGCTACGACACCGTCTGGTCCTGGCCGTTTCACGGCATAGGCCCGCTCGGCGCGCTGCTGATCGTCGTATTTCTCGCCTGGCTGCTGCTGCGCGACCGGCGCCCGCGCGAGGCGGCGGGCTGGAGCTGGCCGCAGCAACCCGGCCCGGCGGCCGAAAGCGCGCGCGACATACTCGACAAGCGCTACGCGCGGGGCGAGATCACGAAGGATCAGTACGAGGCGATGAAGCGCGATCTCGCCGCGCCCTGAGCGCGCATGGACTCGGCTTCGCCCCGCATGGTAACGCGGCGCGACGGGCTGCGCCCGGAAGGAAAGCTCATGCGCAATATCCGCATCCTGCCCTCCATACTCTCGGCAGACTTCGCCGACCTCGGCGCCGATGTGTCCGCCTGCATCCAGGCTGGCGGCGACATGGTCCATGTCGACATCATGGACGGGCATTTCGTGCCCAACATCTCCTTCGGCCCGATGGTCGTGCAGGCGATCCGCAAATGCACGGACGCGCCGTTCGACACGCACCTGATGATCGCCCCCGCCGACCCCTACCTGGAAGCCTTCGCGAGAGCCGGCTCTGATATCATCACCGTGCATGCCGAAGCGGGCCCGCATCTCCACCGCTCGCTGCAGGCGATCCGCGCGCTCGGCAAGAAGGCCGGCGTTTCGCTCAACCCCGGCACGTCGGAAACGGCGATCGAGCATGTGATGGACATGGTCGATCTCGTGCTCGTCATGAGCGTCAACCCGGGCTTCGGCGGCCAGAGTTTTATTCCCGGCGCGCTGGAGAAGATTTCGCGCGTCCGCGCCATGATCGCGGGGCGTCCCATCGCGCTGGAAGTCGACGGCGGCGTGACGCCGGACAATGCGGGCGCCGTCGCCGCCGCCGGCGCCGACTGGCTGGTGGCGGGCTCCGCCGCCTTCAAGGGCGGGCGCGGGCAGTATGCCGCCAACATCGCCGCGCTGCGGCAGGCCGCTGAAAGCGCGATCGGGCTCGCGGCCTGACAATCGAGGCGGCAGGAGACAGAGCGCGCGCGTGAACCATTTCGCGCAAGCGATGCGAGTTGGACAAGCGAGCTGCGCCCAAAGGGGCGAACCTACCGCCCCTCTTCCGCCAGCGGGCTTTGGCAGCGCGCCTCGTCGAGCGCGGCGCGAGCAGCTTCGTTGGTCGGATAGTTTCCTTTCCAGCAAGGCTCGCCGGGCGTGAGCGCGATCACCGTCAGCGCATTCCGGCTTTTGCCGCTCCCGGCGTCGGCGCCCTGGAAGCGCACGATCAATCCTTTCAGGCTTCCCCGCGAGGGTGCGGCGCCGCCGGCGAACACCCATTCCACCATACCGTTCTTGTTGGCGAGGCCCGAGAAGCCGCCGACCGCCGTCATCGCCTGCCAGGTCGAATAGGACCTGCCGTCGAGTTTCACGAACAGATGCTCGTAATCGGAACAGGACAGCAGTTTCGTGCTCACGCCCGCCACCGGCCCCTTGCAGGAAAATTCGCAGGATTCCGGCCCGTCATCGCCCGCCTTGCTGTGCGCGTAGGCGCACGCCTTCTTGTCGTTGACGCTGGTGTAGCGCGAAAGATCCGCCGCCTGCGCCACGCTGCCCGCGAGCACGCCCGCCAGCGCCGCAAATCCGATCCGTTTCATGCCTCGCCCCATCCGCGGGTCGAGACATTACGCCGGGCCCGGCGAGTCGGAAATGCCTGCAAAAAGTCGCGAGATCGTCCCGCGCGTTCTCCCGCCCCCTTGCGGGGAGGGCCGAGGTGGGGGTAGCCACAGGACGAATTTCGCAGGGTCGGCCCCGGTCGGCCCCCACCCCGGCTCCTCCCCGCAAGGGGGCGGGCAGACGCCTTGCTTTCGCGGGCATGACAACGATGGGACGCAAGCCATGATCCCCCGCTATTCCCGCCCCGAGATGGTCGCGATCTGGGAGCCGCAGACGCGCTTCCGCATCTGGTTCGAGATCGAGGCCTA
>JASGFP010000053.1:0-25295 GCA_047605445.1 Rhodoblastus sp.
TTCAACTCGATCTCGATTTCCGGCTATCACATGCAGGAAGCGGGCGCGACGCAGGACCTCGAACTCGCCTACACGCTCGCCGACGGCGTCGAATATCTTCGCGCGGGATTGGGCGCCGGGTTGACGGTCGACCAGTTCGCGCCGCGCCTGTCGTTCTTCTGGGCGATCGGCATGAACTTCTTCATGGAAGTCGCCAAGCTGCGCGCCGCGCGGCTGATCTGGGCGAAGCTCGTGAAGGATTTCGGGCCGAAGTCCGAAAAAAGCCTGCCGCTGCGCACGCATTCGCAGACCTCCGGCTGGTCGCTGACGGCTCAGGACGTCTACAACAATGTCGTGCGCACCTGCATCGAGGCGATGGCGGCGACTCAAGGCCATACGCAGTCGCTGCACACGAATGCGCTGGACGAAGCCCTCGCGCTGCCGACCGATTTCTCCGCGCGCATCGCCCGCAACACGCAGCTCTTCCTGCAGCAGGAGAGCGGCACGACGCGCATCATCGATCCCTGGGGCGGCTCCTATTATGTCGAGCGCCTGACCGCCGATCTCGCCGCCAAGGCGTGGGGACACATTCAGGAAGTGGAAAAACTCGGCGGCATGGCGAAGGCGATCGACGCCGGCATTCCGAAGCTGCGCATCGAGGAAGCCGCCGCCAAGACGCAGGCGCGCATCGACTCAGGGCAGCAGACGGTGGTGGGCGTCAACAAGTACAAGCCGATCAACGATCCGCCGATCGACGTGCTGAAGGTCGATAATTCCGCGGTGCGCGCGCAGCAGATCGAGAAGCTGAAGCGTCTGCGCGCGGAACGTGATGAAGCCAAGTGCCAGGCCGCGCTCGCGGCGCTGACGGAAGGCGCGAAGGGCAAGGGCAATCTGCTCGCGCTCGCCATCGACGCTGCGCGTGAGAAAGCCACTGTCGGCGAGATTTCGCTGGCGCTGGAAAATGTGTTCGGGCGCCATCGCGCCGAGATCAAGTCGATCTCCGGCGTCTACAAGAGGGAGGCCGGCGTGAATTCGGCTGCTGTCACGCGCGTGCAGAAGATGGTGGAAGCGTTCGAGGAGAACGACGGCCGCCGTCCGCGCATTCTCGTCGCCAAGGTCGGCCAGGACGGCCACGACCGCGGCCAGAAGGTGATCGCCTCGGCCTTCGCCGATCTCGGCTTCGACGTCGATATCGGGCCGCTGTTCGCCACGCCCGAGGAGGCGGCGCGGCAGGCGGTGGAGAACGACGTGCATATCGTCGGCATTTCGTCGCTGGCCGCCGGCCATCTGACGCTGGTGCCGGAACTGCGCGCCGCGCTGGAGAAAGAAGGCCGGCCCGACATCATGATCGTGGTCGGCGGCGTCATCCCGCCGCAGGATTTCGACGCAGTGCGCGCAGCGGGCGCGAGCGCGATCTTCCCGCCGGGCACGGTGATCGCGGACGCCGCCAGCGGCCTGATCGAGGAACTAAATCGGCGGCTGGGATATACGCATCAGGATGCGGCGGAATAGGCTTTTCGCCTGACGATGACGATGTGGCGAAATCGCCACGTCGTCGCAAAACTTCCAGCCACGTTTGCGTTCCGCCCTCTCCTCGCCACAACATTGGGGCGGACTGCGGGCCAGCTTCATCAGAGTGTATCGGCCCGATGAATTTCAGAGCCCCCGTTCTCGCCACGCTCGCCCTTGCGCTTTCCGCTCCCGCCGCCTCGGCGGCTTCCGGCGAAGCGCCCGGCGCGGAACGCTTCACGCCCGCCATCCAGCGTCTTGCCCGCGCGCATGGCGTGCCGGAGCGGCTGATCCGCCGCGTCATCATGCGCGAAAGCCGCTATGCGCCGCATGTGACGAACGGCGGGCATTACGGGCTCATGCAGATCAAACTCGCGACCGCCAAGGGCATGGGCTACAGCGGCGGCGCGTCCGGCTTGCTCGACGGCGAGACCAACCTCACTTACGCGGTGCCCTATCTCGCCAACGCCTATATGGCCGCCGGGCAGAACGAGGACCGCGCCGTCGCGCTCTATGCGGGCGGCTATTATTACGTCGCCAAGGCAAGAGGGCTTTTGGCGAAACTGCGCACGGCCCGCTCCGGTCCGCTGTCCGGCGCAGCGGCGTCCGCCGAGCCTGTGACCGCCTACGCCGCCACAGCGCCGCGCGAGGAAGCGCCGCAACAGGTCGCCGCGGGACAGGCCGGCAATCCATTCGCGGCGCTGTTCGGCGGCGGCCAGGAGCAGCAGATGCAGGCGATCGCGGAGGGCGACGACGCCAATATGGAAGCAGCTTCGATGGAGACGGCGCCGCTGCCGCCAAGGCGGCCGCGGGGATTGTAAAGCCAGGACCGCGAGCCTTCAGAGTCTGGCCGGAAATTCAGAACCCCTCACCCTGAGGAGCCGCCCTCGCGTCCGGCCTTCGGCCGATAAACTCCGCGGCGTCTCGATGGGTGCCGTGGCGGTCGGTATTGCCATCCTTCGAGACGCGCCTTCGGCGCTCCTCATGATCAGGATTCCAAACAGCGGCCGGGCGCTTCAGGCTTGCATGGCTCGAAGCGAGCCGGAAGGCTCGCGATCCAAACTCTACTTCGGCGGCGGCAGGGCCTCTCCAACGATCGGCGCCTGCGGCGGCGGGGCGACGCTGGCGCCGATCACCGCTTGCACATTGGCGTCCGAGTCGCGCTTCTTGGTCAACGTGGCGCCGATCTGGCGCACGGCGTCCGGCGCGTTTGCATAGGTGTCGTGACCAACCCAGCCCTTGCTCAGCATCGACAGGTCGTAGACGCGCACGCCCATGGCGTCGATCGCGGCGGCGTCCTTCGGGTTGGACGGGTCCATGGCGCCGAGGCGCGCACGCGAGCCGGCGATGCGGCTCGACAGCGACAGCGCGCGGTCGTCGCGCGACACGAAAACCGAAATGCGCGTGGGATCGAGGCGGGCGACCTGCTGGCGGAAGACGCCGAGGTCGATGTCGGGCGCAGCCAGCATGACCGAGCCGAGCTTGCCGTCGAGATCGGCGTGGCCAGCGATCGCGGTTTCGCGCAAGGCTTCCATCGTCAGCCACGAGCCCATCGAATGGGCCAGAATCTGCACGCGGCCGACGCCCGGCGCCTGGGCTATGTCCATCATCAGGCGCTGCAGCGCGTCGCGCGAGGCGGTAGCGGCCTCCTTGTCGGATTCGTAGGCGAAAAGCTCGCCCTTGGAATTCCAGGTGAACAGGATCGGCACGCCGGTGAAGCCGCCGTCGGCGACAATCTGGGCGAGGCGGAAGCGCGCTTCCTCGAGGCTCGTGTTGAAGCCGTGCACGTAGAGCAGCACGTCGCGGCTGTTGCCGATACGGCCGGAGATGTGGGAGGCGAGTTCGGCGCGGAACGCTTCGGGATCCAGCGAGCGGCGCGCGGTCACGACGAAATGCTTGTCCGGATTGGGCGAACCGAAGCTGGGCGCCTCGATCTCGCCGGCGCGATGATCGGGCGGCAGGGAGACGTTCTGCAGCGAGAAGCGCGCGACGACTTCGCCGGGCGCATCGCCCGCCTGATGGCGCGTGGACGCGATGAACATTGGCACCTGCTGCGCGACGCCGGGCTGCTTGCTGAAATAGGAGCCCATCTTGTTTCCGACGATCTCGGCACGGTCGGAAATGGCGTTGAAGGAATTGGCGGTGGCGTTGCAGCCGGCGATCGCCGCAGTCAGCGCGCATACCCCCGCGATGCGGACGAGATGTCGCGCGCCGAACGAGCCGGGCGAGCGGACGAAACTGGAAACGGTCACGCAAAAAATCCTTTTGCCGCGACGCCGGAAGGCGGCCGGTCCACTAACAACCCGCGGAGTTGAGAGACGGTTAAGATTGCGGCGCTGCAACAGGCAAGTGCCCGCATAAGCTGGCGACAATGAGGCCGACCGGAGGCTGGCGCTTGAAGCATTTCCGCCAATCTCGCAATCTGTCGGTTCCAGCCGGAAAGCGCCATGACCGATCTTCTCTCCCTCTCCGCCCGGCAATGCGCCGATCTCTTCGCCCGCAAGCAGGCCTCGCCCGTCGATCTGCTTGACGCCGTGCTGAAACGGCTGGAGACCGTCGAGCCACAGGTCAACGCCTTCGCCGTCGTCGACCGGGCCGGGGCGCGCAAGGCGGCGGAGGCAAGCGCTGCGCGCCACGCGAAGGGCGAAGCGATCGGCGGGGCCGACGGTCTGATCGGCACGATCAAGGACAATGTCCTGGTCACGGGCCTGCCGAGCCGGCGCGGCTCGCGCACGAGCGCCGCAGCTCCTTCAGTGGAAGATTCGCCGGCGACCGCGCGGCTGAAAGAGGCGGGCTGCGTCATCCTCGGCAAGACGACCTTGCCCGAGATCGGCTGGAAGGGCCTCGGCGACAGCCCGCTCTACGGCGTCACGCGCAATCCATGGAAGACCGGGCGCACGACCGGCGGCTCCTCCGCAGGCGCGGCGGCCGCAGCCGCGCTCGGCCTCGGGCATTTTCACCTCGGCACCGACGGCCTCGGTTCGATCCGCATTCCCGCCGCCTTCACCGGCGTCTTCGGCCTCAAGCCGAGTTTCGGCCGCGTGCCCGCCTATCCCTTGTCCACCATGGCGGTGCTCGCGCATCTCGGGCCGCTGACGCGGCGCGTGGAGGACGCGGCTTTCATGCTCTCGCTGATCGGGCGGCCCGACAGCCGCGACAATACGGCGTGGAACACGCCCTGCCCCGACTACACCGAAGATCTCGACAATAGCGTGCGCGGTTTGCGCGTCGCCTGGTCGCCGCGCATGGGCTACGTCGATTGCGTCGATCCCGACGTGGCTGATGCGACGGAGAAGGCGGCGAAAGTCTTCGCGGAACTGGGCGCGACGGTGGAGGAAGTCGATCCGCCGGTTTCCGATCCCCGCGCCATCGCCGACGTTCTCTGGCACACGGGCGCGGCGGTTGCGATGAAGCATGTCGGCGCAAGCGACGAAGCGCAACTCGATCCCGGATTGTTGCGGGAAGTGAAATCGGGCCGCGCGCTCACCGCCGTCGATTATCTCGACGCCTTTCTCGCGCGCGGCGCGCTCGCCCACAAGATGGCGGTCTTTCACGAGACCTACGATCTGCTGCTGACGCCGCAGATGCCGACCGGCGCCGTTCCCGTGGGCGCCGACGTTCCACCCGGCTCGCCGTTCAAGCACTGGATCGAATGGTCGCCCTTCACCTATCCGTTCAATGTCACGCAGCAGCCGGCCGCCAGCGTCCCGTGCGGGTTCACCCGCGATGGTTTGCCGATCGGTTTGCAGATCGTCGGCGCAATGCGCCAGGACGCGCTGGTGCTGCAGGCTGCGCGCGCCTTCGAACAGGCGCGCCCGTTCGCGACGATCGACTCGCCGCGAGCCTAGCGATGACGGCGCCCGACGATACGGACTACGCACACCGACGAACGGTGAACCTTGTCGCCGCCATAGCGATTCTCGTTCTCGCCATCGTTCTCGTGTTTGCGGTGAACATGCTCGACGACCAGCGCCGCATGCAGCGCTGCGTCGATTCCGGCCGGCGGGATTGTTTCGCCATTCCAACGCCGCCCGTCGCGCAGGGCGTCCAGAGACCGCAACGATCGGACAACAGATGACGCTCGCCTTTCTTCTCACGTCTCTCGTCGTCGTCATCGCGCCGGGCACGGGCGTCATCTATACGCTGGCGACCGGCCTCGGGCGGGGATCGCGCGCCAGCGTCATGGCCGCGTTCGGCTGCACGCTCGGCATTTTGCCGCACATGACGGCCGCGATTTTTGGAGTGGCGGCCCTGCTGCACGCCAGCGCGCTCGCGTTTCACGCCTTCAAGATCGCGGGCGTCGCCTACCTGCTGTTCATGGCGTGGTCGACGCTGCGCGAAAAAGGCGCGCTGGACGTGTCCGGCGCCGCCGACAAGCGCGCGCTGGGCACCGTCGCGATCAAGGGGTTTCTGATCAACATCCTCAACCCGAAACTGTCGGTTTTCTTTCTGGCTTTCCTGCCGCAGTTCGTCGACGCGCGCGATCCGCATGCTCTTGCGCGGATGATCGAACTCAGCGCGGTCTTCATGGCCATGACGTTTGTCGTCTTCGTCGGCTACGGCCTGTTCGCGGCGACCGTGCGCGACAGGATCGTGTCGCGCCCGCGCGTGATGACATGGCTGCGGCGCGCCTTCGCGGGCGCGTTTCTGGCGCTCGGCGCGAAACTGGCGCTGGCCGAACGCTGAGGCTTCCGGCCGTCAGGCCGGCTTGCGCCGCGCGAATTTGATCACGCCGGCGATGGCGAGAACGACCACCGCGCCAGTGACTGCAGCGGCGACATCCGGCGGATCGCCGTGCCGGTCGAGCCAGGCTGCGACCCACGGGTCCGTCGCGATCATCTCGCCCGCCACCCAGCCGAGCAGCGCCGCGCCAGCCCAGACGATGATGGGCCAGCGGTCGATGAGTTTCAGCACGAAGCCGGCGCCGAAGACGACGAGCGGGATCGACAGGACCAGGCCGAAGATGATCAGGCCGAGATGACCTTCCGCCACGCCGACGATGGCCAGAACATTGTCGAGCGACATGACGCCGTCGGCGATCATGATGGTGGTGACCGCGCCCCAGACGTTCGGCTTGGCCTCGACTTCCCCATGATCGTGATTGTCGAAGACGAGCTTGACGGCGATCCACAGCAGCAGAACGCCGCCGATGAGCTTGAGGAACGGCAGCTTGAGCAGCCACACGACCAGAAGCGTGAAGAGAATGCGCAACACCACCGCCATGCCGGCGCCAAGCGCGATACCGAGCCTGCGCTTGTCTTCGGGAAGGTTGCGGCAGGCGAGCGCGATGACGACAGCGTTGTCGCCCGAAAGCAGCAGGTCGAGCCAGACGATCTGCAAGACCTGAAAGGCGAAATAGGGAAGCGATTCCATCATCCGATTTCCGTGGTTTCGCGCGTCGGCCGATGTCGGCGCGCGATGCGCAACGTCATCGCCGGCAAGAGGCCGGCGAGCGCGCGCGCAATCTCTGCAGGCGGGACGCGGCTTTTTTTCGGCGCGTGAATTAAGACAGCCGGCGCCGCGCCTGCTTCGAGCGAGCGCCAGAGCGCGGCGTTGCAGACGTAGTCGCCGGCGTCGTTCGACACATCGGCGTCGATACGGGCGGCGCGCAGCCGCGCGGCGAGCAAAGCCGCATCCCATCCCGAAGGCAGGCTGGCGACCGCCGGCCCATGCGCGCGCCCGGCCGCGAAAGCGCCGCGCGCGTCGGATTTGAGCGTGCTGGCGCGATTGCGGGCGCGCGCTTCGACCGTAACGGAGCGACGGCGCGCCGCGAGGCCCAGATGCACGATGGCGGCCGGCTTTTCGCGCGCAACCAACGCGTCGATGAGCGGCCCGATGGCGTGGACGACAGGCAGCACGGCGGTAACGAGTTGCACGCCCATGCGCGAAAACCGGCCGCGCCAGCAACGTTCCAGTTCCGCGACGATCTCTTCGGTCGGGTTGCTCGGCGCGCCGGGAAAGGCGCCGAAGGCGGTGACGAGCAAAATCGCCATCACACGCCCATCAGCGCGGCGATTTCGTCGACGGCGAGCGTCGGCGCGAGTTCGCCGTCGGCGACCGCGTGCTCGAGGACGGCCAAGCGCGCCTTGACCTGCGGATCGGTGCGCAGGCGCGACAGCAATCTCTCTTCGAGCATGGAGCGCATCCATCTGACCTGTTGCGCGCGGCGGCGCGTCTCGAACTCGCCGGCCTTCTTCGTCTTGAGGCGATGGTCTTCCACGCGCGCCCACATTTCGGTCAGGCCTTCGTTGGCGAGGCCGGAGATCAGCACGACCGGCGGTCGCCATACGGACGAGGACGGCTGGAGGATGTGCAGCGCCGCCAGATACTCGGCGGCGGCGGCCTCCGCACGCGCACGGTTGGCGCCGTCGGACTTGTTGACGGCGATCATGTCGGCGATTTCGAGCACGCCCTTCTTGATGCCCTGCAATTCATCGCCCGCGCCCGGCAGCATCAGCACAAGAAAGAAATCGGTCATGTCGGCGACGACGGTTTCCGACTGGCCGATGCCGACGGTTTCGACCAGCACGACGTCGAAGCCCGCCGCCTCGCACACCAGCATCGTCTCGCGCGTGCGCGCAGCGACGCCGCCGAGCGTGCCCGACGAAGGCGAGGGCCGGATGAAGGCGTTGCGATCGACGGCGAGCTGCGCCATGCGCGTCTTGTCGCCGAGGATCGAGCCGCCCGTGCGCGACGAGGAGGGATCGACGGCCAGCACCGCGACCCTGTGGCCGGCGGCGGTGAGATTGGAGCCGAGTTGATCAATGGTGGTCGACTTGCCAACGCCCGGAACGCCGGTGACGCCGACACGGATCGCGCCGCCGGTCGCCGGCAGCAGGCGCTGCAGCAGCGCGCCGGCCTGCGCCCTATGCTCTGGCTTGCGGCTCTCGATCAGCGTGATCGCGCGCGCCAGCGAGGCGCGGTCGCCCGCCAGGACGCGGTCGGCCAGTTCCTCGACGGGGGGTGCAGCGCGCAACGCGGCGGAAGTCATGGGACGCTATATAGCGGATCGTCTCGCAGTTGCGAAACGGGGATGGCGCGCGCACCGGGATATGTCATCCTGGACGCCCGCAGGCCTATCCCGGATCCCGCAGCGGCCAGTGGCTGTGTCCCGGCTCTCCGCTTCGCTTCGGCCGGGATGACATGCGGGATGGACGCGCCTATTTCGGCGGCGGCTTGGCCGTCTTGAACACGGCCGTTCCGCGGCAGACGAGATCGCCCTCGGCGTTCTCGATCTCGGCCTCGACGAACACCAGCGACTTGCCGGCGCGCACCACACGGCCCCGCCCGACGAGGCGGCCGGTCGCCGGCGCCAGGAACGCGGTCTGCATGTCCACGGTGATGACGTTGGAGCCGACCGCCGAACGCGCGGCGGACCCCATGCAAACGTCGAGCAGCGTCATCAGCAGGCCGCCGTGACCGACGCCCATCTGATTGCCGTGGTGGCGCTCGATCGTCACCTCGAGCCGCGAGCGGCCGCCGCCGCTCTCGATCGGCTCGATGCCGCAATAGCCCACGAATGGAATGTCGGCCCCGAAAATATCCGCGATCTTCACTGCGCCTCCTTGTGCGACCGGCGGCCGGAAAGGCCGCATCAACCTCAATGCGCGTTAAGGCGCCTTGCTCATTCTGCGCAAAGCCGCCCGTAACGGCTCGCGCCCTAGTCTCGCTGCGACATTAGCGGGCGGTGGGCGTTCCGGTCCAGACGAGCTCGTTTCGGAGGTCACATGGCGACGATCGAACGCGCGCTGCAGGCGCACAGCCTCTACTGGGTGAAGGACGACGACGGCGACCGTATCGGCATCGTCTGGGGGCTCGACGGCGGCTGGCGGTGGACTGTCGGGCACGCGGAATCGCGCGACGTGGAATCTTTCGAGGCGGCGAAGGCCGCGGTCGAGGCCGCGCTCGGCGCGCCGGTGCGCGTGCGCCAGCGCAGCGTGCGCGCGGCGGCCTGAGACTACTATTTCGGCGGGATCAGCGGCTGCACGATCTCGCGGAACGGCGCCGTCGCCTCGCAGCGTTCGGCGAGCGCTGCCAGATGCGGACAGGCGGCGGGATCGAACAGGCCCGCATGCGCCTCCTTTAGAAAGCGCAGCGCGCAGGCGACCATGATGTCGGCGTGGCCCATGCGCGCGCCGAACCAGAAATCGCCGCCGCCATCTTCGCGCATTTTTTCCAGCACGGCGAGCGTATCCAGAATCTGCGCGCGGCAACGCTGCGTCCAGACGTCGGACGTCTCTTCGTGCAAGACGCGCTCGTAGAGCAGTGCGACGGATTTTTCGGCAAGCCCCTGACCGAGCGCGCAGACATGCAATTGCGCGCGGCGCGTTTCTCCGGCGCGCGGGATGAGCGCGGCCTCGCCCGCCTGCTCGTCCAGCCAGTCGAGAATCGCCGAACTTTCGATCAGCACCGCGCCGTCGTCGCGCACCAGCGTCGGCACGCGACGCAGCGGATTGAAGGCGGCAAGCCTTTCGGCGTCGCCGAAGGTCGACCACGGCCGATGCTCGAACGGCTTGTCGTAGAGGCGCAACGCGATGGCGACGCGGCGGACGAAGGGGGAGTCGAACTGGCCGATGAGGATCATGCCGCCATCATCCGCGGTCGCCGCAAGGCATATCAAGCGCAAATGTTGCGCGGCGGAACGCAAGCGACGCAAGCGCGTTGGACTGTTATCGACACCACGAGGCCGCATGCGTGGCACGCGGTCGAAAGGAGCGGGCTATGGCAGATCTCGTTCGTGCGCTCGACGCGCAAAGTCTCTACTGGATCAAGGACAGCGGCGGCGACCGCATTGGCATCGTCTGGGGGCTCGATGGCGAATGGCGCTGGTCGGTCGGCAAAAGATCGTCGATGCCGGCGGGATCATTCGAGGAGGCGACATCCGCTGCGGCCGGCATTCTCGGCGAGCCGCTCAGATTGAAGGGACGCGGGCGACGATAGGCGCCACAAATGTATGCCGGAGGCGTCCCCGCCTCCGGCTTTTCTGGACAGCGAGCCTTCAGGCTCGCTCATGTGACGCGCGAGCCTGAAGGCTCGCGTCCAGGGGGGTTACACCTTGCCCCAAACCACGCGCGCGATCTCTACGATCAATTCGAGCTTCCGCCACTGCTCGTCTTCGGCGAGCGTGTTGCCCTCCTCCGTCGAGGCGAATCCGCATTGCGCGGACAGGCAGAGCTGTTCGAGCGGCGCGTATTTGGCGGCCTCGTCGATGCGGCGCTTGATGTCGTCCTTCTTTTCCAGAACGCCAGTCTTCGACGTGACGAGGCCGAGCACGACGGCCTTGCCCTTGGGCAGGAAGCGCAGCGGCTCGAAGCCGCCGGCGCGGTCGGTGTCCCATTCCATGAAATAGGCGTCGACGCCGACCTGGTTGAACAGCAGGTCCGCCACTGGCTCGTAGCCGCCGGAGGCGACGAAGGTCGAGCGGAAATTGCCGCGGCACAGATGCATCGACACGGTCATGCCGGCGGGCTTCATCTCCAGCGCCTTGTTGATCATGCCAGCGTAGATGCCGGGCTGCTTGTCGGGATCGTCGCCGCGATCCTTCAGCATCTTCAGCTGCTCGGGATCGCAGAGATAGGCGAAAGACACGTCGTCGAGCTGCAGATAGGTGCAGCCGGCGTCGCCGAACGCCTTGATCGCCTTGCCATAGGCGGCGCCGAGATCGTTGTAGAAGTCGTTCATATCCGGATAGACGCCCATGTTGATGAGCTTCCGGCCGCCGCGATAGTGCAGCATAGAGGGCGAAGGAATCGTCTGCTTGGCGGTTTTCGTCGTGTTCGCCTTCAGGAACTTGAAGTGATCGACGAACGGATGGCCGGTAAAGCCGATCTTGCTCATGACGTGCGGGGCTTCCGCCTTGGTCTGCACGCCCGCGAACTGGATGCCCTGATCGACGGCGACGCGCTCGACGCCATCGAGATTCCAGAGAAAGTCGTAGTGCCACCACGAGCGGCGATATTCGCCATCGGTAATGCCTTCGAGGCCGATCGCTTCCTGCTTGGCGATCAGTTTCCTGATCTCTTCGTCTTCGACGGCAGTCAGTTCGGCGGCGGAAATCTCGCCCTTGGCCTTCTTGTCGCGGGCGGCCTTGAGCGGCGCCGAGCGCAGCAGCGAGCCGACCTGATCGGCGCGGAACGGGGGACGTATCGACATGAAATTTCCTTCCTGAACCTTTGAGCGGAACTATTTCTTCTCCGCCACCGCGAGCAGCGTCGCAAGGGCTTCCTTGTCTTCCAGCAGAGCCGCGCTCGATCCCGTCCAGGCGATCGTTCCACGCTCCAGAATGATGGCGCGATCGGTCAGCGGGAGAATCTTGCGGGCGCTCTGCTCCACCAGAATGCAGGCCATTTTCTCCTGCTCAATGATATTGCGCAAAGCCGCCAGCAGTTCGTCGACGATGATCGGCGCCAGGCCTTCGAGCGGTTCGTCCAGCAGCAGGATTTGCGGATTGAGGACGAGCGCGCGGCCGACCGCCAGCATCTGCTGCTCGCCGCCGGAAAGCTGATTGCCCATGTTGGTGCGGCGTTCGGCGAGGCGCGGGAACATCTGGTAGATGCGTTCGACATCGAACTTGCCGGGCCGCGCGACGGCGGTGAGATTTTCCTCGACCGTCAGCGACCGGAAGATGTTGCGCTCCTGCGGCACCCAGCCGACGCCTGCGCCTGCGCGCTGATCGGGCCGCAGCGTGGAAATGTCGCGGCCGCCGAGCGCGATCGTTCCGGCGCGGCGGCGCGTGAGGCCGACGATCGTATTGAGCAGCGTCGTCTTGCCGGCGCCGTTGCGGCCGAGCAGCGCCAGCGCTTCGCCCTGCGCGAGCGTGAAGTTGAGATCCGACAGGACGATGGCCTCGCCGTAGCCCGCCGTGAGTTTTTCGACGCGCAGCAGGTCGCTCATGCCGCGCCTCCCAGGTGCTGCTCGACTTCGCTCTCGCCGAGATAGACCTGTCGCACCCGGGGGTCGCGCGCGACTTCGCTTGCGGGACCTTCGACGAAGAGCGCGCCCTGCACGAGCACCGAGATCGTCTTCGCGAAGCGAAATACGAGGTCCATGTCGTGTTCGATCAGCACCAGCGCCATTTCCTTCGGCAGCGCCTCGATGATCTCGAGAATCTGCTCGCGCTCGCCTTCCGGCACGCCGGCCGCGGGCTCGTCGAGCAGCAGCACTTTCGGTTTCGGCGCGACGGCGATGGCGATTTCGAGCAGGCGCTGCTTGCCATAGGGCAGCGAGCCGACGCGATGCTCCATGACGTCGCCGAGGTCGAGCTGCTCGAGGATCGCCACCGCCTCATCCACGATCGCGCGGCTGGTGCCCGCGCGGCGCCAGAATTCCGCGCCTTCCGAATGGGCTTCGGACAGGGCGAGCCCGATCGTCTCGAGCGGCGTGAAATCGGCGAAGAGCTGGTTGATCTGGAACGTGCGCGACAAGCCGGCGCGCGCGCGTCTGAAGACGGGCCAGTCGCTGACGTCGCGTCCGTTGAGAAACACCTGGCCCGACGTCGGCGGCAGGACGCCGGACAGAAGATTGACGAAGGTCGTCTTGCCCGCGCCATTCGGTCCGATCAGCGCATGGCGCGCGCCCGCGGGCAGGGAGAAGGTCACGTCGTTGGTGGCGACGAGGCCGCCGAAACGGCGCACGAGATTTTTGGTGGCGAGCACCGAACCGGAAGACGCCTGGCTCATGCCGCGCCTCCCTTGCCGGCGATGCGGTTGTAGATTCCGGTGATCAGCCCCATCACGCCGCCGCGCACGAACAGCACGAGCAGGACGAGGATGAGGCCGAGCCAGAACTGCCAGTATTGCGGCGTGGCGGCGGCGAGCAGATCGTAAAGCGCCTTGAAGGCGGCGGCGCCGATGACGGCGCCATAAAGCGTGCCGACGCCGCCGAAGATGACGATGAGCATGACGTCGGCCGAGCGATGGAAGTCGAGCACGTCGAGCGAGACGAAAGCCGTCGTCTGCGCCAGCAATGCGCCGGCGACGCCAGCATAGGCCGCGCCCATCGTATAGGCGCCGTTGAGCCGGCGGTTGACGTTGATGCCGATGGCGCCGGCGCGCAGCGCATTTCCCTTGATCGCCCGCAGCGACACGCCGAAGGGCGAGTTGACGACCTTGCGCGCGACAACGAAGAGCAGGAAGAGAACGGTGAGCGAATAGAGGTAAGCGTTGCGGCCGAACAGGTCGAACTCGAAGACGCCGAGTATCTTGCCGGGCATGACGCCCTGCAGACCATCCGCGCCGCCGGTGAGCCAGGCCATGCGGTTGGCGAGCTCCTGGAAGATCAGCGCGACGCCGAGCGTCACCATGAGGCGCGTGAGATCGGCGCCGCGCAGAACGAGAAAGCTGGTGATGTAGCCGACCGCGCCGCAGACGATGGCGGCGATCAGCAGGCCGAAGGTCGGATCGCTGAGAAGCCCTGCGCCGGCGCCCGCCTTCGCGAGCAGGCCGCCGACATAGGCGCCCAATCCGAAGAAAGCGCCGTGGCCGAGCGAGACGATGCCGGCATAGCCGAGGACGATGTCGAGCGACACGGCGAAGAGGGCGAGGATCGCGACCTCGTTGAACAGAAGCGCACGGCTGGGAAAGATGAAGGCCAGCGCAAAGGCTGCGACCCAGAGCGCGACTTCCGGCCAGCGCCATTTGGCGCGCTCGCGGAAATAGGCCATCGCGCGGCTTTCGCCGAGATCGGTCGGGTGAGCGGCCGTGTCGATCATCGTCGTCGCCTCACTTGCCCGGCGCGCGGCCGAACAGGCCCTGCGGCCTGAAGATCAGCACGAGCACCATGATGGTGTAGATGACGAAGCCGCCGATCTGGATCTGCTGGCCGCCGATGGTCGGCGTGTAATATTTGCCGGCGACGTCGGCGACGCCGAGCAGGATGGAGGCGAAGAACGGGCCGGTGATTGTCGTCGTGCCGCCCACCGCGATGACGACGAGGAAGTAGATCATGAACTTCAACGGGAATTGCGGATCGAGGCTGAAAATGGCCGCGCCGAGCGCGCCGCCGAGGCCTGCAAGGCCCGAGCCGAAAGCGAAAGTCAGCGCGAAGATGGCGGTGACGTTGATGCCGAGCCCGCGCGCGACGCGCGCGTCGTCGACCGCGGCGCGCAGGCGCGAGCCGAAGCGCGTCCTGGACAGGCCGAGTTGCAGCGCCGCCGTCAGCACGGCGCAGAAGGCGATGACGAACAGGCGATACTTGTTGAGCGACAGGCCGCCGATGTCGAGATTGCCTTCGAGCGATTTCGGCACATCGACGATCTGCGGGCTAGCGCCCATGAAATAATCGACAGCTGCGACCGACATGAAGACGAGGCCGATGGTGAACATGACCTGGTCGAGATGCGGCTTGTCGTAGAGACGCACGTAGAGCGTGCGCTCGAGCAGCGCGCCGAGCGCGGCGGTGGCGAGAAAGGCGACCGGCAGGCCCCAGAACAGCGACAGGCCGAAGCGCTGCATCAGCACGACGGCGATATAGCCGCCCGCCATGGCGAAGGCGCCGTGCGCGAGATTGATGAAGTTCATGAGGCCCAGCGTGACCGACAGGCCTACCGCCAGCACGAACAGCAGCATGCCATACGCAAGGCCGTCGAAAAGCACCGTCAGCACGTGGGGTCTCCGGTTGACCGTCCCTGGCCCGCTCCGCGAGCGAGCAGGCGGCGTTGTCGGGAGCTGCGATTGCGGATGTCGGCGATCTCCTCCCCCGCGGCGCGGGGGAAGAGAAACGAGCGGCCGACGCCGCCCTTCGCTCGAAGATTACTTCCCTGCGGCCTTGGCCGCCTTGAAGGGATCCTTGATGTTGGCCATCGTCTCGAATTCGATGTTGTAGAGCTGGCCGTCTTTCTTCTCGACCTTGCGGATATAGACGTTCTGGATGATGTCGCGCGTCTCCGGATCGATCGAGATGGGCCCGCGCGGGCTCGTCCAGGACATGCCTTTCATCGCTTCCACGAGCTTGGTTCCGTCGGTGTCGCCCTTGGTCTTGTCGAGCGCGCCGTAGATCAGCGCCATGCCGTCATAGCCGCCCACCGCCATGAAGTTCGGGCGCAGGCCGGGATTGGCTTTCTCGAAGGCGGCCACGAAAGCCTTGTTCTCCGGCGAATCGTGCGCGGCCGAATAATTGTGCGAGGTGATCATGCCGAGCACGGAGTCGCCCATGCCGTTGAGCTGTTCGTCGTCGGTCACGTCGCCGGTGCCGATCACCTTGATGCCATCCTTGGCGAAGTCGCGCTCGAGCACCTGCTTCATCAGCGCCGCGCCCTGGCCGGACGGCACGAACAGGAAGAGCGCGTCGGGCTTGAGGTCCTTGGCCTTCTGCAGGAAGGGCGCGAATTCCGGGTTCTTCAGCGGCGCGCGCAACGATTCGAGAACCTCGCCGCCGCCATCCTTGATCGTGGCGACGAAGGTCTTTTCCGCGTCGATGCCCGGACCGTAATCGGAAACGAGCGTCACGACTTTCTTCACCTTGTTCTGCAGCGCCCATTTGGCGATGGGCATGGTGTTCTGCGGCAGGGTGAAGCTGGTGCGCACGACATAGGGCGAGGCTTCGGTGATGATCGCGGTGCCGGCGGCCATGACGATTTCCGGCACCTTGGCCTGCGTGGCGATAGGGGCCGCGGCGAGCGCCAGCGGCGTGAGGCCGAAGCCGGCGATGGCGGCGACCTTGTCGTTGACGACCAGTTCCTGCGCAAGGCGCTTGGTGATGTCGGCGACGCCCGTGTCGTCCTTGATGATGACTTCCACCTTCTTGCCGCCGGCCTTGTCGCCCTTCTGCTCCTGGAAGAGCTTGATGGCGGCGGCGATCTCGCGGCCGGTCGAGGCGGAGGGGCCGGTCATCGGCAGGATGACGCCGATCTTGACTGTATCCTCGGCGCGCGCGGCGAAAGGCGAAAGCGCGGTCGCGGCGAGCGTCAGCGCGGCAAGCGTGTGTCTACGGGTGAATTTGGCGTTCATGCGTCCCTCCGGTCCCTCTTCGAGCATTCTTGCTTCGAACTTTGCTGGCGCTTGGGCATTTCCGCGCTGCGCCATTCATATAGCGTCGCATTGTGACGAATGGAGCCCGCCGATCAAGGCGCCTGTCGTCGCATTTTGCAGTAGCAGCGCGCTGGCGAGGCGTCAGTTTCGATTTCAGCCGCCCCTATTCGCTTTTGTTATGCCATTCGGAGAATGCGCGCAGACGCCGGGCGCGCGCTTGACTCTTTTCAGGCGGCGCCGAATGATCGAACAAAACATGAACACAGAAAGGCTTGCCCGATGTCGCCGCGCGGCAGTTCGGAACGTCTGGATTTTTTGCGCCGCGAGATCGCCCGCATCGAATCGGCGGGCGGAACCGGCCTGCCGCGCCATGCGCCGGCGCCGGGCTTTCGCGGCGCCGAGGCGCCTGCTTTCCTGTCGGCGAAGCGGCTCGCCGGCGGGCTGCACGAGATCGTGCCGGCGTCCGCGCCGGACGCTTACGCCGCTTTCGCACTGGCGCTGCATCTGGCCGCCGCCTGCGCGCGCGAAAAGCCGACGGGCGGGCTCGCGCTGATCGTCGAGGATTTCGTCGCGCTGGAAACAGGCGCGCCCTACGGACCAGGGCTGGCCGCAACAGGCGTCGATCCGGCGCGGCTCGTCATCGTGCGCACGCAGGGGCCGCGCGAAACGCTGCGGGTGATGGAAGAGGCCCTGAAATGCGCGGCCGTGGCCGCCGTTCTCGCGGAAAGCGCCGTTCCCGAGCGGCTCTATACGCTCGACGCTTCGCGTCGCCTCGCGCTCGCCGCGCGCGCGGGCGGCGGCGCGGGCCTGATGGTCGCCCTGTCCCTCGCAGGCGCCGCAGCGCGCCTGTCGTCCGCAGCGGCCATGCGGATCGAGGCGCGACGACGCAGCAGCTTCATAGAGCCGGTCGGCGGCAAGAATTTCGGCCTGCCCGGCCCGCCGCTGATCGGCGCGCGTCTCGTCAAGGCGCGCGGCGGTTTCGGTTTCGATCCCGAAAGAGTGCACGAGGTCGCGTTCCATGCGTTTTCTATCGATCCACCTGCCTTTCCTCGCCACGGACCGGATACGGCGGCTGCAGGGCTTGACCGCTCGGCGTGAGGGAGCGAGCGCCGCATTGCCATCCCGGACGGCCGCAGGCCGATCCGGGACCCAGCCGACGCCCTCGGCTCCCTGGAGTCCGGCTGTCCGCTTCGCTCCGGCCGGGATGACAGTTCCCCCTCTCGCCCCTCCTCTCGCCCCTCCTCTCGCCACCTGGGCGAAAACCGGAAGCGCCCGGCGCCTCGCCGCGGTCGATTCCATCGCGCTGAAAGCCGGCCTGCGTCCCGGCATGGCGCTGGCCTCGGCGCGGGCCATGCGGCCCGAACTCGAGCTGCAGCAGGCAGACCCGCAGGCCGAAGCCGAATTGCTGGCGAGCGCCGCCGACTGGCTGCGCCGCTTCACGCCACTCGCCGCGATGGACGCGCCGGACGGCGCCATGCTCGATATCGGAGGCTGCGCGCATCTGTTTGGCGGCGAACAGGCGATGATGGGCGCGATCGAGCGCGGCCTTCTCGCGCAAGGCTTCCAGTCGCGCTGCGCCATCGCATCCAATCCCGCGCTCGCCTGGGCGCTGGCGCGTTTTTCGGCCACGCGCATTCTTGCCGAAGGCGATCACGCCGGCGCCGCCAAGATCCTGCGCACGGCGCCGATCGCAGCGCTGCGCGTGTCCGAAGATATCGTTGCAGGCCTGCGCACGGCCGGCCTCACGCGCGTCGGCGATCTGCTCATCCGGCCGCGCGCGCCGCTCGCAGCGCGGTTCGGCGCGGAATTGATCGACCGGCTGGACGCCATCGTCGGCGCCGCGCGCGATCCGATCTCGCCGCGTTTCGAGGCCGCCCCCTATATGGCCGAGCGCCGTTTTCCCGAAGGGCTCGCGCGCGTGGAGGAGATCGAGCGCGTACTCGCCGACCTTGCCCGCGATCTCTGCGCGCTGCTCGAACGCCATGGCGAAGGCGCGCGAAAAATTGCAGCGAGTTTTTTTCGCGTCGACGGCGTTACGCGCCATATCGAGGCGACGACGAGCCGGCCGCAACGCGACGCCGCCGCGCTCCTGCGCCTCATGCGCGAAAAGATCGAGGCGCTCGGCGAAGACGGGCTCGACACCGGATACGGTTTCGACGTGATCCGGCTGGCGGCGACAAATGTAGAGCGCACGACGGCCGCGCCGCCGGCCGATCTCGCCGGGGCGCGCGCGGATGAGAGCGACGCCCGCGCTTTCGCCGATCTGATCGACCGGCTCGGCGCGCGCTTCGGTTCGCATCGCGTGCAGCGCCTCGTCTTTCACGACACGCATATCCCGGAATTCGCCGGCCAGACGCAGCCGGCGCATTTTTCGCGCAATCCGACTCCACAAAACCGCATCCAGAGGAGCGATCCAAAGGATCGTGCCCTGAAAGATGGCTGCGCCCCCCCTGCGTCGAGCAGACGGCTGCCGCCGCCGCCTCGGCATGAAGACGAGGAATTGCAACGCCCGCCGCGCCTGTTCGAAAAGCCCGAGCCGGTCGAGGCCATGGCCGCCGTGCCCGACGGCCCGCCGCTGCGTTTCAAGTGGCGACGCGCGACGCACGAGATCGCGGCTTACGAAGGTCCCGAGCGCATCGCGCCGGAGTGGTGGCGCGAGAGCGGCCTGACGCGCGATTATTTTCGTGTCGAGGACCAGAACGGCGGCCGCTTCTGGCTCTACCGCGAAGGTCTGTTCGGCCGAGAGACGCCGCATCCGCGCTGGTTCGTGCACGGGGCGTTCGGATGAGCACGACGCATTTTGCACGATGTTTGCGGCGCGCATCCTCGAATGCCGGGAGGAAATTGTGGCGCGCCCTGCGCGCACATCGCCTGATCGAATTGCAGTTCCGGCGACAGGCGCCGTGCGGACCTTACATCGCGGACTTTCTGCGCCATGCGGCGTGGATCGTCATCGAGGTCGATGGCGCCACGCATTCCACGGACGCGGAACTTGCGCGCGATCGACGGCGGGATACGCGGTTTGTCGTAAACGGCTGGCGCGTGCTGCGGTTCGGGAACGAGGAGATTTACGCCAATTTCGATGGAGTGATCGAGACGATTTTAACGCATCCGCCAGAGGTTGAGGATCTCCGCGAGCCCCCCTTTCCGGCGCAAGCCCCATGACTTATGCCGAACTCGCCACGGCCACGAATTTCTCCTTCCTGCGCGGCGCGTCGCATCCGGAGGAACTCGTCGCGACCGCCGTCGCGCTCGGACACGCCGGCATCGGCATCGCCGACCGCAATTCCGTCGCCGGCGTCGTGCGCGCGCATGTTTACGCGCGCGAAAAGCGCGAGGAGATCGGCGCGTTCAAGGTCGTCGCCGGCGCGCGACTGGTGTTCGCCGACGGAACGCCCGACATTCTCGCCTATCCGCAGGACCGCGCCGCCTGGGGCCGCCTCTGCCGCATGCTGACGCAGGCCAATGCGCGCGCGCAGAAAGGCAAGAGCCTGCTGCGGCTAGACGATCTTCTGGACTGGAGCGACGGCCTGCTGCTGATCGCGATGGAGCGGTCGTCGGCGAGCGTCGAGGAGATTGCGGCGGCCTCGAAAAGCGAAAGCGCTTCGCAACCGCAGGCCCCCTCCCCAACTCTCGAGAGACCTCCGCGAAAGGCGGGAGACTCCCCTCCCCCTTGCGGGGAGGGGCCGGAGGCGAGGGTCGACTGGGTCCAATCTCGCGAGATTTGTCCACCGGCTACCCCCACCCTGCCATCCCCGAAAGGGGGAGGGAGGGCGCCCGGCGCAATCGAAGAGCCGGGAAGCAGATCGGATTTATCGCTGCATCGAGAAGCCAGGCCACGACTCTTCGCAATCCCCTCTCCCGCAGGTGCGAAGTCGGCGCCGGGAAGTCGGCTGTCGCCGACTTCCCTTGATGTTGCCGACTTCGACCAGATACGGGGGCGGGACAGGGAGGGTGTCGCGCCGTTTCTGCATCTTCTGAAACAAGCCGCGCCGGGCCGCCTGTGGCTCGCGCTGAGCGCGGGCTACGGGCCGCACATGCGGCGTGCGTTTGCGCAGCGCCTGCAGCTTGCGCGCGAAAGCGGCCTGCCGCTCGTCGCCGTCAACGACGCCATGATGCACGCGCCCGAGCGGCGCGCGGTCGCCGACGTTCTCACCTGCATCCGCGAGGGCCGCACGCTCGACAACGCCGGCCGCCTGCTGGCCGCCAACGCCGAGCGCCATCTGAAAAGCGCGCAGGAAATGAGGCGCCTGTTCAGGCAGGCGCCGGAAGCCGTCGCGGAAACGACGCGGCTTCTCGACCGCATCGCTTTTTCGCTCGATGAACTCGCCCACAATTATCCGTCCGAATTGCGCGAGGGCTTTGCGAGCGAGCAGGAAGCGCTCGAACATCATGTCGCCGAAGGCGCGAAAACGCGATGGCCGAACGGCGTTCCTGCGCAGATGACCGCCACGATCCAGCACGAATTGAAGATCGTCGCAGCGCTCGGCTACGCCGCCTATTTTCTCACCGTCCATCACATCGTGCGCTACGCGCGAGGCAAAGGAATTCTTGCGCAAGGCCGCGGGTCGGCCGCAAATTCGACGATCTGCTATTGCTTGCAGATCACCGAAGTCGATCCTCTCGAGGGCGGCCTGCTGTTCGAACGGTTCATGTCGAAGCAGCGCAACGAGCCGCCCGACATCGACGTCGATTTCGAGCACGAGCGGCGCGAGGAGGTGATCGAATATATCTACGCGCATTATGGCCGCGACCGCGCGGCGCTGACGGCGACCGTCACCAGTTATCGCGGCCGCTCGGCCATCCGCGAAACGGCGAAGGTCTTTGGTTTTTCCGACGACGTTCTCTCGACGCTGTCGGGCTCGGTGTGGGGACGCGGCGAAGCGCCGGGCGGCGAGGCCGGCGCGCGCGCGGGCCTCGACCCCAGCGAACCGCGGCTCGCCAGGGCGATCGAACTCGCGCACGAAATCTCGGGCTTCCCGCGCCACCTGTCGCAGCATACCGGCGGCTTCGTCATCACGCGCGACCGGCTCGACGAAATCGTTCCCATTCTGCCGGCTGCAATGGAGGGACGGACGACGATCGAATGGGACAAGGACGATCTCGACGCCTTGCGCATTCTCAAGATCGATATTCTCGCGCTCGGCATGTTGACCGCTTTGCGCAAGGGGTTCGCGCTGCTCGAACAGCATTACGAAACAAAAGCCGATCTCTCCATGCCGCCGAGGGACAAACCCGTCTACGACATGATCTCGCGCGCGGATACGATCGGCGTGTTCCAGATCGAGAGCCGCGCGCAAATGTCCATGCTGCCGCGTCTCAAACCGAATTGCTTCTACGATCTCGTCATCGAGGTCGCGATCGTGCGACCGGGCCCGATCCAGGGCGACATGGTGCATCCCTACCTGCGACGGCGGCTCGGGATCGACCCCGTATCTTATCCCTCGGCGGAACTGCAAGAAGTGCTCGGCAAGACGTATGGCGTGCCCCTGTTTCAGGAACAGGCGATGCGCATCGCCATCGTGGCGGCGGGTTTTTCGCCGGACGAAGCGGACAAGCTGCGCCGCGCCATGGCGACGTTCAAGCGCGTCGGCACGATCGGCGAATTCAGGACCAAGATGATCGAGGGCATGGTTGCGCGGCGTTACGACGGTGACTTCGCCGAACGCTGCTTCAAGCAGATCGAGGGCTTCGGCTCCTACGGCTTTCCGGAGAGCCATGCGGCCTCCTTCGCACGGCTCGTCTACGTCTCGGCCTGGATGAAATGCTATTATCCCGATGTTTTCGCCTGCGCGCTGATCAATGCGCAACCCATGGGTTTCTATGCGCCCGCGCAACTCGTGCGCGACGCGCGCGAGCATGGGGTGGAGGTGCGCGACGTCGATGTGAACGCATCCGACTGGGATTGCGGATTGGAGGCGCCTCCCTTCCCCCTTGCGGGGCGGGGAGGCGCCTCCACCCTCCACCCTCGTCACATCGACATGGCCGATCACATCCGCACGACCTACGCCCTTCGCCTCGGCTTCCGCCTCGTCTCCGGGCTTGCCGAAGAAGATATGAAGAAACTCGTAGAACTTCGCGGGCGCGGCTACGATTCCGTGCGCGATGTCTGGCTGCGCACGGGGCTTTCGACCAGCGTGCTCGAAACGCTCGCCGGCGCCGACGCTTTTGCTTCGCTTGGGCTCACGCGCCGCGAGGCGCTGTGGGCGGTGCGCGGCCTCAACCGCGCCGGCGACAAGGACGATCTGCCGCTGCTGCGCCCCCTCTCCTTCCGCGCGGTCGAGCCCGACGCGCATCTGCCGCCGATGCCGCCAGGCGCGGAAGTGATCGAGGATTATCGCAGCCTGCGCCTGTCGCTGCGCGCCCATCCCGTCTTCTTCGTGCGGCGCGATCTCGACGCGCGCGGCGTGACGCGCAACGGCGATCTTCTTCACTCGAAACGCGCGCGCGAAAAAGTCGCGGGGCTGGTGCTGGTGCGCCAGCGGCCGGGCTCGGCCTCTGGCGTGGTCTTCATGACGATCGAGGACGAGACGGGCGTCGCAAACGCCATCATCTGGCCGAAGCTATTCGAGAAATTGCGCGCAACCGTGATCGGCGCGCGCTTTGTCGCCATCAGCGGCAAATATCAGAACGAGTCCGGCGTCATTCACATCGTCGCCGAACATATCGAGGATCTGACGCCGCTGCTGTCGAAACTATCGCGGCGTGGCGACGACATAGAAACGCTGGCGCGCGCCGACGAAATCCGCCGGCCGCAGCATCCGCGCACGAAGCAGCCGGCGCCCGATCTGTTTGCAGGCGAAGGGAACGTGCATGGCGTGCTGCCGAAGGGGCGGAATTTTCAGTGACACATCCTCCAGCCATCATGGCGAGGAGGCGGCGAACGCCGCCGTCTCGATCCATGGCCGCAACCCGCATGCTTCGCGACGCCGCCGTTCGGCGGCTCCTCAGCATGAGGACCGTGGACGACAAGCGCCATTGACATTGCCAGCCCAACCCGGATGGTTGCGCGACGAGAATACGGGAACGCCATGAGCGACGACGACAAATTGATCCACGCAACCGCCTTCGACGTGAAGCCCGACGAAATCCAGCAGATTTCGCCGCTGGTGCGGCGCCTCGTCGAGAACAATCCGGGGCCGTTCACCTTCACCGGCACCTGCACCTACATCGTCGGGCGCGGCGATGTCGCGGTCATCGATCCCGGCCGCGAAAACGAAGGGCATACGCAGGCGATCATCGATGCGCTGAAGGGCGAGCGCATCGCCCATATCGTCATCAGCCACACGCACAAGGATCACTCGCCCGGCGCCGCGCTGCTCGCCGAACGCACGGGCGCGCCGATCGTCGGCTGCGCGCCGTTCGTTCCCAAGGACGGCCCCGAGAGCGGGCTCGATTCCGCGCACGATCTCTCCTATGCGCCCACGCGCGTTCTGCGCGACGGCGACCGGATCGAGGGCGACGGCTGGACGCTCGAGGCCATCGCGACGCCCGGCCACGCCAGCAATCATCTCGTCTTCGCGCTGCCGCAGGAGCGTTCGATGTTTTCGGCCGATCACGTCATGGCGTGGTCGACCTCCATCGTCGCGCCGCCGGACGGCAACATGACCGATTACATGAATTCGCTAGACAAACTGCGCGAGCGCGACGATGCGACGTTCTGGCCTGGACACGGCGGGCCTGTGACGGAGCCGGCGCGCTACATGCGCGCGCTGGCAGCGCACAGGCGCCAGCGCGAGGCGGCGATCGTGCGTTGCCTCAATGCCGGCGACGAGACGATCCCCGACATGGTGGCGCGCATCTACGACGGTCTCGATCCGCGCCTCGTCAACGCCGCAGCCCTCAGCGTGCTCGCCCACATGGAAGACCTCGTCACGCGCGGCGTCGCCGTCGCCGAAGGGCCGATCACCGTGAAGGGGCGCTATCGCCGCGCGGGCTAGCGCGGGATGATATTGGGCGGGATCATTTGTCGTCATTGCGAGCTTAGCGAAGCAATCCATCCCCGGAATTTGCTCCAGATGCGGGGATGAATTGCCGCATCGCTTCGTTCCTCGCAATGACGGTGGCGTTTCCGTCAGATCGCATCCCGATCTAGTTGTCGGTCAGGCCTTTGAGATATTTCGTGCGCGCCGCAATCGCGTCGGCGCGGCAGATGGCGAAACTCACCGCGCCGACGTTGCGCGGAAAATCGCTCGAGAGATAGGCGAGGCACGATTTGTCGCGGAAGGCGGCCCATGCCGCCTGTTCTTCGACAAGCGCTTTTTTCGCGGCGTCGCCGGGCATGTCGGCGAGCGCCGCATTCAGGCTCTTTTCCTGCGCCGCGCCGGCGCGCCTGGCGAGTTCGTCGCCGCAGCGCATCAGCGCCGTTTCGTCGGCGCCGGCCTTGTCGACGCAGGCGCGATAGATGGAATCGTCGGCCCGCGCCGCCGAAGCGAGCACACAGGCGACGAGAAGGAGAGCGAAACGCGTCGTCACTTCGCGTCGAGCTGCGTCTGCAACTCCTCCGCGAAGCGTTCGATCCGGCGCGCATTCACGCCGAAATCGTTGCGGCCGTAGCGCGAGACGGAGCGCACGTCGATCTTGGTCTGGCCGGCGAGCGGCTGGATGCGGATGGTGATGTCGTCCGGAAAGCCCATGATGAGCGTGCGCGCGACGGCGTCGACATGGCCGAGGCCGGCGCGCCCGCCCGGCGCGGATTGCTCGATGATCTTCCAGCCCAACGCCTGCACCGCCTTCAGGATCAATTGATAGGCCTCGTCGCCCTCGAGTTCCAGCAGGATCGGCTGGACGCCGGGATAGGCGGCGCGCTGCGGCTGGCGTTCGGACGCCGCCCGCGCGCGC
>JASGFP010000054.1:0-25264 GCA_047605445.1 Rhodoblastus sp.
ACCCGGCGCGCGCGGCTGACCGAAACCGTTCTGTTCGAAACGCCAGGCTCGCAGATCGACGCCTATGCGCGCGGCGCGCGCGGCAAGATCGAACCGGCGCTGCGCGCCTTCGGCTTCGCCGGCGCGGACCCGACCGCCGACTACAAAGGCCTCGTGCAGACGATGGCCGAATCCGGCGGGACAGGCGACCGCTTCCTCGCCTCGCTGCGGGCGCTTTGGGCCTATCAGGGCCAGAAGAAGCTGATCGTGTGGGGCGTCGTCTTTTTCGCCTTCGCGTGGCTGCTCGGCATGATGGCGACCGACCGCTCCTGGCTCGACCCGCTGCAGTCGGGCGGCGACAGCCTGAAGGGCGCCGCCGGCTGGATTTCCGCGCATCTCGGGTTGCTGGCGAACGCCGCCAGCATCGCCAAGGTGATCGGCCTGTTGTGCTTCGCCCTGCTGTTTTGGCGCGCATGGCGCTTCTCGCAGCCGCTGTGGCGCGGCGCGCAATTGCTCGACATGGACATAGCCGCGCGGAAAACCGATCTCGATCATCAGATCGCCCATCACGCGCGGCGCGTCGACGCGCTGACGCGCGAGGCCGACGCGCTGGCCGAGCGCGCGGGCGAGGCGGAAAAGCGAGCGGGCGGAGGCGGCGGCGCGATTGTCGCGCCGGCCTTCATGCGCGCGACGCCCGGCCATGCGATGGAGGCGCGCGCCTATTTCGCCGCGCTGGATTCCATTTCTTCCGGCGAGGGCGACGCTAAAGCCGCGGGCGTCGCGCCCTCGCGCTACGTCATCGCGCTGGATTCGCTCGACCGCCTGTCGCCCCCGCGCGCGCTGGCGCTGCTGCAGGCCGTGTCGTCGGCTCTCGCCCGACCGGCCTTCGCGCTTGTGACCGCCTTCGATCCACGTCACTTCGATTCGCTCGAAGGCGCCGGCGTCGCGCTGTTGCGCATCGTGCAGACGCCCTTCGCGCTCGGCGGTGGCGAGGCGCCGGCATGGAGCGCATTCGTCGAGCAACTCGCCGGCCGCGCGCCTGCGCCCCGCGCCGAACGCGCGCCGCAGGCGACATCGAAGCTGGACCTGCCGCTGGCGGAGCCGGAGACCAGGCTGCTGACCGCGCTGGCCGCTCTCGCCGGCCCCGCGCCGCGCAACGTCAACCGCCTCGTCAACGCCTATCGTCTCGCCCGCCACGACGCGCCCGACGATCTCGCCGCGCTCGCCTGCCAGCTCGCGCTCATGATCGGCGGAACGCGCACCGAGCGCGACGCTGTGGCCAGGGCGCTCGCCGCCAGCGATCCGGCGACTGCTTTCGCCGCGCCGGACGCGGGTCCGCGCGTCGCCGCCGCATTGCAGGCGGCAGCCAGCGCGCAGGGCGGCGCGGTGACGACCGCCTCCGCCATTCGCGCCGGCGCCGTCGCGCGCATGTGGACGCTTTAGACGATTGGTTCGCGAGCTTTCAGGCTCGCAAATCCCGCGCTGAATCATTACGCGCCGCTAACGTTGCGGCGCCTACGGTTTGTTATGAACAGGCGCGCATCATGTGCGGATCATTGTTGCGACCCGCGTCATGTCCGATTTTGCGTCCGTTCTCGAATGTATCGAACGTGAGAGCGCCGAGCGCTCCGCCTTCCGGCCGACAGTCTTCCTGCATCACGCATTTTGCGCGGAAAGAGCTCCGCCGCGCGGGACGGTCCGCCCGCACGAAGCTCTCGCCGCCTATGCGGAAAGCCACGCGCGCGACGAGACGGCGCCGCCCCCGAACGAGCCCAACGATGGCGCCCTGAGGCGCGCGATCGCGGCCGCGCGCGGCGACGCGCGTAAACTACGAGCGCTGCGCCGTCTGGCCGCGCGCAAGCTGCATCCCGATCGCGGCGGCGACGGCGCGGCGCTGGCGGAATGCAACGCGCTGATCGATGCGGCGCTCACGACTTCTCGAAAAAGAACCTGAGCTGCTTGTCGGCTTTCGGATCGCACGGCGCGGCGACGATCTCGAACGGGAATTTCGCCTTGTCGTCGGCGAGCTTGGGGATCGTCCAGCACTGCTTTTCGGACGAACGGACGACAGTCGGCTCCCCTTGCTTGTAGTCGGCGGACCAGCCGGCGCCCGGCGCGCCGCATTTCTGAAGCGCGACGAGCGGCCTCGGGGCCCCTTGCGCCACCCCGACGCAAAGGCCTTCGGCCTTGTCGATCTTCAAGGCGTCGCCCGTGCGCACGAAGCGGTTGGCCGAACCGTCGCCTGGACAGGTATCGAGCGCAAGCTGCGCGCCCTCGATCCACTTGCCGCCGCGCGCGACGACGCAGCTCTGCGAGGCGCCGGGAAAATCGGGATAGATCATCTCGCCTTTCGGTTGCGCGGCGACAGCCGCCGCCGCCCTGGCCCCCGTCAGAGCGCGCGCGCAGATTTTCGCGCCGGCGTTTTCCCAGCACGCGCCCTTGCGCGTCAGCGTGCCGAGCGGCGTGTGCGCATGCGTCGATTTCGGATCGGCGTTCCACGAGGCTTCCGCCGTCTGGCCGCCGGGATTGACGTTGACGTAGGCGAAAAATTCCTTACCGTTTATGCGGAACGAACCGTCGGGGTCGGCCTCGAACAGACATTCGCCGTCGATATAGGACATGCCCTTGACGATCAGCGTGCACGAGGCCGGCCGCGACGCTGCGAGCGCGCCCGACGAGAGCAATCCCGCCAGCGCGAGCGCGCCGCCCGCCACACAGAGATATTTCATCGCTCTGCCCCTGCCCGATTATTCGCCTGTGCGCACGATCATGATGTCGATGTCGCGCGTCGGCGTGAAATTCTGATGGCGGACCTCGAATGTCGTCGGCCCGACTTTCTTGACGCCGGTCTCGCAGAAGCTGATCAGCGCATCGGGCCTGCCCTTGTCGATGGTCAGCCGGTAGTCGCCGATCGGCCCGGCCCAGTTGGCGCCCGTCGTCAGCACATAGCCGATCCGCCATTCCGGCGGCGGAACGCCCTTGTTCCGGCGCGTCATCGCCTGCACGCCCTTGATGAAATCCGAGTCGGCGCAGAAGCGCGCCTGATAGTCGCGCTTCGTCTCGGCGTCAGCGTCCCTATCGAGCAGCGAGGTCTGCACCGTCCCGCCGACGCTCGGGCGATAGCGATGCTCGATCGCGATTTCGCGGCCGGCGGGAAAGGTCTGATTCCAGAACCAGGTCTGCTTCAGCGTCCATTCCGGCGCGATATGACGCTCCATCCCCTTGCCCACGTCGTATTCGTCGACGCGCACGATTTTTTCGGCCTCGAGCTTCTTCTGCTCCACCTTCGGCAGCGCATCGAGCGCGGCCTGCGTTTTTTTCGCGCGCGGCATCAGCGGAATGTTCAGCGCCTTGAGCCGCGCCGCCACGTCGTGGCCTGCGACCAGCGCCTTCTGTTCGACGTCGGCTTTCACGGGCGCGCCGTCGACGCTCGTGCGGAATTCGAGGAAATTCTCGGCCTCGTCGTCGGGCACGGCAATATTGTTGGCGTCGTTCCAGTCCACGCCCGGCATGGGAAAGGCGACCGTCACGGTCCGGTCGGCGGTTCCGCGATTGAAGAAGCGATAGCGCACGACGATCTCTTTTTCGGAAATCGCCAGGTCCTCCGACCGCATTTCGATATCGTTCGCCTTGCCGAAGACGAGTCCGCCGGCCGTGAGCGCGGCGCTGGTGTCGTTGGCGAGCGCAGGCGGCGCGCAGGCGCATGCGAGCAAGGCAAGCAACAAAGAAACCCGCACGGCGCCGACCCCCGATTGCACCCGGCGCAGCAAACAGGATTTGCCGCGCGCCGACAAGCAAGGACACGCGCCGGCTAGCCCTGCGCCTCCAGAATCCGCAGCGCCGCCTCCAGCGGCTGCGCATGCGCCAGCAGGAGGTCTGCGGCTGCGGCGACATCGTCGATATGCGCATGCGGCAAATGCGCCGGCGGCTCGGCGAGATCGGAGATCAGAGCGACGATCTGCTCGTCCTCGCTATGGCGCAGCGGCTTGCCGTTGGCGGCGCGATAAATCTCGATCTTGCGATGCGCACCGGACCGGAACCCCTCGACCAGCACGATGTCGACCGGCGCGAACATGCGCAGCAGATCGCCGAGGCGCGGCTCCGGCCCATCGCGCAATTCGGTCAGCAGCGCCAGCCGCTTGCCGGAGGCGACCAGCACCTGTTCCGCGCCTGCCTCGCGGTGGCGGTGCGAATCCTTGCCGGGCTTGTCCATGTCGAAGGCGTGATGCGCGTGCTTCAGCGTCGAAACCGTGAGGCCGCGCCGCCTGATCTCCGGAATGACCTTCTCGATCAGCGTGGTCTTGCCCGCCCCGCTCCACCCTGCAAGGCCGATCACGCGCATGGCCGGCCCGTTCTTTCTGGATCGTTCATGTTGCTGTATCTAGCAGAGGCCATGGGACATGCGGAAGCAGCGCCGGTAAGCCGCCTTGCGGCCATCGTCTTCGATCGCGACGAAGCGGTCGACGAAATCATGCGCGCCTTCATCGCCGCGTTGCGCGCGCGCGGCGTCAAGGTCGCGGGCCTCGTGCAGGAGCCGGGCGCAGACGACCATGACCAGCACGTGCGCGACCTGACGACCGGCGAGAGCCTGCCGATCATGCAGGATCTCGGCGCGGAGGCGACAGGCTGCGCGGTCGATCCCGCGGCCATCGCCGTCGCCGCCCGCATGCTCGACCGTGCGCGCGCCGAAAGGCCCGGCCTGCTCGTCGTCAACCGTTTCGGCCGCCTCGAAAGCGAGGGCGCCGGCATGATCGCGGAAATCGGCGCAGCCGTGTCGGAGGGCGAGGCGGTGCTGATCGCCGTGCCGCTGCGCTACGGCGATCCGTGGAATGCTTTTGCTGGCGGCCTCGATGCGCAGATGCGGCCCGATCTGAGGGCGCTCGAGAACTGGTGGCGCGCGATCGGGCGCGAAAACGCCTCAGCCTGATCGCGCCCAGTCCTCGGCGCGCGCCAGATCCTCGGGCCGGTTGACGTTGAAGAACGGATCGCGCGGCGCATCCGCCCATTCGGCGATCGCTGGCGACTGCTGCGTGACGAAAATTTCGGCCTTGCGCAGGCCCTCCTCGATGAGCGCGCGGCGCAGCGCCGCTTCCAGCCTGACGGACCAGAGCGCAATCACATGATGCCGACGGCTACCGGAAGCAGCAGCCGCCATCGTCGTCCCGGTTCCGCGCCTCGCCGCCTCCAGCCGTGCGACGAGATCGAGCGGCGCGAAGGGAACGTCGACCGACAGGGTGCAGAGCGAAGCGAAGCCCTCGTCCCGCGCCAGACGAAGCCCCGCCAGAACACCCGCAAGCGGCCCCGCGTCGGCGATCTCGTCGGCGACGACAGGCAGGCCGAAGGCGGCGAAGCGCGCGGCATCGCCATTGGCGTTGAGCGCCAGCGCGCCGCATTGCGGGCCAAGCCGCGCCATTGCATGCGCAAGCAGCGGCTTGTCCGCGAGGCGCAGCATCGCCTTGTCGGCGCCGCCCATGCGCCGCCCCTGCCCGCCGGCGAGGATCAGGCCGAGCGTGTCACGCATTGCGCGCGGTCAGAATTTCCACCATAGCGCGCTGACAATGCCACGCTCGGCGGCCGAATTCACCCCGCGCAGCGCGATCAGCGCGCCGAGTTGCACCGCCAGCGCCTCCGTCACATCGTAGACAAAGCTCGCCTTCATCTTCTGCGACAGCATGAAGCGGTCGCCGAGCCGGCCCGGATTGATCGCGGTGAAAGTCTGCAGCATCAGAGTCGTGCGCTCGAGGGGCCGCACGGCGTAGGTCGCGTCCAGCCGTATCTGGTGGCCGAACGCCGCGCGCGTGCGAAAACCGATCTGGAAATCGACATAGCCGCCGAAGCCGAGAACCTCCAGCTTGCGGCCGAACAGCAGCCGCGCGTCGACCTGCGCGCGTTCGCGCATGTCGGAATATTCTGCGGCGCTGCGCCCGGCGGGCGCATAGCGCATCGTCGCCTGTGCGGAAAAGATATTGTCGCCGCTCTCGAGAATTTTCACTCGTGCGCCGGCCTCGGCAACGCCGAAACGCGTGCGGCTGACGCCGGGCGGTTTGGCGCGAAATGTGAACCACGAGGGATCGCCGATCAGCGTGATGGATTCGCTTAGGCCGTATTCGGCATAGGTCGAAAGTTCGAACTTTCGCCACGCCGGAATGGCGCCGCCGCGCCCAAAGGCGTCATAGGCGAGACGCGCCTCGGTGAAGGCGAGTTCGGCGATGATCTGCCCATGCTCGGGCGCCTGCATGAAGGCGCCAGCCAACGCAAGTTCCGGCGCGAAAAGCGCAAGGCAAACGCAAAATACACGCAACATGAAACGGTCTGAAAACTGTCAACCCCGCCGGGCATGTTACGCGCCGCCCGGCAAAAGTCGAGAAACCCCGAAATTTGACCGATTTCGTCGCCTCGCAGGCGGCAGTGTCCGGGCTCAGGCCGTCTCCGTTGTCCTCGCCTCGGCGGCAGGCGCGTAGACCTTGCCCTTGTAGGTCACGCGCTTCAGTTGCAGAACGCCCTTGGGATCGAAGGCGTCGGCGCGCAGCGAGAATTCGCCCTTGTCGAGTTGCAGGCCGAGCAGCGCATAGGCTGATATCATCATCCGCGCCGCAGAGCCGGTATACCAGGCCCAGCCGCCGCGCCCTTCGTAGCCCGGTCCCTCGTAGACGTCGGCGGCCTGCTGGTGCGGCGGCAGGCCGTAGCGTTCGGCAGCTTCGGGCGTCGCATATTTCGACAGCGGCGAAATCTCGAACCAGCACTTGTAGGCCCGCGCATAGAGGCGCGCGGCCTCGTTCGCGTCGCCTTTCGCCTGCGCCTGTTCCGCCAGCATCGTCAACGCGTCCACAAACCAGGAATCGCCGTGCGAATATTGGCCGCCATTCTCGCGTACGCCCGGCGGATATTCGGCGGAGCGGCCTGGGAAGGGATCGGACTGCTCGTCGTAATGCGGATTGACCAGCAGGATGCGGTCCGGCCGCTCCAGCACGTTCAGGGCCTTTTCGACGCTTTCCACGCCGCGCGAAAAATCGACGGCGCGCGAGATGACCGGCCAGGACGCGACCATTGCGCTCATCGGCGTCACTTCCTTGCCGCTGTCGGCGAAGGCGCGCAGATAGCGGTCGCCGCGCCAGCACTTGTCGAGCGCATCGCGCAGCCGCGCCGCCGTGTCGCGATAGCGCGCGGCGAGATCGCGCTTGCCGCGCCGGTCGCAGAGCTTGGCGAAATCGACGAGAATGCCGTGCAGGAAGAAGCCGACCCACACACTCTCGCCCTTGCCCTCGAGGCCGATGAGATTCATGCCGTCGTCCCAGTCGCCGGCGCCCATCAGCGGCAGGCCGTTGCGGCCGAAACGCGCCAGCGTCCATTCAATCGCGAGTCGGCAATGGTCGAACAGTTTCGCGCTTTCACGCGAGGGCAGCGGCACGTCGGCGTTGCTCTCGACGCCCTTGGGCAGATGCGCCGTCTCGATGAAGCCCGTCTCGACGTCGAGCACGGCGTCGTCGCCGGTCGCCGCCACATAGCGCAGCGTCACGAACGGCAGCCACAGATGCGGATCTGAGGCGATGGTGCGGTCGGCGAGCCCGGTGCCGCCGCCGGGCGCCGTGTGCCACCATTTCACCGCGTCGCCTTCGATGAACTGCCGCGCGGCGTGCAGCAATATCTGCCGGCGCGTCAACTCCGGCGCGATGAAGACGAGAGGCAGAACGTCCTGCAGCTGGTCGCGATAGCCGGTCGCGCCGGAGCGTTGCGCCGGCCCGGTGCGGCCCCACAGCCGAGAGGCGAGCAGCTGATAGGGCAGCCAGTCGTTCACGAGCCGGTCGAATTCAGGCTGGTTGGTCTCGATGCGAAGAACGCCGAGCGCCTCGGTCCAGAATTTCTTCGTCTCGCCGAGCATGTGCGTCGCCCAGCCGACGCCGCGCGCCTTCTCGGCGAAATGCGCGGCTTCCTCCAGGCCGCCGGTCTGGCCGAGCGAAAAGACGACGGTCGCTTCGCCGCCTGCCTTCACTTCCACCGGCCCGCAGAAGGCCGCGACCGTGCGCTGGCGACGCGCATTGCTCAGCACCGGATGACTGTGCTCGACCATGTAGGGAACGCCGCCGCTGTTCGGCCCGATCGCGCGCTCGCGCGACGTCTCGGCGAATTCTGCGGCAAGCGACGTCGAGGCGAAGGCCCAGCCCTTGGCGAAATGGTTTTTCGGATTGCGGAAATAGAGCGCGCAGCCGTTGTCGTCGGTCTTGATCTGGATCGAGCCCTGGCTTTCCACCATCGTTTCGTCGAGCGCGATCTCCGCGATCGGCGCGACGTTGAAGATGCGGTCGCCGGCCGTCTTGTTGACGATGCGCAGGATGTTAGTCTCGCAGGTCCGCCCGGGCGGCGCGAACACGGTCAGCTCGAGATCGAGATCGGCGCGCGTGCGGCGATAGACGACATAGCCCAGGCCGAACTCGGCTTCATACTTGCCGTCCTTGCGGCGCAGCGGCGCAAAAGTCGCGCAATCCGTGTCGCCGCTGGCGAGATCGTGCACATAGATCGCCTGGCCCGACGGCCCGTAGCGTCCCTCGCCCATGCGGAAGGGCGTCAGCGAATTCTGCCGGGCATTGACCGTGAAGGTGAATATGTCGCCTTCCGCGGTCATCACGGCGCCTGCGCCATGATTATTGGCGATCACATGCGAATAGGGGCGCGGCAGGCCGGGCGTCACCGTCAGCGTCTTGCCGTCTGCGCCGAATGTCGCGGCGGCGCCTGGCAGCGCCGGCGCAGGCAGAAGCGTACGCGCGTGCGTCTCGACGCGCGCCAGCTCCTGCGCGCTCGGCGCATCGGCGTTGAGGTGCTGGGCGATGCATTCGACGGCGGTTGCGAAATCCTTCGCCCAGCCGTCGACGATGACGAGCTCGGCCGCGCTCTCGGGAGCGATGCGCGCCTCGAAAGAGAGAACGCCGCAGGGCTCGAAGGAATAGAGCAGGCCTTCGTCGGCGACATCGCGCATCGGCGCGCGGCCGAGCAGCGCATCGGGGTCGGCGGGCGTACCGAGCCCGTAGAAGCGCGACTTCATGTCTTCGTAGCCGATCAGCCGCACGTCGCCGGTCTCGCCCGGGCCGGCGGCATGGAAAGCGACCTCGTGCGACATCCGCCGTTGCGACTGGCGCAGGTGCGGCGTCTTGAGCAGGCGGTTCTGCACGATGATGGCGGCCGGCGCATTCATGAACCATGTGCCGACATGCAGCGCATTATAGGCCGCGTCGCGCCGCTCGGCGCCGGATTCGTTGACCACCCATTCGCGCAGCGTCGCGATGGAAATGCGGCGCGCACGCTTTTCGATATTGACGATCTTGAGCCGCGTGACCTCGACAGCCTCGTTCTCCACGACCTCGATCGTCGCCTCGACACGGATGCCCTGCACCGTGCGCTCGAGGAAGAGGCGTGTTGGCGACAGGCGCTGCAGCTTCGTCGGTTCGCTGCCCGCGATCGGCGCCGAGCCGAGCGACCACAGATCGCCGTCGCCTTCGCGGAAGTAGATAAATTTGCCACGCGGCTGGCCCGGATCGTCCGGCTGGCGCGTGATGTCGATCGGGGCGCCGTTGCGCGCGTTGCGCTCCACACGGCTCACGCCCTGCCCGTCGTCATACCATTCGCTGGTCAGATAGCCGTTGGTCAGCACGAAGGGCTTGGACTCGGGCAGGCCGCCGACGCCGGTGCCATAGGCGGCCGCGCGTTTGCCGGTGACGGCGAGGCGGCGCAGCACCAGCGCGGCGAGGAACAGCGCGGCGGCCGCCGCGACGATGGCGTAGCCGAGCAGCAGGCTGAGCGTCGGCTGCGCGACGGCGCGCAGTTTTTCGGCGCCCGTCCACGCCTTGTCCCAATTGGCGCCGGCGGGAATGTAGAAAGGCAGAAGCAGCGGCATCCACGTGCCGAAGCGGCGCAGACCTTCGGGGATAGCGCGGCTCGTCTGCGCCTTGCCGAGAAAGCGCGCCGAGGATTCGTCCAGCGCGTCGCCGCCGACGAAAGACAGGTTGACCAGCGTCGCCACGCGCAGGCCCATGTGATCGAACCAGATCAGCACGCGCAGCCAGTCGTAGGCGAGCAGCCCGGTGAACACGGCGAGCGACCAGTCGACGAAAGCCTGATGCGGTTGGGTCGCCTGGATCAGCGTCGCGACGCCGGTGCGCACGAGGCCGTCCTGATTGTACCAGGCGGGATCGGGCACCGATTTCAGGAATGTGTAGATGATCGGCGCCATCCACAGGCCCCAGCGCAGCACCAGGATGGCGTTGTCGACGAGCTGGCGGACGCCGTCCTCGCTGAACAATTTGCGCAGGGGCTTGAGATCCCACTTCACCAGTGCGGTCAGGAAGAACAGGTTGATGGAGAAAAGCGGCGCGGCGAAAATCCACTGGATCACGCCCGACAGCGACTCGAGATAGAACGTCTTCACCGCGCCTTGCGCCGGCCCGAGGCTCGTCGTGCCCCAGCGCTGGAACAGCGGCGTGATGCCGTAATCGGCGATCGGACGGCCCCAGTGCGGGTAGAAGATTGCGGTGTAGACGTAGAACTTCGCCTGCACCGTATCGAGTTGCAGCGTGTCGAAATACCAGCCGAGCGCGCCGCCGACGAGACCGCCGAGCAAGCCGCCGAACAGGTAGACGCGCCAACTCGACAGGCGCTTTCGCCGGCGCAGCAGGATCGGCGCGAGATCGGACAGGAAATCTACGCCCGCATATGCCGCCGCGCCCGCCAGCGCGCCGAACAGGAAGCGCGCGCCGCCGTCGAGCGCCGGCGTATTGAGCGCGACCGCGATCCAGATGGCGCCGCCGACTGCGAGCCCGCGCATGTAATTCAGGGGTCGCTGATACTCGCGCACGAGACGGCCCCAGAACGGCGGCGTCGAATCCGTGCTCTCCATGATCGAGCGGCCGAGCGGATAGAACAGACAGCCGACGATCATCGCGCCGATCACGCCCGTGGCGACGAAGGCGTCGAACAATTTGTCGTTCTGCGTGAAGGCGCCGACGGCGCCGACCAGCAACATGAACAGGAAGCCATAGACCGCGCCCTTGGCCGCGCCCGACGCCCAGGGCTTGCGCACCGCCGGTTCGATCGGCGGCTTGCCGTGCAGCAGATCCGTCACCGTCTGCGTGATGAGATAGGTCTCGCCCCACAGGCCCGCCTGCGAGATCGCCGCCATGAGCGCGGTGAACAGAACGCCGAGCGCCGGCGGCAGCGACTGTGCGAAATTCAGCGAACCGTATGTCGCAATGTTCGGCGTGAACGAAGCGAAGATCGCCGCGCCGAACAGCATGGCGTGCAGGCCGAGCCCGCCCTGCGGACGCCGCCCGAGCGCGATCGAGGCGCCGGCGACGACCGCCTCGTTGAGCAGGATCAGGATCGGCGCGCGGCCGATCGCCGCCACGACGAAATAATCGAGCGGCGCGTGGAAGGTCAGCGTGCGCCCGAGATCGGCCGGCAGGTTGGAGCCGATGGCGAGGAACAGCGAAAAGACGAAGGGAATGAGCGCCAGCGCGAAATTGGCCGCCGCCTGCGGCCTGCGGCCCGAATACGCCATCATGATGAGAATTGAAGCGATATAGAGGCCTGCCGCGCAGGATGCGCCGACGGAGGTGAAGGCGAAGACCTCGCTCCAGGAGGCCGCCGCACGCCACAGGAACGCCTGCGGATTGCACAGGAGCGCATAGACGCCGACGACCAGCGCATCGAACCAGCCGACATGTGCGAGCGTCGTGAAGAAGCGCCCTTCCGGATTGACGAGCGCGAGGCCGAGCGCGGCTGCCGCGGCCGCGCCGAGCGCATTCTCCCATCCGCCCATGCCGGCTATGGCGATGCTCGCGCCGAGCAGCAGCAATCCGGCCAGTAGCGCGAGTACGGGCGCTCCTCGTTCCTGTGTCGCGGCAATGGTCATCGGGTCTTCGCCTGTCCCTCTGTCATGGCGACGACGCTCCCCCGGGACGTCCCGCGCCAAGCGCTCATTGCGAGCCGCGCGCTCTCGGGCGCGCTGATTCGCACGCCCCACTATACCGGGCCGTCTCGGCGGGCCACATTGCCCCGGCGGCCGCAATCCTCTAGTTCCTTCACAAAACCAGCGTCAACGGAGCGATCTCCATGCCCGCACTGCCCACAAAAATGCGTCAGGTGATCTTCGACGGCGCGGGCGGCCCGGAAGTGGTCAAACTTGCAGAAGCAGACGTTCCCGCGGCCGGCCCTGGCAAGGTTCTGGTCGAGGTCGCAGCCTTCGGCATCAACCGGCCCGATTGCGCGCAGCGCGCCGGCGCCTATCCGCCGCCGCCCGGCGAAACGCAGGTGCCCGGCCTCGAGATCGCCGGGCGCGTCGTCGCGCTCGGACCGGACGTCGACAATCTGAAGGTGGGCGACGAAATCTGCGCGCTCGTCGGCTCCGGCGGCTATGCCGAATATGCGCTGGCCGACGCCGCGCTCTGCCTGCCGCGTCCGAAGGCGCTCTCCATGCTGGAGGCCGCCGGCGTTCCGGAAAACTACTTCACCGTCTACGACAATGTTTTCACGCGCGGTCGGCTGGCGAAGGACGAAACGCTGCTGGTGCACGGCGGCTCCTCCGGCATTGGCTCGACCGCCATCCAGCTTGCGAAGCATCTCGGCGCAAAAGTGATCGCGACGGCGGGCTCGGCAGAAAAATGCGATTTCTGCCGCTCCATCGGCGCCGACTACGCCATCGACTACCGCACGCAGGATTTCGTCGCCGAGGTTCAGCAGATCACCGGCAAGCGCGGCGTCGACGTCGTTCTCGACATGGTCGGCGGCCCGTATATCCCCAAGAATATCTCGGTCCTCGCGCTCGAGGGCCGGTTGGTGCAGATTGCATTCCTGCAGGGACCGATGGTGGAGAAGTTCAACTTCCTCCCCGTGATGGTCAAGCGCCTGACGCTGACCGGCTCGACGCTGCGCCCGCGCACGCTGGCGCAGAAGGCGGCGGTGGCGGCGGCATTGCGCGAAAAAGTCTGGCCTCTGCTCGACAGCGGCGCGGTCAAGCCGCTGATCCACGCGACCTTCCCGATGGAACAAGCCCGCGAGGCGCATGCGCTGATGGAAAGCTCCGCGCATCTCGGCAAGATCATGGTGACGACCGGCAGATAGCGGAACCATCGGCGCATGGCGCGGTTTCCTTTCAAAGGATTTCGACATGCGCAAACTCAGCGTCACGCTCGCCTTCGCTTCGCTTCTGGTCGCGGGATCTGCGTTCGCCGCCAGCGATCTCAATCCGCCGGAGACCAGAGACGGGCCTCCTGAAGCGCGCCACAACGTGCAGGAGAAAGGCAAGGGCGCCGTCATCAAGCCCCCGGCCAACGTCGATCCCGAGATGGTGACGAAGCCGCCGCCGACGGCCGGCACGATGCCCGTCATTCCGCCGCCCACGGAAAAGAACGGAAAGAAAATCGTTCCGAAATAGCCGTCGGCGCGATCCGGGCCGCTGGCTACACGACCGTCTTGGCCGCGCGCATCCGCGCGATCGCATCGGCGTCGAAGCCGATCTCGCGCAGCACCTCGTCCGTATGCTGCCCGAGTTCCGGCGCCATGCGCGGCGGGACCTTGCTCTCGCCGCTGATCCAAATCGGCGAATTGACGGTCTTCAGATCGCTGTCTTCGAATGGAACGATCACGTCGTTGAGCAATGCTTGCGGATCGTGCGGCACGTCCGTGACCGGCGCGACGATCTCGAACAATATGCCGCGCGCATTCAGCCTCTCGCGCCAGTCGGCGCGATCGCGCGTTCCGAACGCGGCGTCCAGTTCGTCGATCAGCGCGCGCGCATGGGCGAGGCGATCGGGCTTGGTGCGGAAGCGCGGGTCGTCGGCGAGGTCTGGCCGCTCGATGCAGGCGACGAGTTCGGGCCACAGGCGATCCTCGTTGTGGATCGACAGGATCAGCCATTGCCCGTCGCGGCACTGGTAGAAAGTGGCGAGCGCGTTGCTCGCCATTTCGCGAGGCTTCGGCGCCGGAAACTCCGCGCCGCACAGCGCCGCCTGTACCAGAAAGGCGTTGGCCCACACGCCGCTCGCGATCAGGGACGACGAAACCTCCGCGCCCCGTCCGGTCTTCTCGCGGCGATAGAGAGCCATGAGAATGCCCGAGAGCATCGCCAGCGCGGTCGGATGATCGCCCATGCCGCCGGTCGAGCGCGCGGGCGGGCTGCCGGCGGCGCGCACGGCGTCCATCATGCCGGAACGCGCCCACCAGGCCGTGGTGTCGAAGCCGGGCTTTTCGGCTTCGGGCCCCTTTTCGCCATAGCCGGTGAAGGAGGCGTAGATCAGCCGCGGATTGATCTTCTCCAGCGTGGCGAAATCGAAACCGAGTTTTTCACGCACGCGCACGGGATAATTGGTGATGAAAATATCCGCGTCGGCGACGAGACGACGCAGGATTTCCTTGCCTTCGGCGCTCGCGAGATCGACGGCGACGCTGCGCTTGTTGCGCGAGTCGACGATCCACGGAAAATTATGCTCCGTCGCGGGCTGTCCTGGCGCGGACGCCGTTTGCCGATAGGCGTCGCCGGTCGGCGGCTCGACCTTGATGACGTCGGCGCCGAAATCCGACAGCACGGTAGCGGCAGCGGGCGCGGCGATGAAACTCGCGCAATCGATGATCTTCAGGCCGTCGAAGAGATGCTTCATCGCCTCAGCGGCCCTTCCACTGCGGCGCGCGCTTCGCAAGAAACGAGTCGATCCCCTCGCGAAAATCCTGCGATCCATAGCAGAGGCCCACGAGATCGTCGTCCGGCGGCAGCGTCTGCGCAGCGGCTATGCGGCGCAAAGCCTCCTTGGTGGCGCGCAATGTCAACGGCGCATTGCCCGCGACCGTCGCGGTCAATTCGCGCGCGCGCCGCATCAGCGTCGCGTGATCGTCGACCAGTTCGTTGACGACGCCAACCGACAGGGCTTCCTCCGCCTCCATCAGTCGCGCGGTGAAGAACAGGTCCTTCACCCGCGCGGGACCGATCAGATGCGCCAGTCGCGCATAATTGGCGACCGACAGGCAATTGCCGAGCCTGCGCGCGATCGGAAAGCCGAACTTCAGCGATCGCGTGGCGATCCGCAGGTCGCAGCAGGCTGCGATCGCCGCGCCGCCGCCGGTGCAGGCGCCGGCTATCGCCGCGATCGTCGGCACGGCGAGCGTCTCGAGCGCCGACAGCACGCGCTCGATCTTCGCCTCGTAGGCGAGCCCGTCGTCGGCCGTCTGCACGCTGTGGAATTCGGCGATGTCCGTCCCCGCCGCAAACGCCTTGTCGCCGGCGCCAGTGATGAGCACGGCGCGCAGCGTAGGCTCGCGCGACGCCTTTTCGCAGAATCCCAGCAATCGCTCGTACATCGAAAACGTCAGCGCATTGCGCTGGCGCGGCCGGTTGAGCGTCACCTCTGCGACGCCATCATGGATTTCGACGTGAAGATTCTCGGTCATGCGCTTCCTCTGATGACAGATTGCCTCCGCTGGCGCCCGGGCGCAAACTACGCCAGCGCATGGGAGACAGGCGCCATGAGTGACCTTCGCGCAGATCAAGGCGACGATCCTCGACAACATGAAAGCTGCGCCGGGTCAGGACGGCGACCTCACGTTTGCGGAGGTCGACGCCGTGACGGCCTACGTCTGGGCGCTGGCGCACCAGGAGCGGATGAACAAGCAGGCCGCGCGCTGAGCGTCCGCCTGCTTAGGCGACCCTCGAGGGACCGGAGTTTTGCACGATGATTGGGTTCCGCGGCCTGCCTGGCGTTCTGCCCGTCCTGATTTTCTTTTCAGGCGCCCTCGACGCGGCGCCGCTGGCCGCGACATCGCTCTACCGCGAAAAGGCGCGGGACTGCCGCGCCGTCGATCTCGCGAACTGGTCGCATCCGACGCGCACCGTGATGGAGACGTCGCGCGTTGAAATCCACAAGGTCGAATTGTGCAATGGCGGCGTCTATCCCGTCTTCACTGTCGGCCTGCCCGGCGATCCAATGGTCGGGATCAACGACGCCTATTACAACAAGCTCAACGCGCGCATGGCCGAAGCGAACGGTTGGCATTCCTACGCTTTCGTCGATTCAAGCCGGGGCGTCGTGATCTATGTCGATGTCTCGCGCAAGAACGCCCTGACGCTGGAGTATGAAGAATTCGACACGCCGCGGGCTAGATGAAGGCTTCGCCGCTCTCGTCGTATTCCTCCGTGGCGGCTGCCAGCTTTGGCACCGTCACGACGAGCGTAAGGTCGAGCGCGACCTCGTTCACGGCGCCTTCGAATTCCATTCGCGCGACATGACGGCCCAGGCCCGGATTGCGGAAATCCTCTTCGATGACGAGAGTCCGGAGTTCTAGCGGCATGGCGCCGTCCTTCGTTTGCGCAAGGGGCGCGGCGTCGGCGTGAAAGGCGCCGGCGGGCGTGCGCGGGGCGCTGCGCCTGGTTCCGGCCCTGAGCGAACAGGAAGTCCACCGGCCACGCGGCCTGCCCTGACAATCAATGGTCTGCAATGCTCGTCAATGTATCGAACGCGGGCGTCAGGCGATTGTCGCAATGCGCCAGCTTCATGATCCGCTGAGCCACGCAATCTATGGCGCCGCGCGTTCGGCCGCCGCATTCCCAATATCCACGACGCTGGTCCGCCGGGCCCGCCCCGTATCGATCGCCAGAATTACATCGCCGTAGCGCTGCGCGAACAAGGCCCAGCTCGGCACGGCGCGCACATCGAAAGTCACCTCGCGCTCGGCGAGCAGTTCCCGCATCACGGCGAGCGGAACGGCAGCCGGACGTAGGGTCTCGAGATAGCGCAAGGACAATTTGTCACCCTCCTCGACCGCCACCTTCTGCGCCTCCCCCACCGTCGCGCCGGCCGGAAAGGAATCCACCAGAAATCGCACGAGCTTCTCGACCTTCGCATCGGCGCGCCCCCGGCTGGCGGGGTCCTCGCGCCCCAGCCGCTCCCGCCAGGCGGCAAGCACCTCGCAAGAAATTTCGCATGCCGTTTGAATGGCGGCGCGGCGACCGTCCGATAGGTTCATGGGGGCAATCCTCGGCGAACGCCAGGTTCGCTAAGAGTAAGACAGGCAAAATGGACGAACTTATATCGTCGAAGCGACGCGCAGTATTGGTCACGCGCGCCATGGCGTTTGCTGTAGCGCGACTTCATCTCGACGTGCGGCCTGCCCGCGCACGCCGCGGCGACGACCGGACTTTTTCGGTCCCCATGCTGCGCTTCCGCCTGGTCTCGCAACGCCGGAAACGCGGCGGGATCGGCGCTGGGCATTGCGATATCGAGAATTGCGGCAGGAACGCTGACTTTATTGAATGCGCTGCTCCAGCGCATCGGGGCGCCAGGCGCGCGTTCGAATGCGCCGGCCGACGTCCATGGCGGCGGATTCTGCGCCGCATTGAAAGACCTTCGGTATCAGCCGAGCGCCTCCGCGATCGCCTTGCCGCACGCCGTCGTGTCCGCATTGCCGCCGAGATCGCGCGTGCGCAACGTGCGCTCGGCGAGCGTCCGCTCGATGGCGTTCACGATGTCGGCGGCCGCTTCCCGCTCGCCGAGATGTTCGAGCATCATCGCGCCGGACCAGATCTGGCCGATCGGATTGGCGATCCCCTGCCCTGCAATGTCGGGCGCGGACCCATGCACGGGCTCGAACAGCGAGGGAAACTGGCCGTCGCCGATGTTGGCGGATGGCGCGATGCCGATCGTGCCGGCGCAGGCAGGTCCCAGATCGCTGAGAATGTCGCCGAAGAGATTGGAGGCCACAACCACGTCGAACTTGTCGGGATTGAGCACGAAATGCGCGGTCAGAATGTCGATGTGGTATTTGTCCCATTTGATATCGGGATAGGCTTTCGCCATCGCCTCCACGCGCTCGTCCCAATAGGGCATGGTGATGGAGATGCCGTTGGACTTGGTGGCCGACGTCAGGTGTTTTTTCGGCCGGCTCTGCGCGAGGTCGAAGGCGAACTTCAGGATGCGGTCGACGCCGGTGCGCGTCATCACGGTCTCCTGCACCACGAATTCACGCTCGGTGCCTGTGAACATGCGTCCGCCGATGGATGAATATTCGCCCTCGGTATTCTCGCGCACGACGTAGAAATCAATGTCGCCGGGCTTGCGGCCGGCCAGCGGGCACGGCACGCCCGGCATGAGTTTCACAGGCCGCAGATTGACGAACTGGTCGAATTCGCGCCGGAACAACAGCAGCGAGCCCCACAGCGACACGTGGTCGGCGATCTTTTCGGGCCAGCCGACTGCGCCGAAAAAGATGGCGTCGTGCTTGCCGATCTTCTCCTTCCAGTCCTCCGGCAGCATCCTGCCGTGTTTCGCGTAATAGTCGTAGCTGGAAAAATCGAACCAGTCCTGCTCGAGTCTGAACCCGAATTTCTTCGCGGCCTGCTCCAGCACGCGCACGCCCTCGGGCGTCGTCTCCTTGCCGATTCCGTCGCCGGGGATGACAGCGATGCGATAGGTACGGGGCATGTTCGGCGCTCCTGAATGCAAATGGACCGCGAGCTTTCGGGCTCGCAGTCCAATCGTTGCAACCATGCGAGCCCGAAGGCTCGCGGTCCACTCTATTTGCCGCGCATCTTGCCGACGACCATCTGCAGGAAGCCGGCGAGGCCCGACGGCATGACGTAGATGATCGCTATCAGGAGCAGGCCGTAGACGGCGCCCGACAGGCCCTTCGAAACGCCCTCGGCGATGTTGGGCACGAACAGCAGGAAGGCGCCGCCGAACAGCGCGCCCGGCAGCCAGCCGACGCCGCCGACGACGAGGCCGACGAGGAAGCCGATCGACAGGGTGAGCGTGAAGCTGTCGGGCGCCACGAACTGCACGATGATCGCGCCGAGCGCGCCGGCGATGCCGGTGTAGAGCGCCGACAGGCCGAACGCGCTCGCCTTGTACAGCGACGTGTTGACGCCCATCGAGCGCGCCGCGATCGGATTGTCGCGGATCGCCATCAGCGCGCGGCCGGTTCGGCTCGTGACCAGATTTTTCGCCGCGAGATAGAGGATCACGCCCACGATCAACGTGAAATAATAGAGCCATTGATCCTGATTGAGCGGCAGGCCGAACGGCGCATCCGGCTTGGTGATGACGATGCCCTGCACGCCGCCCGTCCAGTGTTCGAGCGGCGACAGTTTCAGGATCTGCGGCGTGGCTGCGGCGAGCGCGAAGGTCGCGAGCGCGAGATAGACGCCGTCGAGCCTGAGCGCCGGCAGGCCGAACAGGAAGCCGAGCACGAAGCAGACGATGCCGGCGACCGGCAGCGTCCAGACATAGCTGACGCCCATATGCTCCATCATGATTGCCGCCGTATAGGCGCCGACCGCGTAGAACGCGGAGTGCCCGAGCGAGAACTGGCCATTGAAGCCGGTCAGCAGGTTCAGGCCCAGGATGGCGATGGCGTAGACCATCGTCTGCGTGAACTGGAACACCACGAAATTCTTGACGAAGGCCGGCAGAACCAGTGCGAGCGCCAGAAGGACGAGGAAGATGATGCGCCGCGTTCCGACGCCGGCCCTGGCTTCGGGATCGGCCGGGCGCGCGATGGGGCGGTTCTCGCCTTCCGGCGATTCCCCGATGTCGTGGTGAACGACGGTTTCTTCGTGCGAGGATGTGGTCATGTCAGACTCGCGAGACGACGACGCGGCCGAACAGGCCCGCGGGTTTGAAGACGAGCACCACGACGATCACCACCAGCGCGATCGGCAGCTTGAGTTCTGCGCCGATGACGGGGATGTAGGTGCCTGCGAGATTTTCGATCACGCCCACCGCGAAGCCGCCGAGAACGGCGCCCCCGGGGCTCGTCAGGCCGCCGAGAACGGCGCCCGCGAAACCGTAAAGCAGGATCGAGATCATCATGTTCGGTTCGAGGAACACGACCGGCGCGATCAGCATGCCGCCGATCGACCCGATCGCAGCCGCCATGCCCCAGCCGAGCGCGGTCATCCACGACACCCGGATGCCGACCAGCCGCGCCGAGGCGGGATTGGCCGCCGCCGCGCGCATGGCCAGACCGACGCTCGTGAAACTGAAGAACAGGTAGAGCAGGACGAGCAGTCCGAGCGTGACCGCGATCATGCCGCCCTGGTGCGAGGAGATCAGCGTCGAACCGAACAGCGGTGAGGAACCGAACGGCGAAGGGAAGCTCTTGACCGTGAAATCCCAGATGAAGCCAGCCATCGAATTGATGACCGAATAAAGCGCGATGAATATGACGACGTGGCTGAGCACGGGCGCATGTTCGATCGGCTTGAACACGATGCGTTCGATGGCGACGCCGCCGACGAAGGAGACGACGACAGTGATGAGGAAGGCCAGCCAGTACGGCACGCCCTTCTCGATCAATTGCCAGGCGATGAAGGTCGAAAACATCGCCATTTCGCCCTGGGCGAAGTTCAGATGATCGATCGCCTGGTAGATCATCACGACGGCGAGCGCCATGCAGGCGTAGATCGCGCCGGTCGAAATGCCGGCCAGGATCTGCTGGAAAAGAAGCTCCATCCCGCGGACTCCTCAATAGCCGAGGTAGGAGCGACGCACGTTCTCGTCCGCCCCGATCTGTTTCGCAGGGCCCGACATCACGATCGAACCGGTTTCGAGAAGATAGGCCTCGTCGGCGATGCCGAGGGCGAGCGCCGCGTTCTGCTCGACGATGAGCATCGACGCGTTCTCCTCCTTGTTGAGCGCGGTGAGGATTTCGAACATTTCCTTCACCACAAGCGGCGCGAGGCCGAAGGACGGCTCGTCCAGCAGCATCAGCCGCGGCCGCAGCATCAGCGCGCGCGCAATGGCGAGCATCTGCTGCTCGCCGCCCGACAGCGTCCCGGCCTGCTGCGTGCGACGCTGCTTCAGGCGCGGGAAGTGGTCGTACATTTTGTCGATGTCTTTGGCGACATTCCGCTTGTCCGAGCGCGTGATGGCGCCGAGCTGAAGGTTTTCCTCGACCGACATGCGCGTGAACGTGCCGCGCCCTTCCGGAATATGCGCGACGCCGAGGCGCGCCACGTCTTCCGTCGACTTGCCGAGAATGTTCTTGCCTTCGAACAGGATTTCCCCGCCCGACTTCACCATGCCGCAGATCGCGCGCAGGGTGGTCGTCTTGCCGGCGCCGTTGGCGCCCAGCAGCGTCGTCACGCCGCCTTCGTCCAGGCTGAAATCCAGCCCGTGCAGCACACGGACCTGGCCGTAGCCGGCCGTCAGTCCCTTGACTTCGAGAAGCTTTGTCATGCGGCTTCTCCACCGAGATAGGCGCGGATCAGCTCAGGATCCTTGCGCACGACGTCCGGCGTGCCTTCCGCGATCTTCTTGCCGAAGTTGAGCGCGACGACATTGTCGGAGATCGACATGACGAGACCCATGTGATGCTCGACGAGCAGCACGGTCACGTCGCGGTCGTCGCGAATCTGCTTCACGAGACGGCCGAGTTCGTGGACCTCGTCGTGATTGAGGCCGCCCGCGGGTTCGTCGAGCAGCAGCAGCTTCGGGGAGGCGGCCAGCGCGCGCGCAAGCTCCACGCGCTTCTGCGTGCCGAAGGGAAGGCCTGCAACCGGGCGGTCGGCGACATCGCCGAGATGCAGATAGTCGATCAGCTCCTGCGCGGTCTTCTCGAGGCCGCGCTCGACCGACCGCGAACTCGGAAGCCGCAGCGAATCGTTCCAGAAATTACTGTTGGTGTGCGAGTGACCGCCAATCAGCACGTTCTCGCGAACCGTGAGGCGCGAGAACAGCGCCACGTTCTGGAACGTGCGGCCGATGCCGATCGCCGCCATCTCGTGCGCGGGGCGCGGCAGGATGCTCTGGCCCTCGAACAGCACGTCGCCCTCGGTCGGCGTATAGAGCCGACTCAGGCAATTGAACATCGTCGTCTTGCCGGCGCCGTTCGGGCCTATCAGCCCGAGCACCTGACCCTTCTGCAATGTGAAGGATACGCCGTCGAGCGCGACGATGCCGTCGAACCGCACAGCAACGTTGCGCACCTCGAGCAGCGGCGCTCCGCCTGCCTCGCTCATGAACGGCCTCCCGAATTCGCGCGGCGCGATCGGGACGTGCAAGCCGCCCTCCCGCGCCTTGCCCTGGCAACAAACTTCATGCGCAATTCCACCCTTGCCTGCGTTTCCTTAGCGGCGTTCTTTTGCGGCTCGCCCACATGAGGACGGTCGCGCGACGCCTTTCCATTCCCTGTTTTCTTCGTTTCGCGACTCGAAACCGGGTTCGCAATCGCGAAATCGAAGCGCGGCTCTCCCGCGTTCTCGTTGACTTGAAATCGATCACAAACTAGCGTCTCGGTCAAACGATAAAGTGGGAAATGCGTTGCAAAATTGTCGGACATTCCCGGTGAACCGGCGGTTTGCAGGCGATCTTTTTTGCATAAGGGGAAAACAGGCCGACAAGTCGCGCCGGCAGGCCGCGCGGCCACTTCGCCGTTTCGCATGTCGAACGAAGTAAATTCTTGCGCCGCCCGATCCCGGCGGATGCACACAAACGCTGACCGAACCAAACCGAGAGGCTGATCATGGACCTCAGTTTTACGCCCGAGGAAAACGCATTCCGCGAGGAGGTACGAACCTTCTTCAAGGAGAACCTGCCGAAGGACATCAGAGACAAGCTGGTCGGCGGCCTGCACGCCAGCAAGGAAGACATGATCCGCTGGACGCGCATTCTCAACAAAAAGGGTTGGGCGGTGCCGCACTGGCCGGTGGAATACGGCGGCACCGGCTGGACGCCCGTGCAGCAGTATATCTTCCTCGAAGAGCAGATGCTCGCGCCCGCACCGCAGATGCTCGCCTTCGGCGTCAGCATGGTCGGCCCCGTCATCTACACTTTCGGCTCGGAGGAGCAGAAGAAGAAATACCTGCCGGCCATCGCCAATCTCGACACCTGGTGGTCGCAAGGCTTTTCGGAGCCGGGCGCCGGCTCCGATCTCGCGGGTCTGCGCACCACGGCCAAGCGCGAGGGCGATTTCTACATCGTCAACGGCCAGAAGACCTGGACCACGCTCGGCCAGCACGGCGACATGATCTTCATGCTCGTTCGCACCGATCCCAGCGCCAAGAAGCAGGAGGGCATTTCCTTCCTCCTCATCGACATGAAATCGCCAGGCATCACGGTGAAGCCGATCATCACGATCGAGGGCGGCCACGAGGTCAACGAAGTTTTCTTCGATGACGTGAAAGTGCCGGTCGAAAATATCGTCGGCAAGGAGAACAAAGGCTGGGATTACGCAAAGTTCCTGCTCGGCAACGAGCGCGTGGGCATTGCGCGCGTCGGCGCATCGAAGGAGCGCATCCGCCGCATCAAGCAACTCGCGACCGCCGAACTCGACGGCGATGCGCCGCTGATTGAGAACCAGCGCTTCCGCGAGAAACTCGCCTCGATCGAGGTGGAACTGAAGGCGCTGGAAATGACGCAGCTCCGCGTGGTCGCCGCCGAGCGCACACGCGAGAAGGGCAAGCCTGATCCGGCATCCTCCATCCTGAAGATCAAGGGTTCGGAACTGCAGCAGGCGATCACCGAACTCGCGCTCGAGGTCGCAGGCCCCTATATCGCGCCCTATCGCAAGGAGACGCACGACGGCTGGAACGAGCCGCCGGCCGGCCCCGAATGGGCCTCCGCGCTCGCGCCCGCCTATTTCAACTACCGCAAGGTGTCGATCTACGGCGGCTCGAACGAGATCCAGAAGAACATCATCGCCAAGGCCATTCTCGGCCTTTGATCGCCACGAATGACGCCGTGATTGCGAGGAGCGAAGCGACGCCGCAATCCATCCCCGAAACTCGATCGAACGCCGGTGGATGGATTGCTTCGCTTTCAGACGAAGTCCGCAACGACGGACTTCTGTCGGGCTCGCAAGGACCGACAACGAACAGGACAGCAAGAAAATGGATTTCGATCTCTCCGAAGAACAGCGCATGCTGAAAGACTCGGTCGACCGGTTGGTCGCCGACAAATACGACTTCGACAAGCGCAAGTCCTATCTCAAGGAAGAGCACGGCTTCTCGCGCGAGATGTGGGGCCAGTTCGCTGAACTGGGCCTGCTCGCGCTGCCCTTCGCGGAAGCCGACGGCGGCTTCGGCGGCGGCGCGGTCGAGACGATGATCGTCATGGAATCGCTCGGACGCGCGCTCGCGGTCGAGCCCTATCTGGCGACGGTCGTTCTCGCGGGCGGAATCATCCGCCATGCCGCAAGCGATGCGCAGCGCGCCGAACTTGTGCCTATGATCGCCGGCGGCGAGAAGATTTTCGCCTTCGCCCATCACGAGCGCGCCGCGCGTCACAACCTCGCCTGCGTCGCCACCAGGGCGACGAAGGACGGCGACGGCTATGTGCTCGATGGCGAAAAATCGCTCGTGCTCAACGGCGACGCCGCTGACTGGCTCATCGTCAGCGCGCGCGTCTCCGGCGGCGACCGCGACGAAAACGGCATCGGCCTCTTCCTCGTCGACGCTCGCGCCCCCGGCGTCACGCGCCGCGGCTACTGGAACCAGGATGCGACCCGCTCCGCCGAAATCACCCTTTCGAAGGTGAAGGTCGACGCCGCGCATGTTCTCGGCGAGCCCGGCAAGGCGTTTCCTGTCATCGAGCGCGTCGTGCACGAAGCCATCGCGGCGCTTTGTGCGGAAGCCGTCGGCGGCATGGGCGTCGCGCATGCCGACACTGTCGAATATCTGAAAACGCGCAAGCAGTTCGGCGTCACCATCGGCTCGTTCCAGTCTCTGCAGCATCGCGCGGTGGAAATGTTCGTCTTCCTGGAACAGGCCCGCTCGATCACCTATTACGCGACCATGATGGCGAGCGAGAACGACGCGGCCGAACGCGCCCGCGCCATGTCGGCGGCCAAGACGCAGGTCGGCAAGTCGCTGCGCTTCGTCGGCCAGCAGTCGATCCAGCTGCACGGCGGCGTCGGCATGACCTACGAATTGCGCGTCGGCCACTATTTCAAGCGCGGCACGGTGATCGACTCGCTGTTCGGCGACGTCGACCATCACCTCGCGAAACTGGCCGACATGGGCGGCCTGATCGCGGCGTAGTCTCTCCCTCTCCCCGTGCGCGGGGAGAGCGTCGGGGTGAGGGGCCGGTCGTTTCGACGAAGTCTCCTCACGTCGACAAACCCCTTATCCGGCCTTCGGCCACCTTCTCCCCGCGCGCGGGGAGAAGGACAATCGATCGACCACATCACATGACCCACCCCTTCGATCTCTCAGGCCAGGTCGCCATCGTCACCGGCTCGTCGCGCGGCATCGGCAAATCCGCAGCCGAGATCATGGCGCAGATGGGCGCGAAGGTCGTCGTCTCCTCGCGCAAGGCCG
>JASGFP010000055.1:0-25240 GCA_047605445.1 Rhodoblastus sp.
CCGCCTTCTGTCACCATAGTGTCATGCAAGTGTCGTTATTGCGCAGCGCGCCGCCTGTAGTGAGGCGCCCGACGCTTCGAGCGTCGAGACGAATGACCACCTGTGAGGCTATGATGCTCCTGACCAACCTTCTCCGCGCCGCCTGCGTGGCCGCCGTCGCCACGATCGCGACCGCGCCCGCCAGCGCCGCCGACATTTCCGGCGCCGGCGCCACCTTCCCCTATCCGATCTATTCGAAATGGGCGGACGCCTACAAGAAAGAGACCGGCGCCGGCCTCAACTACCAGTCGATCGGCTCGGGCGCCGGGATCAAGCAGATCCTGGCCAAGACGGTCACGTTCGGCGCGACCGATGCGCCGCTGACCGCCGACAAGCTCAAGAAGGACGGCCTCGTCCAGTGGCCGCAGGTCATGGGCGGCATCGTGCCGGTCGTGAATATCGAGGGCGTGAAGCCGGGCGAACTCGTGCTCGACGGCGCGACGCTGGCCGATATTTTTCTCGGCAAGGTCGCCAAGTGGAACGACCCGGCGATCGCCAAGCTCAATGCGAGCGTGAAGCTGCCCGACGCCGCCATCGCCGTCGTGCGCCGCTCGGACGGTTCGGGCACGACCTTCAACTTCACCGATTATCTGTCCAAGGCCTCTGCCGACTGGAAGTCCAAGGTCGGCTCCAACACCGCGGTCGAATGGCCTGTCGGCGTCGGCGCCAAGGGCAATGACGGCGTCGCCGGCAACGTCGGCCAGACCAAAAATTCGATCGGCTATGTCGAATACGCCTACGCCAAGCAGAACAAGATGACGCATGTCGACATGATCAACGCCGCCGGCAAGCGCGTTTCGCCGACGCTCGCCGCCTTCCAGGCCGCAGCGGCCAACGCCGACTGGGTCAATGCGCCGGGTTATTATCTGATCCTGTCGAACCAGCCGGGCGAGGCTTCCTGGCCGATGACGGCCGCGACGTTCATCCTCATGTACGCCGATCCCGCGGACAAGGCGGCCTCGGCGGAAGCGGTGAAGTTCTTCGACTGGGCCTTCAAGAACGGCGACAAGGCGGCCGAAGAACTCGACTACATTCCGATGCCGGCGAATGTGAAGGAGATGATCCGCAAGACCTGGACCGCGGACATCAAGAGCTGAGTCGAGTGGAGCGGCGGGGGCCCTGCCTCCGCCTTCCTATATGCGCGTGAACGAGGAGAAGTGACGTGTCAGAGGCAGCACTGACCGCGCCTGCCGGGCGAATGACGGGCGGCGACAGAACCGCGGCGCTCGGCCGGCTGCGTAATGGCGACCGCGCCTTCCTGTGGGCGACGCGCCTCTCGGCCTGGATCGTCCTGCTGCTGCTCGGCGGCATCATCGTGTCGCTCATCATCGGCGCGTGGCCGGCGATCCGGGCGTTCGGCTTCGACTTCCTTCTTACGCAGCGCTGGGCGCCCAATGCGCAGCCGGAGCCCATCCTCGGCGGCCTCGGCCCGATCTACGGAACGCTCATCTCCTCGCTGATCGCCATGGCAATCGCCGTGCCGGTCGGCCTCGGCATCGCCGTGTTCCTGACCGAACTCTGTCCGCAGAAGCTGCGCCAGCCCATCTCCACCGCCATCGAACTGCTCGCCGGCATTCCCTCGATCATCTACGGCATGTGGGGCTTCTTCGTGCTCGGCCCGTTTCTCGCCGAGCATTTCCAGCCGGCCGTCATCGCGGCCTTCGAGCACGTCCCCGTGCTCAACCAGATATTCAAGGGCCCCGCGAGCAATCTGTCGCTTTTCAACGCCTCGCTCGTCCTGGCGATCATGATCCTGCCCTTCATCACCTCGATCTCGCGCGACGTGTTCATGACCGTGCCGCCGGTGCTGAAGGAAGCGGCTTACGGCGTCGGCTGCACGACCTGGGAAGTCGTGCGCAATGTCGTCATCCCCTACACGCGCGTCGGCGTGATCGGCGGAATCATGCTGGCGCTCGGCCGCGCGCTCGGCGAAACCATGGCGGTCACTTTCGTCATCGGCAACAGCTTCAAGATCCAGTCGTCGATCTTCGCGCCGTCGACGACCATTTCGGCCGCCATCGCCAGCGAGTTCGCGGAAGCCTCGGATGTGCACCAGGCCGCGCTGATCCTGCTTGGCCTACTGCTGTTTGTATTGACCTTCACGGTCCTTGCCGTCGCGCGGTACATGCTGATGCGCGTCGAGAAGAAGGCGGGGAACTGACATGTCCGCACTCTACGAAAATCGCAAGCGCAGGAACGGCGTGGCCATGGGCCTGTGCGTCGGCGCCACCGGCGTCGGCCTCGCGTGGCTGTTCGTCATCCTGGCGACGTTGCTGTGGAATGGTCTCGGCGGATTGAACCTCGCCGTATTCACGCAGATGACGCCCCCGCCGAACGTGCAGGGCGGCGGCCTGCTCAACGCCATCGCCGGCAGCCTGATCCTGACCTTCATCGGCGTCGCCATCGGCGCGCCCATCGGCCTGTTCGCCGGCACCTACATGGCCGAATACGGCCGCCACGAGAAGCTGACGACGGTCACGCGCTTCATCAACGACATCCTCCTGTCGGCGCCCTCCATCATCATCGGCCTGTTCATCTACGGCGCGGTCGTAGTGCCGATGCACGGCTTCTCCGGCATAGCCGGCGCGCTGGCGCTCGCGGTCATCGTCATTCCAGTCGTCGTGCGCACCACCGAGAACATGCTGCTGCTGGTGCCGCAGCAATTGCGCGAGGCGGCGACCGGCCTCGGCCTGCCGCGCTCGCTCGTCGTACAGAAGGTGGCCTACAAGGCCGCCAAGACCGGCCTCATCACCGGTCTCCTGCTGGCGGTCGCGCGCGTCAGCGGCGAGACGGCGCCGCTGCTGTTCACGGCTCTGTCCAACCAGTTCTGGAGCCTCGATCTCACGCGCGAGATCGCCAATCTGCCGGTCACCATCAACAATTTCATCAACAACCCCGACCCCAACTGGAAGCGGCTCGCCTGGGCGGGCGCGCTGATCATCACTTTCGCCGTGCTCGCGCTCAACATCGTCGCGCGCGCCATCGGATCGAGGAGCGTAGCCAAGTGAACGCACAAGCAACGACAGATGGCGCACTCGCCATTCATCCACCTGCCGACGCGGCATTGCGCAGCGTCAAGGTGGACGTTCGCAACGTCGATTTCTTCTATGGCGCGGCCAAGGCGCTGAAAGGCATCTCTCTGCCGCTGCACGCCAACGAGGTCACCGCTTTCATCGGTCCCTCCGGCTGCGGAAAATCCACGCTGCTGCGCGTCCTCAATCGTATGTACGATCTCTATCCCGGCCAACGCGCCGAGGGCGAGGTGATGCTGGATGGCCAGAACATTCTGTCCCCGAAGCAGGACCTCAATCTGCTGCGCTCCAAGGTCGGCATGGTTTTCCAGAAGCCGACGCCCTTTCCGATGACCATCTACGAAAACATCGCCTTCGGCATCCGCCTCTACGACAGGCCGGCGAAAAGCGAACTCGACGGCCGCGTCGAGGAAGCGCTGCGCGGCGCCGCGCTCTGGAACGAAGTGAAGGACAAGCTGCACACCAGCGGCCTCGGCCTGTCAGGCGGCCAGCAGCAGCGCCTGTGCATCGCCCGCACCGTGGCTATCCAGCCGGAAGTCATCCTGTTCGACGAGCCCTGCTCCGCGCTCGATCCGATCTCGACGGCGAAGGTGGAAGAGCTGATCGACGAACTCAGCGAAAAATATACGATCGCGATCGTCACCCACAACATGCAGCAGGCCGCGCGCGTGTCGCAATACACGGCCTTCATGTATCTCGGCGAGCTGGTGGAATTCGGTCCGACGACCAAGCTCTTCACCGCGCCTTCGGACAAGAAGACGCAGGATTACATCACCGGCCGCTTCGGATGAGCGCTGGACAGGAGACAGATCGATGACCGATCACATCGTCAAGGCCTACGATCGCGAACTGGGCACGCTCGGCCAGCGCATCGCCGAAATGGGCGGTATCGCCGAGCAGATGCTGTCCGATGCGATGGACGCGCTGGCCAGGCTCGACACCGATCTTGCAAGAAAGACGATCGCGACCGATCCGCGGCTCGACCTCTTGCAGCGCGAGGTCGAGGACAACGCCATCCTCACCATCGCGCGCCGGCAGCCGCTCGCTGTCGATCTGCGCGAATGCGTCGCCGCCATCCGCGTTTCGGGCGACCTCGAGCGCGTCGGCGATCTCGCCAAGAACATCGCCAAGCGCACGGTCAAGATCGCCGCCGAAGCGCGCATGCCGCGCGCCATCGTCGGCCTGCGTTCGATGCACGAATACGCCGCGATGCAATTGAAGGACGTGCTCGACGCCTATGCGCAGCGCGACGTCGAGCGCGCCCGCGCGGTGTGGGTGCGCGACGCGGAGCTCGATGCGCTCGAGGATTCCGTGTTCCGGGATTTGCTGACGTTCATGATGGAAGATCCACGCAACATAACCTTCTGCACGCATCTTCTGTTCTGCTCGAAGAACATCGAGCGCATCGGCGATCACACGACCAATATCGCGGAGACCGTCGTCTATCTCGTCACCGGCGAACAGCCGCCGGTCGACAGGCCCAAGGGCTCCGCCGCGGCGATCATGCAATGAACCTGGCCGACATGAGCGAAACCGGATCAACCAACGTGCGCGAGGCGCCAGCGAGCCGCGCCCCGCGCGTGCTCGTGGTGGAGGACGAGCAGGCATTGGCGCTGCTGCTGTCCTACAATCTCGAAGCGGAAGGCTATGTCGTCGAGCGCGCCGAGCGGGGTGACGAAGCGGAGACCCTGATCGCCGAAGCGACGCCCGATCTCGTCATCCTCGACTGGATGCTGCCCGGCGTCTCCGGTCTCGAGATCTGCCGGCGTCTGCGCGCCCGCGACGAGACGCGCGACCTGCCGATCATCATGCTGACCGCGCGCGGCGAGGAGGCCGAGCGTGTTCGCGGCCTGTCCGTCGGCGCCGACGATTATGTCGTCAAGCCGTTCTCGGTGCCCGAACTGATGGCGCGCGTGCGCTCGCTACTGCGGCGCGCCAAGCCCGAGCGCATCGCAAATCGCCTGAAGGCGGGCGACATCGACCTCGACCGCGAGACGCGCCGCGTGCGCCGCGCCGGCCGCGACATTCATCTCGGCCCCACGGAATTCCGCCTGCTCGAATTCCTGCTCGAGAAGCCGGGCCGTGTCTTCTCGCGCGCGCAATTGCTCGATTTCGTCTGGGGCACGGCGGCGGAGATCGACGAGCGGACGGTCGACGTCCACGTCGGACGCCTCAGAAAGGCGCTGGTGCGCGGCCGCGAAAAGGATCCGATCCGCACCGTGCGCGGCGCCGGCTATTCCTTCGACGAGACGTTCGGTAAAGCGTAAACGCGCGCGCTGCGCCTCAATATTCCCATTCGACGCCGACGCCGACCGATGTCTTGCCGTCGACGCGCGTTTCGCTCTGCACCCGGAAATTCTTGAATACATCGACGCCGACCGTCACGGCCGTCTGCTCCGGCTTCACGCCCGTGCGAACGCCGACATTGACGCCCTTGGCGATGTAGCGCGAGACGCCGACGGAAGGTCCGCCGGCTGCGCCCGCGTCTATGTCGAGCGTATCGACGCCGAGCGCCTTGCGCATCTTTTCGAACGCGTCCGCGCCCGATGTCGCGCCGGTGAATTGCGCCAGCGCCATGGCGAGTTGCAACGCCTGGAAGGGTGTGAGCGAAGCCGACGCCTTGGCGAACAGCAGGCGCGACAGCACCTCGTCCTGCGGCAGGCTCGGCGATGACGTGAAGGCGAAGACGGGCTGCGAGGCCGGGCCCGTCACCCCGACATTGGCTGTCACGCCGCCGGCCGATGTCTGCGCCGCGAAATCCAGTTGCGGCGTCAGTCCGCCGGCGAAGGTCAACTTGCCCTGCGTAAGATCGAGTCGCTGGGTCAGAAGCTGCATGCGTCCGCGCCGCAGATCGAAACCGCCGTCGATGTCGGGGTTCTGAACCGTTCCCCCGATCTTCAACTGGCCCCCGAATTCCGCATCCAGCCCGCGCCCGCGCACGAAGATGCGGTTTGGCGCGGCGACGACGAGGTCGAGCGTCGCGTTGAAATTCGATTTGCGTCCGGCGCGCGCTTTCGCCTTGCGCTCGATCGCGATCATCTGGGCCGCGAAGCCTTTCGCGTCGATCTGGCGCGTTCCAGGCAGCGGCTTGAGATTGACGGGAATGCGGTCGGGCACGTTCACATCCATCGAGCGCAGCGTCACGCGGCCGGCGACGCGCGGCGCGCGCGCGAGCGGCCCTGTTATCGTGAGATCGAGATCGCCGATGGCCGAAGCCGTCTCGCTGTCGACGAATTGCGCATTGGCCGATTTCACGACCAGCGATCCCGGAAAGCCGCCGGGCGGATCGATCGCCACTTTCCCGGCCACCGCGATGCGCCCGCCGTTCTTCGTCTGGCCATTGAGGCCGGAGATGGTCAACTCGCGGCCATTGCCCGAAAGCACGCCGGTGACATTGGTCAGCGCGACGCCGTTTATCGGGTCGGAGAAGGCGCCGTTGGCGATATTTATCGTCCCGCCGACCAGCGGCGCGGCGACCGCGCCCTTCACGGTGAGATCGACTTTCGCCTGTCCCGCAACCGTCTGGCCGTTGGCGGACAATGTGGTGTTGGCCAGCGCGGCGTCGATCGCGCCCTTGATGGCGACGTCGAGCGCGCCGGCGCCGAGCGGCGCGCTGCCGGTGATCTTCAGCTTGCTGCGCGGCCCGATCGATATGTCGGCGTCGACGCTCGTGCGTCCGCCCGCCAGTTTCCCCGAGGCGCTCGCCTCGATCGGCGGCAGTCCGGCGTCGCGGGTTTGCGGCGCGGTCAGACGCGCGACCTTCACGCGCCAGTCGCCGGTCGGCGCTTGCGCCGTGCCGCCGATCTTCGCCTGTATGTCGGCCACGCCGTCGATGGCGAGCGAGGGATCGGCCAGAGCGGCCAGCGACAGCGGCAGCGCGCGCCCATTGACGTCGAGCGCCAGCTTCTGGCCGGCGAAACCGTCGATCGAAAGCCGTCCGCCGTCTGCGGCGATGACCAGCCCCTTAAACTCCGCGCCGCCGTCGCGCAGCGTGATGCTGCCGGGGCCCGCGAGCGCTATGCGTTTGCCCGCGCGCGTCGCCGAGAATTGCGCGATGTCGAGCCGGCGCGGCTCGCCGTTCGTCAATGCCGCGCGGCCCGCGACGGCGAAGCCGCGCGCATCGAGCGAAAGATCGATGTCGGTGGCGCCGCCCGCGCCGGGTTTGGCGTTCAGGCGCGCCTTCGAAATCGTCTCGCCGCCCAGCCGAACTGCGTCGGCTGCCGCCTGACCCTCGATCTGCGTCGCCCCGAAGAGATCGCGCAGGCTGGCGCGCGCATCGAGCCGGTCGATCGCAATGTCGGCCGAGCGCACGTTCTGCCCGTGCGCTTCGACGACGGCGGATTGCTTGCCGCCCGCATTGTCGAGTGTGATGTCGGCATCGAGGCGGCCGGAGAGCTTCTGCAGCGCGAAGGGCGAGAAGGCGTCCAGATCGGGAGCGACGACGGTCAGGCGACCTTTCGCGAGATTGCCCGGCTGGAGCGCGAGCGCGCCTTTGACGCTGGCGCGATCGACAGCCAGATCGAGCGTATCGACCTTCCATATGTCGCCGTCGCGCTGGGCGCGCAGGGCGCCGCGCGTCGGCTTGCCGTCGATCGAGCCATCGAGCGCCGCGGCGACCGCCGCCGCGCCGGTCAGGTCGCGCGCCTCTCCGGTCAGCGAGAGGGTGGGTATCGCGCGGCCGATCGCGCTGGCGTCGCGCGCCAGAATCTTGAACGTCGCATCGAGCTTGCGCAGCGAGCCCGACAGCGCGACATCCGCCTCCGCCTGGCCGGTGAGACGCGCATCGACGTATTTCAGATCGGGCGCGGTAAGCTTCGCAACGAGGTCGGCCTTGTCCTGCGTCGCCGCGCCGTCGATCGTCGCGCGCATCCGTTCGCCGGTCAGCTGCAGCTTGTCGAACGTGACGCCGCCATCCGCCAGACTGGCTTTGCCTGCAATCGCCAGCCGCTTGCCGAGAAGGGCGTTCACGGCGGGGACGCCAACGCCCGGTTGCGTGATCGCTCCATCGAGCGCGGCCGAAACACGGCCCGCCCGCGGCGCGCCGGAAAGAGTGGCATTGAGCGCCAGCGCGCCCTTCAGGTCGGTGTTGGCGAGGCGCGCGAAGCGGGAGAGATCGGCGGCGGCGATTTTTGCGTGGCCATCGAGAATGTCGAGGCCGGCGCGGCCGGTATAGGCGAGTTCCGCTGCGCTGGTCGAAAGCGTCGCGACGCTTACATCCATCTGGTCGAGCTTCCCGGCCCGGGCGCGAAACTGCAGCCGCGCGCTATCGCCCAGCGCCTCCGACAAGGCGGCGTCGGCGAGGGCGAGGCCATTGGCATTGCCGGTTGCGGCGACCTCGAAAATGTTCTGTCCGTTTGTGGCGGGCGCAATCGAGGCTTCGAGATCGACGTGTCCGATCGCGCCCATCGGTCCGCGCGCCGCGTCGATCAGCACATGCGCGACGCCTTCGGGCCTGGCCAGCGTTCCCGAGAGATTTGCGTCCGCCAGAAGCGTTTTCGCCGCGAACGCCGCATTCGGCGGCGCGGGCTTTCCGGCAAGCCGCGCGCGTCCTGAAATTTTACCGTCCGCGCTGAGCGCGCCCGCGCCGTCGAGGGTGAAGGCGGACGCGTCGAGGGCAATTCGGTCGAAGCGGAGCGCGCCATCGTCGGCGATGGCGCCAGCGCCGGTCGCGCGGGTCGCATTCTCGAAAAAGATGGCTGCGTTCTTTGGCAGAAGCGCGGCAAGCCGCCCCGACAGATCGAAATTGACGCGGCGCTGCGCCCCTTCGCGCCGGATCGTCGCCGTGCCCCCGGCGTCGGCGACATCGCCCGCCCGCGCGTCGAGTTTCGCGGCAAACGCATCGAGCGCGCCGTCGCCGGCCAGATGGATTTCGACCGGCGGCAGGCCGGCAATATTGGCGAGCCGCGCGACAAGGCCGCCTCGAGGCTCTGAAGCGTCGATCGCCAGATTGAGCCTGGCGCCGTCGCCGGCGATGTCGGCCTTGGCGGTCACCGCGCCCGGCTCGTCGAGGCGTTTCGCGTCGAGCGCGAGCCGCGCCGCCGATCCCGTCGCGCCGAGATCGGCCGATCCTGACAGCGCCAGCGACGCGGGCGCCCCGAGCACAGGCGCCGCCAGCGAGATCGCGCCGATTTTCAGGGCGCCGATCCGGATGGCGAGCGGCGGGCGCCACGCGATCGCATCCTTGATTTTGTCCGCGAGGCTCCTGTCGTCCGCAACCACGGGGCCGGGGAGCGGCTTGCGCAGCACGTTGACTGCGCCGATGTCGAGCGCGTCGATGTCGGCGGTCCCGCGCAGCAGCGCCAGCGGCGACCAGCGCATGTCCACGCGGTCGATCTTCAGCCACACGCCGTCGGCGTCGGCGATCGAAATGTCGCGCACGCCAGGCGCGCCGGAGACGGGATTGTCGACCCCGCCGACCGTGATCGCCGATCCCGGGGCGGAAGCTGCGCGCGAGACGAATGCGGCGATCATCCGTCCGCCCGCGCCGGTATTGGCGAACAGGCCAAGCGCCACGACGGCGAGCACGAGCCCGGCGATGCAGAGGCCGGCGATACGGAGGATGCGGCCGCGCGTCATCAGAAGGCCTCCCCTACGCCGATCAGAACGCCGAACTTGCTTTCGCCCGGACGGCGCGCGAGCGGCACGGCGACGTCGAGCCGGATTGGACCGATCGGCGTGAAATAGCGCAGGCCGAGGCCGACGGATTCGCGAATCGACGATTTGAAGTCCGGAACGGGGCTGTCGTAGGCCGAGCCCGCGTCGACGAACGGCACGATCCCGAATGTCTCGGTCAGGCGGATGCGCGCCTCCAGCGAGGCTTCGATATAGCTCAGGCCGCCGGTCGGCACGCCGAAACCGTTGTCCGGACTGAGCGAACGATAGCGATAGCCGCGCACGGAGCCGCCGCCGCCCACGAAGAAACGGCGGCTCGCCGGCACATCGGCGATGCCGGCGCCGAATGTCGAGCCGGCGGCGATGCGGCCTGCGAGAATGTAGCGCGCTTGCTCGTCGATCGCATAGTAGGTCGAGACCTGGGCCTTCGACTGCACCATGGTCACGCCATGCGGCAGCGCCTTGATGTAGGGCGCGACGCGCGCCATGGCGCGCACGCCTTTCGTCGGCGCGAGCTTGTCGTCGGTCGAATCGTAGTTGATCGCGACAGGCGCTCCGAGCAGCGAATAATTGTGCTTGCCCCACAGGTCGACGGTCTGCCCGCCTTCGGCTTCGATCCCGATCTGCGCCGAAAGATATTCTGAAAAGCGGTGGCGCAGCGCGACCTGCGCGTTCAGATAGCTGGCGTAATAATAGTCCGTGCTCTCGCGGATCGCGGCGACATCCACCAGCAGATCGTTGCGCGAGCCGCCGAGCGCCGGCTTGACGAAACTCGCGCCGACGCGGCCGACGACATTGCGCCACGACAGCGACGACAGACCCTTGAATTGCGAGGCGCCGCCGATGGCCGCTATGCCGGCCTGCGCGTCGAGCCGCAGCCGCTCGGCCCCGCCGAACAGGTTACGGTCGGTCCAGGAGGCGCGCACCGACGGTCCGTCGACGTTGGAATACATCGCCGCCAGCGCCACCGCATGACGCTTGCGCTCGCTGGTGACGACGAGGATCGGCAGGTTGCCGTTGGCGTCGAGCTTGTCGCCTTCTTCGACGCGCACGCCGCCGATGGCCTCGATCTGAGACACCGAATTGCGCGTGTCGAGAATGCGCTTGGGACGGTAGGGCTCGCCTTCCTCCAGATAGATGAAGGACGAGATCACGCGCGGATCGACGCCGGGCGAACCCTGCACCGTCACCGGCCCGATCCCGGCCTTGGGACCGGGATCGATGGTGATGGCGACGTCCATGATCCGCAGGCGATGGTCGACCACCGGGCGCGTATCGACGACTTTCGCGAGCGGATAGGATTGCGCGCGCAACTGGTCGATCCAGACGGTCTGCGTCGAACGCACCGTCGCCGCTCGCGCGGGGCCGACCGGGTCCGCGCCGAAGCGCGACCGGTCGATCAGCGCCGGGTCGATCAGCCCCTTCGTGCGCGCGTCGTAGATCACCACATTGCGCAACTGGTAGAGCGGGCCGGGCGTGATCGTGTAGCGGACCGGCACGAGCGCCGCGCCGCGCGATGTTTCGGCGGCTTGACCGGCCGGCGCCGCGCCGACGCCCTCCGGCGTGATCGCAACGCCGGCCACGGTCACGCTGACGGAAGCGTCGTAATAGCCGCTCGCCCAGAGCGCATTCGCCAGGTCTGGAAAATCCGAAACGACGCGGCGGGTCAGCGCGACGCCGGAGGAGGGCGGCTGAAGCCGCAGCCGCCAAACGCCGGACGCGTCCTTCAGCGCTTCGGCAAGGCGCGAATCATCGCCGACGCCTTCGAAAACGACGTCGTAAGCTATGCCGTCCGGCGTCGGCGCCGCCTGCTCCGGCGAGCCGAACAGGCCGAAGAAGTCGAACGCCCGCCCGGGCTCGCCGGACGAAACCCAGCAAACAAGGGCGACGCCGGCGGCCATGACCGGTCTGCTCGTCGAAACCAAAACGCTGAACTCTCTATCCCGTCCTCACGCACGGACCGCGCCCCATGGTTAGTGAAGCGTAGTTTAGTGAATTGTTCTTTATCGACAAGCTTGAGCGGGTGAATCAGGGTCAAATTCCGGCATTTGTCCGGAGGCGCGCGGAGACGTGCGGCGTGATGCGCGTCGAACGACGAGAATTGCGATCATGCTGGATCGAAAACTGTTCTGTATACGGTTCTTCGGGGATATTCCGCCTGCGGCCGGATAGCGGACAAACCTGCGACTGACGGGAATTGCGGGCGCCGCTATAAGCGATGTCGCGCCATGCCGGCGCGGGACGTCGACATGGCCACGACGATAAAGCGCATATATCTCGCCGGCCCTCTCGGCTTCTCGGAACTCGGGCGGCTGGGGCTGGAGGCGGTGGCGGCGCTCGGACGAACCCTCGGCCATGCGGTCGTCGATCCCTTCGCGCTCACGCCGCCGGAACAGATCACGCGCATTGCGCGCCTGCCCTCGCTCGACGCGCAGCGCGACGCATGGCGGGACCTCAACCAGCGGATCGGCGCCGCAAACATGCGGGCGATCGACTCTTGCGATCTCGTTCTCGCCATACTCGACGGCCCGGATGTCGACAGCGGCACGGCGGCCGAAATCGGCTATGCTTTCGCGCGCGGGAAGCTTGTTCTCGGATATCGCGGCGATTTCCGGCTCGCAGCCGACAATGTCGGTTCGACCGTCAATCTGCAGGTCGAGTATTTCATTCTCGCCAGCGGCGGCGAGATACTGGCCTCGCTCGACGCGCTGCGCGCGCGGCTCGCGGAATTCTGACGGTTACGCCTCCGAGGCTGCGGCCGGCCAGGTCCATATGCGCATGGGCGTCGCGATATTCTTGAGCTGCCGGACCCCGGCGTCCTCGAGTTGGATCGTCGTGCGCCCGTGCAGGAACTGGTAGGCCTGCTCGGTCACCGCTATGCCGGCGGGCAGGGCGATCTCCTGCGCGCGCGCGGCCAGCGCCACCCCTTCGCCGAGCCGGTCGAGCTGACTGACGATGACGTCGCCGACCGCGACGCCGACGCGGAATTTCATGCCGCCTCGCGCCGGCGAGGCCTCGTCGCGGCCGGCCATGGTCTTCTGGAATTCCACGGCCCATTCCATGGCGTCGACAACGCTTGGAAATTCGACCAGCGCCCCGTCGCCCAGCATCTTGAACAGCACGCCATGCCATTGGATGAGGCTGGGCACGACCGCCTCCGCAAAGATGCGGTCGAGCGCCGCAAGCGTGCCGGCCTCGTCGTCATGGACGAAACGGGTGAAGTCCACGAGATCGAAAGCGACGATGGCGGCGAGCCGACGCTCGGAACTGCGCGCCGGCGACCATTTGATCCGCCGCAGGATAGAGCGGATGCGCGCCACCAGCTCGCGCAGCTCGCAGGGCTTGGCGATGTAGTCGTCCGCGCCGAGTTCGAGGCCCACCACACGGTCGATCGTGCTGGCCGTGGCCGTCAGCATGATGATCGGGCAGCCGCAGGTCTGTTTCAGAAATCGGATGAGCGACAGCCCGTCTTCGCCGGGCATGTTGAGATCGAGCACCACCAGCTCCGGCGTAGCGTGGCGCAAGGCCTCGCGCAATTCGCCGCCGCCTTCGCACAGCGTCGCGTCGAACCCGTGCATTCTAAGATAGTCGCCGACCATCTCGCGCGCGTCGGCGTCGTCGTCGACGACAAAGATCATCTGACGGCTGCTCATGCTTTGTTTCCGTGGCGCGCGGCCTTCAGCCTGATCGAGATCAACGCGCCATCGGTCTCGCCCTGCGTGACGGCGATCGATCCGTCGTGCAGGTCGACGATCTTCTTCACGATGGAAAGGCCGAGTCCCGTCGACGTCTCGCCGCCGGTGGGCTTGGCGGAGAGCCGCTGGAACCGGCCGAACAGGCGCGACATGTCTTCGGGCATGAAGCCCGGACCGGAATCGACGACCTTGACCACATTGCCGTCGTCGGACGGATAGGCTTCGATGCGGATCGGACCGCCGATCCGCGAATATTTCACGGCGTTGCTGACGATATTGTCGATCGCCTCGCGTATGCGTTCGGGGTCGCATTCCGTCGCCAGAACGCCCGACAGCGCAATCTGGATCGTCTGGTCCTTGCGCTCGGCAAGCGGCCGGTTGGCTTCGGCGACGTCCCGGACGATCGCGGCCAGATCGACGACCTCGCTGCGCACGGAAATGTCGAGCGCGTCGTTCATCGCATCGGCGATCAGTTCGTCGATCATGGAGGTCAGTCGCAGCGCCGATGAGCGGATGTGCCGCAACTGGGGCTGGGCGGCCTGCGCGCTTTCGGAATTCTTCGAGAACAGTTCCTCGAGAATTTCCGATCGGCCGAGGATGACGTTCAAGGGGTTCTTGAGGTCGTGGGCGACCTTGCCGAGGACCTCGCTCTGGAAATCGTTGACCTGGCGCACGCGCCGCCATTGCGCTTCGAGCCGCCGGTTGGCGGCCAGCAACTCGGCCGTCCGCGCCTCGACGCGGCGTTCGAGATCGACATTGGCGTTCTCGAGCTGCGAATAGAGCACGACATTGTCGAAGGCGATCGACAGGCGGCTCGAAAACACCTCGATCAGCGCGCGATCCGTGTCGCTCAACTGCTTGCCGGCGTCGAGGAAGACGACGATCTCGGCGCCGCTGTGCGTGGAGATGTAGAGGACGGTGCGCCGGTCGCGGAACTCCGTGCGGCGCGTCGAAAAGGCCTTGTCCACCAGCTCGAGAAGGTCGTGGTCGAGACCCTGGAGATTCTCGGCGCCGACGCATTCGCGGTAAACGCCGGAGCCCGCGAGCACGGCCAGGCGCCGGCCGTCCGCGCCGAGGTCGCGCAGGATCAGGATGCCTGCGCAATCGACGGCCAGCAGCGAGGCGACCTGCGTGAGCACGCCCTCGGCCAGACGCTGCATGGAGCGGAAATCGAACAGCGTGGGCGTCGCCTCGATGATGATCTCGAGGCCGCGCCGCGTCTCGATCATCGTGCGCAATTGCATGTGGCTGCGCAGGGCCGCGGTCAGCGAGGTGAAGAGCTTGTCGGCGGTCAGCTCCGTCTTCGCCTTGTAGTCGTTGATGTCATAGTCGACGATCACCTGCCGCTCCGGCGCCTGCCCCGGCTCGCCGGTGCGCAGAATGATCCGCACGGCCTCGTTTCGCAATTCGCGGCGGATGTAGTCGACGAGTTCGAGGCCCGCACGGTCGGTTTCCATCACGACGTCGAGCAGGACGACGGCGATGTCGGAATTGGCCAGCAGCAGTTTGCGGCCCTCGGCGGCCGAATAGGCCGACACGAGTTCGATGCCGTCGCCGTTGAGCGAATAATCGTAGAGCGCAAAGCGTGTGCCGTCGTGCACGGCCGGATCGTCGTCGATGATCGCGACCTTCCAGGCTTTCGCGGCGGCCCGCACGGGCGTTGGCGGGTCGTCGTCGATCAGGCGGATGATGTCGTCGTCGCTCATGCTTTGGCGTCGGCTTTGGTTTCGTCGGCTGCAAATAGAGGCGCGGTGACTGGCAAGACCATGCGGAAACGCACACCGCGCCCACGCTCGGAGGCGACCGTGATCCGGCCGCCGAGCCGGTTCGTCACGATATTGTGGACGATGTGCAGGCCAAGGCCCGTGCCGCCGCGCCCGCGCGCCGTGGTGAAGAACGGGTCGAAGGCCCGCCGCTTGACGTCGTCCGTCATGCCCTGGCCGTTGTCGGCGAAGACGATCTCGATCGTGTCCGCATCGAGCCGGCTGATACGAATGTCGATCGCGCCGTCCGTGTCGGGGGAAAACGCATGGCTGACGGCGTTCAGCGTAAGATTGGTCAGAACCTGTCCCCATGAGCCGGGATAGCTGTTCATCTCGAGGCCGTCGGGACAATCGACGGCAAGCGCGATGTTGTGCTTGCTGAGCGTGGGGCGCAGCGACAGCATGATCTGGTCGGTGAGGCCCCGCATGTCGAAGGCGCGTCGCTCGGCATGGCTGCGGTCTACCGCCACCTGCTTGAAGGATTGGATCAGTTCGGCGGCGCGGTGAAGATTGGAGAGCAGCATGTTCGCCGCTTCGCGATTGCCGTCGATGAACTCGTTGAGGCGCGAGCGTCTCAGTTCGCCGCGGCTCAGCTCCTCGCTGAAGGCCTCGCAGCGCCGCGCGAGCGTGGAGGCGACCGTCACGCTGACGCCCACCGGATTGTTCACCTCGTGCGCCACGCCCGCGACGAGGCCGCCGAGAGCTGCGAGTTTCTCGGCCTCGATCAGGCTGTTCTGGGTCTCACGCAATTCCTCGTAAGCGGTTTCCGTGCGCTGCTTGGAGGCGATGAGATCGGCTTCCGCTTGCAGCTTGGCGATGGCGTTTTCGCGAAAGATCTCCAGCGCCCGCGCCATCTCGCCGATCTCGTCGCGCGCCTCGGTGCCCGCGACCCGCGTGTCGAGCCGTCCCTCGGCGATGCGGTTCATGGATTTCATCAGCGAGCGCAGGGGCTCGCTGACCGAGCGCGCGAAAACCATGCCGAAGAAACCGATGACCGCCAGCGAGACGAGCGTGACGATGGCGATCACGAGGAACACGGCCTTGAGCGCGCGGTCGAGCTGGTTTTGCGCGCGCGTTTCGCGCTGGCGCATCCTGTCGGAGAGCGTCGCCGCCAGCTCGGACATTTCCGCCTGGCTCTTGTCGACGACGTTCTGCAGCAGCCGGTTCTGCTCCTTGAATTCCGCGGTCAGTTTCTGCAGCCCGTCCTTCAATTGGCGCGCGCGCGCCTGCAACCGTTGCAGAGCGGCCCGCTGGATGTCGCCGTCGGCGAGGTCCAGCATGACGGGGATCGTGTTGATGATCGTGTCGATATTGCTCAACGCTTCGTCGGCGGGCGTGGACGACGTTGAAAGATAGTATGAATTGATCGCGACCGACGTGGTGGCGAAAGCCTCGCGCGACTTGCTCAGCGCCGGCGCGATCAGGGCGTTGCGATCCGAGAACGTACTTTCCAGAATGGCGTAGAGCCCGCTCATCTCGCGTGACGGCTTGAGGATCTGCTCCTCGTAGAGCGTCGCGATTTCGGCGCGCGCGGCGCGCAACTGGTCGAAGCCCGACACCAGCCTGTTGGTCAGGTCGCGCAACGCCGGCGCGTCCGCCGCAATCGCCGGATCGTTCGACGCGCGCTCGAACAGGGCGCCAGTGATCGAACTCCAGCGCGCCTCGACTTCCGCAAGAACTTCCGGCGTCGGCTGGATGAAATAACGGTGGATCAACGACTGGACGCGACTCGCCTCGGATTCGAACGCCGCGACAAGCCGCTCCGAGCTGCGGACCGATTGCAGTTCGCGCCACGTTTCATTGAGCAGCCGCGAGCTGATCCACAGCAGGATCGCCAGCACGACGATGACGGCGATGTTGACCGCGGCGACGAGCGAAATGCGCGTGCGGATCTGGAAACGGCGGACAAAGCTTTCAACGACATGGGTAAGACCGCCCGAAACTGCGCTGTCGGTCGATTGGCGCGCCAGTCCTTCCCGGTTCGTCATTTGGCCGCGCGAATTTTCTCGATGAGCTCGCGCACACGCGCGTTCTTCATCGCCTCGTCGTAAATCGGCTTCATCGCCGCCGCGAACGGCGCACGATCGAACTCCGTTACGATGTGATTGCCGTCCGACATCGCTTCCTCGCGCGCCCGATCCTCGAAGGCGCGCCATTGCAGATGCATGTAGCTGCCCGAATCGCGCGCGGCGTCGCGGAAGATCTTCTGGTCTTCCGGCGACAGGTCGTCCCAGGCCTTGCGCGACATGACGAGGACTTCCGGCGACATCGTGTGTTCTGTCAGCGTGTAATGCCGCGCAACCTTGTAATGGCCGGTCGTTACGTAGGAAGGCCAGTTGTTTTCGGCGCCTTCGATGATCCCGGTCGACAGGCCTGTCATCACCTGGCCGTAGGATAGCGGGATCGGCTCGGCGCCCAGCGCCCTGATCATCGATTTCTGCAGATCGGATTGCTGCACCCGGATGCGCAGGCCCTTGACGTCGTCCAGCGTCCGGATCGGCCTGACGCTGTTGTAGATCGACCGCGCGCCCGACTCGTAGAAGGTGAGTCCGACCAGCCCGTGCGGATAGAGCGACGCGAGAACCTGGTCGCCGATCTCTCCCTGCAGCAGCCTCCACATCTGATCGGTCGAACGGAAAAGAAAGGGCAGGCCCAGCGTCTCGACCTCGGGCGATAGCGCCGACAGCGGCGCCGCATTGATCCTGTTGATGTCGATGGCGCCAGCGCGCGCCTGCTCGATCGTCTCCTTCTCCTCGCCCAACTGGCGGGAATGGAAGACGATGATGCGATGCCGGCCCTTCGTACGTTCCGCCACCAGACGGCTCATGTAGTCGAGCGCAAGCACGGTCGGATAATCGGGGGTCTGATTGTCGGCGGCGCGGAAGTCGCGCGCAAAGGCGTGAGACGCGCACAGGCCGCATAGCGCAGCAGCGAGCGCGAGGCGCCAGAATGCGAGCGTTTGTAGCGGCTTGCCCATGTCGCCTTAGAGCCCCCGGACGGCAAGGGGCATATTGCGGAACGCTTGGGCGATTATCAACCTGCCTTCGGCGCAATGCGATGCGGTCGCGCCTTGATGTCCGCGCCGGCATGGGGGAAAACCCTGGCGCGTCGCCTGTGCGGCGCGCCAGGGAGCGGCGCATGATCACGGATTCTGACGCAACCACGGGCGCCGACTGGCGTTCGGACGTGTTCGGCGTCCTCAAGCGCCACGATGTGCGCCACATAGCCTATGTTCCCGACGCCGGCCACGCGGCGGCGATCGAAATGGCCGTCGCCGACCCCGCCGTCGCCTCCGTGGCCCTGACGACCGAGGAGGAGGGGATCGCCTATCTCGCCGGCGCCTGGCTCGGCGGCGAGCGCGGCGCGCTGCTGATGCAATCGTCGGGGGTCGGCAATTGCATCAATATGCTGGCGCTGCCGGCGGCCGGGCGCTTCCCGCTCCTCATGGTCGTGACCATGCGCGGCGACTGGGCCGAGTTCAATCCGTGGCAGAACCCGATGGGCCAGGCGACGGAGAAGGCGCTCAATCTCATGGGCGTGCTGACCTGGCGCGCCGACCGGCCTGAGGACGTCGAACCGCTGCTGCATGGCGCAGCGTCCATGGCCTTCAACGGCGATAGCGCCTGCGCCGTGCTTCTGGGCCAGCGTCTGATCGGCGAGAAGCAATGGGTGAAGAAGTGAGCGCGCTCGACCGCAGGCAAGCCGTCGCCCGTCTGCTGGCGCGGCGCAGTCCCGATCTCCTCGTCGTCACCGGCCTCGGCTCGCCCGCCTACGACGTGGCGGCGGCGGGCGACGACGACCGCAATTTCTATCTCTGGGGCGCGATGGGCGGCGCGGCCATGATGGGCCTCGGCCTGGCCAAGGCGCAGCCGTCGAAATCCGTTCTGGTCGTCACGGGCGACGCCGAGGCGATGATGGGGCTGGGCGCGCTCGCCACCATCGCCGCGCAGAAGCCGGCGAATCTGACCATCGCCGTTCTCGACAACGGCCACTATGGCGAGACCGGCATGCAGGCGAGCCACACCGGCATGGGCGTGGAACTCGACAAGGTGGCCGCGAGCATGGGCTTCGCCTGGACGGAATCGATCTCCGATCTCGCTGGCGTCGATGCCCTGCACAACCGGCTTGGCGCGCGCGCCGGCGCGGGACTGGCCGTGCTGAGGATCAGGCCTGAAAATCCGCCACGCGTCCTGCCGCCGCGCGATGGCGTCCATCTCAAGAACCGGTTTCGCGCCGCGCTCGGCTTTCCCGTGTCGTAGCGCGCCTGTGTCCCGGCTCGTCGATTTCGCATGGCGGATCGGCGCGACAGGCGTTTCCCATCGCGCGCGGCTTCGCTAAGACTGACGGAAACAGACCGGACCGAGGGCGGAAGCAGATCATGAGCGTGTCGAACAATTATCCCGAAATCCGCGACGCCGTGCGCGCGCTCTGTGCGGAATTTCCCGCCGAGTATCACCGCAAGGTCGACGAGGCGCGTGGCTATCCGGAAGAATTCGTCGATGCGTTGACGAAAGCCGGCTGGATGGCCGCGCTGATTCCGGAATCCTACGGCGGCTCGGGGCTCGGTCTCACCGAGGCCTCGGTCATCATGGAGGAGATCAACCGCTCCGGCGGCAATTCCGGCGCATGCCACGGCCAGATGTACAACATGAACACGCTGATCCGGCACGGATCGGAGGCGCAGCGCCAGAAATATCTGCCGCGCATCGCCAGCGGCGAAATCCGCCTTCAGTCGATGGGCGTGACGGAACCCACGACAGGCACCGACACGACGCGCATCAAGACGACCGCGGTCAAGAAGGGCGACCGCTACGTCATCAACGGTCAGAAGGTCTGGATTTCGCGCGTCCAGCACTCCGATTTCATGATCCTGCTGGCGCGCACCACGCCGCTCGACCAGGTGAAAAAGAAGTCGGAGGGCATGTCGATCTTCATCGTCGACATCAAGGAGGCGATGAAGTCGGGCCTGAGCGTCCGGCCCATTCTCAACATGGTCAATCACGAGACGAACGAACTGTTCTTCGACAATCTCGAAATCCCGGAAGAGAATCTTATCGGCGAGGAGGGGCACGGCTTCAAGTACATCCTCACCGGCCTCAATGCCGAGCGCATCCTGATCGCGGCCGAGTGCATCGGCGACGGCTACTGGTTCGTGGACAAGGTCTCCGCCTATTCCAAGGAGCGCATCGTCTTCGGCCGGCCGATCGGCCAGAACCAGGGGGTGCAGTTCCCGATCGCCGAAAGCTACATCGAGGTCGAGGCCGCCAATCTCATGCGCTTCGAGGCCTGCCGACTCTATGACGCGGGCGAGCCCTGCGGGGCGCAGGCCAACATGTCGAAATATCTCGCGGCCAAGGCGTCATGGGAGGCGGCCAACGCCTGCATCCAGTTCCACGGCGGCTTCGGCTTCGCCTGCGAATATGACGTCGAACGCAAGTTCCGCGAGACACGACTCTATCAGGTCGCGCCGATCTCGACGAATTTGATTCTCAGCTTCGTCGCGGAGCATGTGTTGGGGCTGCCGCGGTCGTTCTGACAAGCGTGATTGTCGTCCCGGACGGCCGGGGAGCGGGGTGATTTCGGACGGAATCATACCGCCGTCATTGCGAGCGGAGCGAAGCAATCCATCCCCGGGAAGCGATCCGGTTTCGAGGATAGATTGCTTCGTCGCTACGCTCCTCGCAATGACGGTCGCGTTTCCGTGAAATCGTATCCCGTTTAGTCAAACGATCACGACCTTCGCATCGCCCGCGCTCACGCGCCCGATCAAGCGCGCGAACGGATAGCCTTCTGCTACGATCCCGGCGGCGATCGCCTCCGCGCGCTCCGCCTTGCACGCCAGCAGCAATCCGCCCGACGTCTGCGGATCGGTCAACAAATGCCGCCGCCACTCGTCGCAACTCTCGGGCAGCGCGACGTTCTCGCCGTAGCTCGACCAGTTGCGGTGCGAGGCGCCGGTCACGCAGCCCTTCTGCACGAGCGACGCAGCTTCCTTCAGGAACGGCAGCTTTGCCTCTTCGATCGTGATCGTCGCGCCGGAGCCCTGCGCCATTTCGAGCGCGTGGCCGAGCAGGCCGAAGCCGGTAACGTCGGTGATGGCGTGAACGTCGGCGTCCTTCGCGAGCTTCGCGCCGACCTTGTTCAGCGTCGTCATCGATCCCACCATCTCGGCATACATGTCGCCGTCAATCAGGTTCTTCTTCACAGCGGATGAATAGACGCCGACGCCGAGAGCCTTGGTCAGGATCAGCGCATCGCCGGGTCGCGCCGCGCTGTTGCGCCGGATGTTTTCCTCGCGGCACGTGCCGATGACCGCGAGCCCGTACACCGGCTCAGGGCAATCGATCGAATGCCCGCCGGCGACAGGAATGCCTGCTTCTGCGCAGATCGCGCGGCCGCCTTCCAGAATCTTGCGCACCATGTCCGCAGGAATCTTGTCGACGGGCATGCCGAGGATTGCGAGCGCCATGATCGGCGTCCCGCCCATCGCGTAGACGTCGGAGATCGCGTTGGCAGCGGCTACGCGGCCGAAGTCGAAGGGATCGTCGACCATCGGCATGAAGAAGTCGGTGGTGGCGATCACGCATGTCCCGTCGTCGAGCCGGTAGACGGCGGCGTCGTCGCCGGTCTCCGTGCCGACCAGCAGGTTGGCGAAAGGGCCGACGGCGGCTTGCCCCGCCATCAGGTCGCGCAGCACGGAGGGCGCGAGCTTGCAGCCGCAGCCCCCGCCATGTGCGAGCGAAGTCAGTCGAACGACGGGCGCGTTCATGCCATGTCTCCTTCGCGCGATCAGATCGCGGTCGTTTCCTTCGTCTTGATCGTGTAGCGGAAGGCGTCGGGGTCGAGGCAGTCGAGCCGCACGCCTGCCGTTTCCGCCTGCGGATACATCAGGAAGCCGACCTTCGGCCCGCTCGATCCGGGCAGCGCGACGTCATGCGCGAAATTATAGGCGAGCCAGTTCGTCTCCCACGATCCGAACAACGCTTTGCGCGCCGCCGTCACTTTCCGGTCGTCGACAGCGAGATTGCCTGGCGGCTCTTCCAGCACGACCTTGCGCACATCCGCCGGGTCCATCGCCGTCCAGCCTTGGCCGTCGAGCCAGACTTCCGCGCGACAATGCTGCGCCTTGGTTATGATGTCGGAATTCGCGCCGAGGCTCTTGTAGCCGAAGCGCGATGGCGCGATGCGGATGCCATAGACATCGCGCGCCGGAACGCCGGATGCGCGCGCCAGCCCGACGAAAAGCGCATTGAGATCGGCGCATTTGCCGCCGAGATCGCCCGATTTCAGCATGGCGGCGATATCGCCGATGCCGCAGCCGCGCGTGGCGGCGCGGCGGTAGGAATTGTCGACGACCCATTCGTAGATCGCGCGCGCCTTGTCGATGTCGTTGCGTGCGGCGCCTGCGATCTTGTCGGCGGTCTGTTTCACGATTCCGTCGGTCGGAATGAGATCGGTGGCGGCGAGATAATGCTTGCGTTCGTTTGCAGGCAAAGGCGCGATGGCCTGCTTCTTCGACAGGTCGGCCGCGCGGTCGCGCGTGGCGACCTTGCTGGTCAGTTCGACATAGGGCGCCTTCTCCTGCGCGCTCCATTCCACGCGCAGAATGCCCGGCGCATATTTGCCGTCGCGGAACACCGTCGCCTTGCCATTGGTGCGCCAGTCCGCGCCTTCGGATTTGAACCAATCGCGCTCCTGCACCGAGGCCAGCGGCAGCCAGGCCTGCGTCGCGCCTTCGGGCTTGGCGATGTCGATGCGCGTCGTCACCGCGAAGCGGCGCCACGCGGCGGGCGCTGGCGCAAAAGCGCCCTCGGCCTGCGCCCGATGCGGGACAAGGGCCGCAGCGCCGGCGGCAAGGCTGGATGCCAGAAGCGCGCGTCTGTCCATATTCATGGTTTCCTCCCTCATTTCTTGTCTGTCTTGAAACTTGCCGCGAGCAGGCGCGGCTCAAACTTGTCCCACGCAACGGTCTCTTCGGCTGAGAGACGCGGCGCGAGCGCGCCGTCGAGCACGAAGCTCGTCGGCAGGACGGAAACGCCCCAGGCGCGCGCGACCGCGCGGTCGGCGTCCAGCAGGACCGGGAAGCCCGTCTCGACCGTCGCGAGGAAACGGCTTACGCGCGGCGCGGGTTCGGCGACCGAAATGGCGATCACGCGCGCATGGGCGTCGACGCGGCGGGCCAGGCGCGTCAGCGCCGGCAATTCCTCGCGGCACGGCTCGCACCAGGTGGCGAAAAAATGGACGAGGACGATCCCGGCGGGATGGGGCGTGAGCGAATGCACGACGCCCGCCGAGTCCGGGAGCGCAAATGCGGCAGCCGGGCCGTTCCAGGGTTTGAACGGGGCGGAATCGGCGCGCGCCGGCGCGCCAAAACAGGCGACGGGCGCCAGAATGAGAAGAATCAACGCGACGACGCCCCGCGACGCGGGAGCAGTGCGAAAGACCATGGGCGAATATCTAGGTCCAGTTGCGGCCAGCGGTCAATTGGCGCGAGCTTGAGCGTATTGCATTGCAACAAAAAGAGTTTCTGGAATTAGTCTCATTTGACAGCCTGCGGCGCCACGCATAGCTTCTCTTCCAAGCTGTCATGTCAGCTTCGAGTCGAAGGTCGCGCGGCCCCCACGAGCGACGGTTTCAGGGGATGCGCCCTTCCGAGGGAGGGTCAACCCATGAATGTCGAGCTGTCTCGGCGCCAGTTTGTGATTGGCGCGAGCGCGGGAGCTGCAGGCACGGCGTTGGGCGCGTTTGGTTTCGGCGAGGTCGAACAGGCCTATGCGACGACCATCCGGCCCTTCAAGCTGACCGGCCTGACGGAAACCCGCAACACCTGCACCTATTGCGCCGTCGGCTGCGGCATCATCCTGTATTCCAAGGGCAATCTCGCCAAGGGCCAGAAGGCCGAGATCACCCATATCGAGGGCGATTCCGACCACCCGACCAATCGCGGCACGCTCTGCCCGAAGGGCGCGGCCCTGCTCGACATGGTGCATTCGGAAAGTCGCCTGACGCAGCCCATGCTGCGCAAGCCCGGTTCCGACAAGTTCGAGCCGATCTCCTGGGACGCCGCCTTCGACAAGATCGCCAAGGCGATGAAGGCCGACCGCGACGCCAATTTCGTGGCGACCAACAAGGACGGCGTCACCGTCAACCGCTGGCTGACCACAGGCTTCCTCGCGGCCTCCGCCACAACCAATGAAACCGCCTGGGCGACCTACAAGGTCGTCCGCAGCATGGGGATGCTGGCGTTCGACAACCAAGCGCGTGTTTGACACGGCCCGACGGTAGCCAGTCTGGCTCCATCTTTCGGCCGTGGCGCGATGACGAATTCGTGGACGGACATCAAGAACGCCGATCTGGTGCTCGTGATGGGCGGCAACGCGGCGGAAGCGCATCCGTGCGGATTCAAATGGGTCACTGAAGCCAAGGCCAATCGCGGCGCCAAGCTGATCGTCGTCGATCCGCGTTTTACGCGCACGGCGTCGGTGTCGGATTACTATGCGCCGATCCGGCAGGGCACGGACATCGCGTTCCTTCTGGGCGTGATGAAATATTGCATCGACAACGACAAGGTGCAGTGGGATTACGTCAAGGCGTTCACCAACGCGCCCTATGTCGTCAAGGAAGGCTTCGCATACAAGGACGGCCTGTTCACAGGCTATGACGAGGCGCGGCGCGACTACGATCGCTCGACCTGGGAGTATGAACTCGGGGCCGACGGCTATGTTCAGTCCGACATCGACCATCCGCGCAGCGTCTGGAACCTGCTGAAAGGCCATGTCGCGCAATACACGCCCGAAATGGTCGAGCGCATCTGCGGCACGCCGAAGGACAAGTTCCTGAAGGTCTGCGCCACCATCGCCGAAACGTCGACGAAAACGAAGACGATGACGTCGATGTATGCGCTCGGCTGGACGCAGCATTCCAAGGGTTCGCAGAACATCCGCTGCATGGCGATGCTGCAGTTGATACTCGGCAACATTGGCGTGCGCGGCGGCGGCATGAACGCCCTGCGCGGGCATTCCAACATCCAGGGCCTGACCGACATCGGCCTGATGTCGAACCTGATCCCGGGCTATCTGACGATCCCGAACGAGAAGGA
>JASGFP010000056.1:0-24813 GCA_047605445.1 Rhodoblastus sp.
GCGCCGGGTTGCGCGGCCTCCGCGATCGCTTGGCGCCGCCGCGGCGCCGAGGGCCGACGATCCGCCCGCGACGGAACGATCGCCCGGCCACCTCGACAATGTGCTGGGCTATGTCCTGCGACGGGCCCAGGTCGCCGTCTTCAACGATTTCCGCCGCACCTTCGCGGGATACGATCTCAGCCCGACGCAATATGCGGTGCTGTCGATCCTCGCGGAGCGTCCCGGCATGCGTCAGGGCGACGTTTCCGCGGAGCTGGGCGTCAAGCGCACCAATTTCGTCGCGGTGCTGGACGAACTCGAACGGCGCGGGCTCGCCCGCCGCAAGGCGGTCGCAGCGGACCGCCGCTCGCGCGCGCTCTACCTGACGCCGGAAGGCGAGAAACTGGCGGCGGAAGTCCGCCGCCTGCAGGACGAACATGAAGTGCGGCTGGCCGCCCTGCTGCCGGACGGCGAGCGCGACCGGCTGATCGGCCTGCTGCGCCAGCTGGCGCAGGGGATCGGCGCGAGCGCCGACGAGGACTAAGCGCGCGATGCGGCTTTCGATCGCCATACCCATCTACAATTTCGCGGATTTCATCGTCGAGACGCTGGATTCGATCATCCGCCAGGATGGCGCGGACGAGGTCGAGATCGTCGTGGTCGACGGCGCCTCGACCGACGCGACGCCGCAGGTCATGGCCGATTATCAGGCGCGCCACCCGGTCGTGCGCTACGAGCGGCTGCCGGCCAAGGGCGGCATCGACCGCGACATGGCGACCGCCTTCTCGCTGACGACGGGCGACTATTGCTGGTTGTTCTCCGGCGACGACATCATGCGGCCGGGCGCCTTGCGCCGGGCCTTGCAGGAAATCGAGAGCGGCTGCGACGTCTATCTCTCGCAGCACATGGAGTTTCTGGGCGCCGGACGCGGCTGGACGGAATGGCCGGTGCTGACGGGCGAAGGCGCGCGGACCTTCGAGCTATCCGACCCCGAAGAGCGGCGAAGATATTTCGAGAGCGCCGCCAACACCGAAGCCTTCTTCAGCTTCATGGGCGGCATGATCAACCGCCGCGCGAGCTGGGACCGCGTTCCCTTTCCCGAGGCCTTCGACCGCTCGTGCTGGGCGCATGCGGCGCGGCTGTTCGAACTCATGCCGAAGGGCTTGAAGCTGCGCTTCGTTCCCGAGTGCTGGCAGGACCGGCGACCGGACAATGACAGTTTCATGGGCGGCGGCCTTGTGAAGCGGCTGGCGCTGTCGATCGACGGTTACAACAGGATCGCCGACACGTTCTTCGGACATGACAGCGTCGAGGCTTTCCATGTGCGCCGCGTGGTGCGCGACGAGATCGGCATAGGTTCGCTGATCATGGGCAAATATGTCTGTTCGCTCGATCCGGAGATCGAGAGCCGCGAGATGCTCGACCGGCTTGCGGCGACAATGTATGGCGATTTCTCGCTGAAGAACCTGCGCGCGCGCCTTCTCTACGCGACGACGCCAGGCGACAGGATCAAGCGCTGGGACCCCGAATGGACCGCCAAGGAAGAGCGCAAGGCGATGATGCGCCGCGCCCAGCGTGCGCGTCAGCCGAAATAGGATGAGAAGATGCGGCGCGCGACGACGCCGAGATCGTGGCGGCGGGTCGAATCCGCTCGCGCGCCTGCATCGCGCAAGGCAAGTTTGACGAGCGCGGTCTGCTTGCCCGCGTCGCGCGCCGCCGCCCAATAGGCGCTCTGCAATCTGTTCTCGCTGGCGTTGGACTGCCACGGCTTGGCCCCGGCGTAATGGGCGATGGCGGGACCGCGCCAGGCTTCCCGCAGGCCGGGGCGGCCCGTGAAATCCGGCCCGAGAACTTCCGAGAAATTGGCGATGCAATTCCACTCCGGACCGAGCGTCTTGTAATCTCCCTCGAAGGCGTGGTTGAGCGCATCCTGATCGTTGTTGATCGCGATCGCGCCCTTCTCGCGCAGGAACGCCCGCGCCTTTTCGATGCGGCCCGAGGCCGACAGCGCCGGCACATCCATCAGCAGAAGACCCGCGTTGAAATAGCGCGCCCAGTCGGCCAGTCCGACGACTTCCGTCACGTAGTCCTTCGACGGGCGCGTATTGCCCTGGGGGCCGAAGTCGATGCCGAGCCAGGGCAGCACGTCGACCAGCGAATGGTCGATGACGGCGCCCAACGCCTTGCCTTCGAGATCGGTCTCGTAGAGCGGCGTCAGATCGCGCCGGGTCAGCATGTCGACATCGAGATAGAGGATGCGGTCTATTCCGGCGAGAATGTCGGGCAGCACGAAGCGCGCATAGGTGACGACGCTCTGCGGGCCGTTGACGTCGATCTTCTCGTAGCGCGCGCCGATGTCCTGGAATTCGACGCGCAAATTCGCCGTGCGCGGGGCGTCGCGCTCCGCCACGGGCACTGGCCCGTCGTGCAGCGCGTGGATGACGACGTTGCTGCGCGTGTGGCGCGCGATGGATTGCGCGAGAATCAGGAACAGGATTTCAAATCGCCGGTCGAAGCAGCAGGCGATGTGGATCATGCGGCGCGGTCGGACGCCGGCTGCGCCGCTTCGGCCCGCGTGAAGGTCACGACCGGACCATTGGATCGCGTCGCGTCGTAGACCAGACCTTGCGCGGACAGGGCGCGGAAAACCTTGTCGACTCCGGTCAGGCCGGTGAGCGCCGGATGAACCTCGATGACGACATGACGGACGTCAGAGAGGTCGGCGTCATCGAACAGCGTTTCCTCGCCGCCCTCGATATCGACGATCAGGACGTTCGGACGGACTTCGGCGAGGATGTCCCTGAACTTGCGACTGCGCACCGTGATCGTCTCGCCATCCGAATGGAAGGCCGAGGACGAAACGAAATCCGCGTGCACGCAGAAGGACACATCCCGTTCCGGCCCGCTCTCGACGAGCGCGTGACGCACTTCGGCGTTCACGCCGTTGATGCGGCAATTGTTGGACGCGACGGACACGAGTTTCGGATTGGCCTCGTAGGAGACGACGCGCCCCTGCGAGGCGGCGCGCGCGGCGATCACCGTCACGTAACCGATGGCCGTTCCCAGTTCGAGGACATTATCGGCCGGTCGGATCATGTCGCCGATCATCGCCGCCTCGCCGGCCTCGTAGACGCCGATGTCGATGGCGTAGCGAATGGCCGGAGACACAAGCGCGGTGGGGATTTCCAGTGTGACGCCCTTGAGATCGAACCTCTGGAAGGCGACGCCGTCGCGCGAATATTCGTCCGGTCCGCGCTTGCCGCCGATTTCGATGCCGAAAAGTTTCATCGCGATGCGCTCGTCGGGCTAGCCGCGGCGGACATGCGCCGCTGCTTTGTAGAGATTAGACGATTTCGATTTCCGGGAACGGGAAGATCATCTTGCCGCCATCGGCGAGGAACTTCTGTTCGCGCTGCAGGATGTTGTCCTTGAAGTGCCAGGGCAGCACCAGATAATAGTCCGGCTTCATCTTCAGCGCGTCGGCCTCCGAGACGATCGGAATATGCGAGCCGGGCGTGACATGACCGAACTTGTCCGGGTTGACCTCGGCGATGGCCTCCACGAGATCCGGGCCGATGCCGCAGAATTGCAGCACGACATTGCCCTTGGTCGAGGCGCCGTAGCCGACGATGCGCTTGCCGTCGTCGCGCAGCGCGGTGAGCAGGCGGCGCAGATCCTCGCGGTGGCGGAACACGCGCTCCTCGAATTCGCGATAGGGGCGCGGCGTGGCGAGGCCCATGCGTTCTTCCTGCGACAGCAGCCAGTCGATGACAGCGCGATTGGCCTTGCGCGTCGTAGCCTTGTGGCCGGCCGTCACTGCGAACGAACCGCCGTTTACGGCGTTCATCTGCACGTCCAGCACCTTCATGTCGGCGGCTTCGAGGATCTTTTCGACCACGGCGAGCGAATAATATTCGACGTGCTCGTGGCAGATCGTGTCGTAGGAGGTCAGCCGCAGCATCGAGGGCATATAGCTCTGCTCGAAATGCCAGACGCCATCGGGCGCCAGGCAATGCGCGATGTCGCGGGCAAACGCGATCGGATCCTCGAGATCGTAGAACATGGCGATCGAGGTGATGATCTTCGCCCGCTCCTTCGAGACGGAATCGAAATTCTTCGCGTTGAAGAAGTCCGGCACCAGCTTGATGTCGTCGGGATAATACTGCCGGAACTTGGCGCCGGTCGGATCGATGCCGATGCGCTTGAGCGATGGCGTCTGGTAGGCCTTGAGCGAGGTGGCGTCGTTGGAGCCGATGTCGAGTACGGTGTCGCCGGCCTTCAATTCGGCGAATTGCTCCAGCTTGCCGATCTTCTGCGTGAGATGGCGAACCATCGAGGCGTTGAGGCCCGAGCGATAGCCGTAGTTCTCGCCGTACATCTCGCTGGCTTCATAGACGTGGGCGAGCTGCAGCAGGCCGGAATCCGGGCACCAGACAAGTTCGAGCGGACCGACGGTTACAGGCGTGGACGACGAAGCCGGAAACACGCCGGTCAGGGCCTGATCGCCGAGCGAGAGGACCGACAACAGGTTGGTGGAACCGCTAATCCGGCATTTTTCAATGCGCTTCGTCATTTACGGGAAAACTCCGGTCGGCCTGGCGGCAATGCGGCCGACTTGGCGCTTTGCGGGCCGATTTCGCGCTGCTTTTAAAGAGAAGGCCTCCCAAGTGTCAATTCCGCGCGGATTTCCCTGCGCGGCCACGTCCTTGGCGCCACCGCCCCGGATTGCTATGGGAGCGGCGTTCGCCCCGCGGCGCTCAAAATCCGCGCGCCGGCGCCCGGCCACGCCAGCAGGACCGAAAATGCGCTCCACGAGCGGCGAATATTACGAGAAGCTCGACCATGTGCGCGCATTTGCGTGCTACGCGGTCTTCGTCTGGCATTTCATCCACGGACCGAACGGCGAACTGACGCCGACCGGTTCGCCGCCGCCATTCTTTCCCGTCGCGCTGCTTGACGAAGGCTATATCGGCGTCTCGATCTTCATGTGCCTGAGCGGCTACCTGTTCGCGAAAATCCTCGACAATTCGCAGATCGTCTACCGCACCTTCCTTTGGAACAGGTTTCTGCGGCTGGCGCCGCTGCTGGCGATCGTCTTCATCCTGTCGGCGTTCCACCTCATCCTGATCCTAAAGATCGTCGATCTCCGCTTCTACCTGACCATCCTGCTCAAGGGCTTCATCCTGCCTCTCTGGCCCGCCGGCGGCTGGTCGATCGCGACTGAAATCCATTTCTATTTCATGCTGCCGGCCATTCTGTGGGCCGTGCGGCGCTCGACCTGGCTCGGACTTGCGCTGGTCGCAGCGGCGATCGGCCTGCGCGCCGGCATCTGGTTCTATCGGGGCGAGGTGCAGCTCGCATCCTACTGGACAATCGTCGGTCGCTTCGACGAGTTCACACTCGGCATCATCGCCTGCAAGCATCGCGCATGGGCTGCGGGCAGGCATTGGCTGGCGGCGGCCGTGTTCTTCGGTTTCTCGTGGTTCTTCTACCAGTTCGACAAGGCGGGCGGCTTCATGAATTTCATGGGCGGGGGCTATCCGTCCAAGACGCCGCTCTGGATCGTCCTGCCGACCATCCAGGCGGCGGCCATCTCTTTCCTGATCGCCTGGTACGACCAGAGCGATCTCTTCGAGCCGGGCCGCATTTCGCGCTTCATCGCGACCATCGGCGGCGTCTCCTATTCGATTTATCTGCTGCACCCGTTCTTCGTTTTCGAATTATCGAAGCTGCTGTTCGGCCGCGGGTTGAACTATGCGGAAGTGCTGGGGCTGGCGACGCTCGCCTTTCTGGCCACTGTGCCGCTGGGGCTTGCGAGCTTCAAGTGGATCGAGGCCCCGCCGCTGCGCTACCGCCGCCGCTACAAAGCTGCGGCGGCGCCCGCTATCGAACCCGCGCCGTGATCAAGCGCTGAGACGTCGCGCCGCCCGCTGCCCGATGCGATGGGTGGGCGATTCCACCAGCCGGTGAATCGCATAGGCGACCAGGACCGCGAAGACGACCGCGATGGCGATGGCGACGTCGGCGTTAACGTGCGCACGCATAAGCGCGTGGAGAACGATGTAGCCCGCCACGCCATGCACGACGTAGAGCGGATAGGAGATATCGCTCAGGAATTTTGTGACGCGCGTGCGCCTGAACCGGTCCTGGAACGCCATGGCGACGGCGAAGGTCGCCAGACCTCCGATATAGATCGGCAGATCGGCGCCGAAGGGCATGTGGCCGATATATTGCGCGGCGGCGAACATACCGAAGCACAGGAGGATGGCGGCGCCCGCCTGCGGCAGCGCCAGCTTGCCGCGCTGAAGCAGATTGAGCGCCACGCCGCAGAACATGAAGACGATGTAGATTGGATCGGTGTCGAAGGCGGCGAGGCGGCGCACGAGGCCGGGATAGGCCGAAAAATGCGCGACGATCTGGTCGATGACGAGCCAGAACAGAAAGAGGCCGACCGGAAAGAGCCAGAGCGTGCGGCGACCTTCGCGCAGATGGTTGGCGGCCAGCGCGCAGACGCCATAGAAAAGCATCTCGATCTCGAGCGTCCACATCACGGAATCGATGCGACGGGCGTCGGCGATCGCCGAGAAAGGCGGAAAGAACTGGCTGGCGGCGTCGCGGAAGGAGAAAGGAACCTGGCCGCCCATGAAATGCACGCCGATCAGAACAGCGGCGACCGTGACCGACAGCCCCGCCCAGCAGGTCGGCCAGATGCGCCAGAGCCGGCCGACGATAAACCCTTTCACGCTGTATTGCTCGAGCGAGAAGGGAATGACGAAGCCGCTGATGGTGAAAAAGAGCGCGACTCCGTAGGGGCCTAGCCAGCCGAGCGGCACGAGCCCCGGCAAGGCCGGCGGCGTATAGGCGACGTAGGGAACTCCGGTGAGAATGTCGACCATGCCGCCCATGGTCCAGTAGACGCCGCCGAGATGTGCGAGGATGACGGCGAAGGCGGCGATGCCGCGCAGCGTGTTGGCGAATTCGATGCGCGCGCCCATGCCGCGCTTTTGGTCGGGAGCGTTCATGCCGCCTCGCTCAGCCGCCGCGCAATGCGCTGTCCGATCCGATGCGTCGGCTGCTCCACGAACCGATGAACGAGCCACGCCAGGCCGACCATGAAGGCGATGGTCGAGAGCGCGGCGGCGTCCGTGTTCCAGCCCGCGCGCATCATGGCGTTCAGCATCACATAGCCCGCCACGCCGTGGATGATGTAGACTGGATAGGAAATGTCGCTGAAGAAGCGTAGCGCGCGCACGCGGCCGAACCGGTCCTGCGCCATCATGCAGGCGATAAATAGCGCCAGGCCGAGCGCATAGACGACGGCGCTCGATTTGACCGGCGTCTGGCCGATTGCCTGCGTGATCGCAAACAGCCCGACGCAGAGCGCGATGGCCGCGGCGGCGCCCGGCAAAGCGAGCCTGCCACGCTGATAGAGGTTGAGCGCGACGCCTGTGAACATGAAGACAATGTAGGGCGGATCGAGATCGAAATAGGTCAACCGGCGGACAAGGACCGGGTGGCTTTCGTGCAGCCGCAGGACGATCTGGTCCACGCCGAGCCACAGGACGAAGATGGCTACCGGAAAAAGCCACAGGCTCCAGTGCCCGCTGCGCAGGCGCGAGGCCGCCAGCGCGCAGACGCCGTAGAAAAGCATTTCGATCTCGAGCGTCCACATGACGGTGTCGATCTGGCGCGAATCCGTGATGGCCGCCAGCGGCGGAAAGTAGTGCGTGACCACGTCGCGGAAGGTGAACGGAACGACGCCCCCCATCAAATGCACGCCGATCAGCACGGAGACGACCGTTATCGACAGGCCGGCCCAGCATGTCGGCCAGATGCGCCACAGACGGCCAGCGACGAACCCCTTCACGGTGTAGCGTTCGAGCGAAAAGGGAATGACGAAGCCCGAGATGACGAAGAACAGCGATACGCCCCACCCGCCGAGCCATCCGGGAATGAGCTGGGCGATGAAAGGCGCGGACCCTCCCCTGTAGGAAACGCCGGTGAGCATTTCGATGATCTGCGGCCAGTTCCAGTAGGTATTGCCGAGATGCGCGAAGATGACGGACATGGCGGCGACGCCGCGCAGGACATTGGCGAATTCGATGCGCGCGCCGGCGGCCATTGCAGGCGCGCTGGACGCGGGCGCCGGCGCCGGCGTTGCGGACGAGTAGGATGGTCCTGGGGCTTTCAAGGCCCGGCTTCTATAGTCGCTTGCGTCGGGAATTCCAAACAACGCGGGCGAATGGCCGCCGGCCCTTCTATCGCGTGGATATGACCCGATCCGACGGCTTTTCGCCGTAGAGTTCCTGCACGAGATCTGCGCGGTGGGCGAGCGCGGCGCGCTGGTTGATCGACCCCTTGTCGGTCACTTCGCCATGGTCGATCGAGGGGTGCGCATCGAGAACCACGATGCGCGCCACGCGCGTGGAAGAGCCGGTCGATTTCGCCTGGAAGGCTTGCAGCTTCTCGGCGAGCGCCCCGCGCAGGCCCGCATGGGCGGCGAGCGTCGCGGGATGGGTATCGGCGAGATCGGAAAATATTGCGCGGCAACCGTCGGGATCGAGCAACAGGATGGCCGCCAGATCCTCGCGGTCGTGGCCGGCGATCACGGCGTCGCGCAGGAAGGGCGCGAAGGTTGCGATCATGGCGGCGCGCAGATTGCCGACGCTGACCCAGGTGCCGGTCAACAGCTTGAAATCCTCGCTGACGCGGCCGTCGAAGGCGAAGCCTCGCTGCGGGTCTTCGGGATCGACGAAGCGGATGGCGTCGCCCATCTTGTAGAAGCCTTCCTCGTCGAAGGCCGCGGCCGTCGCTTCGGGCTGGCGCCAATAGCCCGGCGTGATGTTGGGGCCGCGCACGCGCAGTTCCAGCTTGCCGACATTGGGCACGAGCTTGATCTCGCAGCCGGGAATGGGATTGCCGATCATGCCGGCCTTCACGTCGCCGCGCGTGACGAAGGTGACGCTCGGCCCCGTCTCCGTCGCGCCGAGCCCGGTGACGATGCGGATTTTCTCGCCTATCGTCTCGAAGGCGAGGCGCTCGAGCGCATCCCATACGTGCTGCGGCAGGCTCGCGCCCGCATACATGAAGAACTTTACCCGGCTGAAGAAATTTTTCCGCAGTTGCGCGTCCTCGGCGAGGCGGTGGGCGAGCAGTTCGAACCCCTTCGGCACGTTGAAATAGCAGGTCGGCGCGATCTCCTTCAGATTGCGGATCGTCGCGTCGAAGCCGCCAGGCGTCGGCTTGCCGTCGTCGATGTAGAGCGAACCGCCGGAATAGAGCGTGAGATGAATGTTCTGGTTGGAGCCGAACGTGTGGTTCCACGGCAGCCAGTCGACCAGTGTCTGCGGCTTCTTGATTTCCGCCATGGCGAAGGCCGCCTGGGCGATGTCGGCGCAGATCATGCGTTGCGGATTGATCACGCCCTTGGGCATGCCGGTCGAGCCGGAGGTGAACAGCACCTTGGCGATCGTGTCGGGGCCAACCGCCGCATGGGCGGCGGCGACCTGCGCAGGCGCATCGGCGGACAACGCATCGAATGCCGTCGCGCCGGAATAATCGTCGCCGGTCAGCGTGACAATTTCGGCCTCCGGCGCGACGGCCTTGATGGCCTTGCCGTAGGCTGCGCCGTCGTCGGCGAAGATCAGGCCGGGCGTCAGCAGATCGAGAATGTAGCGCAGCTTGCCGTAGTCGCTCGAAACGAGCGAATAGGCCGTCGAGATCGGCGCGACGGGCACGCCGACATGCATGCAGGCGACCAACAGCAGCAGGTGCTCGACGGAATTGCCGGAGAGGATGGCGACCGGCCGATCCTGCGACAGCCCACGCCCGATAAGGGCGGCGCCGATGCGCTCGACGCGCGCGAGGAATTGCGCGTAGGTCAGCTTGCGCCATTCCCCGTCCGGGCCGCGCTGCGCGACGACGATGGCGTCGGGCGTTTCCTTCGCCCATTTCAGCAGCGGCGTCGTGATCGTGCGCGGAACATCGTCGAGCGCATGCGGACTGCGCGCGTAAACGATGCCGTTCTTGCGGCGGTCGATAATGACGTCCTGCGGCCCAAGCTCGACCGCGCGCTCTTTGATGGCGGCCGAAGGAGCCGCGGCCGGCTGGTTCGAGTTCGTCATGTTTCCTCCCGCAGCGCTCTTGGGGGTCGACACCCGGCGCCGTCGCGACTTTTGTTATGTTATATAACTATTAGTCGCCCGCCGCAACCTGCGGCGTGCGAGAATCGCGCCGTCGCGCCGCGCGTCAATTCGCTGTGCGGCCTCCTCGGGAGTGATGGTCGCCAGTCCATCTGGTCTTACAGCCAGCCGCTGATCGGCCACGGCGAGACAACCTTCAACGCGGCCAAGTGTCACATTTTGTCCACAACCGAATGCGCAAACCCGGTCCTCCGAAAGTTCATATCAAAACCGCTTGACATATTGTGCGGTGCATCATAATTTCATCGTCATGCAACGAGCCTCCCTCGTTGCTAGCCCTCCTTGGGCGTTTCCTCCCTAGACTTGGGCCGCCGGCTTGCCGGTGGCCCTTTTTTCTTGGGCCGCGCGACGGCTTGCCGAAGCGCTGCTTTTCTGGCGCATTGGCGCCGAGGAAACAACAAGGACCGTCCATGCCAATCGATCCCGACGCACAGAATCTTCTGGCGATGCTCAAGGCCGCGGGTCGGCCGCCGTTGAATACGCTGAGCCCGCCCGAGGCCCGCGCCGCCTATCTCGCCGGCCGCGCCCTGCTCCAGCCGGATCTGCCGGAAGTCGCCGAAGCCCGCGATCTCGCCGCACCCGGTCCGCACGGGCCGATCCCGCTGCGCCTCTATCGCGGAAAAGGGCTGGCGGCGGGCCCCGCGCCGGCGCTGGTCTTCGCGCATGGCGGCGGCTGGGTGATCGGCGACCGCGACACGCATGACTACGTCTGCCGCAAGCTCGCCAACGACGCGCGCTGCGTCGTCGTATCGATCGACTACCGCATGGGGCCGGAGCACAAGTTTCCTGCGGCGATCGAGGATTCGCTGGCAGCGACGCAATATGTCGCCGACCAGGCCGCCGCGCTTGGCGTCGACGCCGGCAAGATCGCCATCGGCGGCGACAGCGCGGGCGGCAATATTTCGGCGGTGCTGGCGCTGATGGCGCGCGACGGCGTGGCGCCGCAGCTCGTGCATCAATTGCTGCTCTACCCGGCGGTCGACATGAAGATGGATGCGCCTTCTTTCGGGCGCGTCCCCGACGATTATCCGCTGTCGCCCACAATCGCGCGCTGGTTTCGCGACCAATACTTGACGGGCGACCACGAGCATGACGACTGGCGCGCCTCGCCCCTGCACGCGCCCTCGCACGCGGGCGTGGCCTCGGCCTTCATCCTGACCGCGCGCCACGATCCGCTTTGCGACGAGGGGCGCGACTATGCGCGCAAGCTGGAGGAAGCCGGCGTGCGCGTCTGGCATCTCGACATGAACGACCAGCTGCACGGCTTCCTCACCTGGGGCAAGGTGGTGCGCGCCGCCGACGCCGCGCTGGAAATGGCGGCCGCCTCGTTGCGCTACGCCTTTTCGACGGCGCGGCAGTCGCGCCCTATGTGACAATCATCCTTATCGCGTCATTGCGAGCGGAGCGACGAAGCAATCCATCCGGTCGCCCATCCGCAGGGATCGATTGCTTCGTCGCTTCGCTCCTCGCAATGACGGGAAAAAGCAAGCCGCAGCCACAAGATAAAGAGAAACGCCATGTCGCAGGTAAATTTCCCCAAGGTGCAAATGCTGATCGGCGGCGAATGGACCGAGGGAACATCCGGCAAGTCGCAGGACATTCTCAATCCGGCTACAGGCCAGTCGATCGGGACCGTGCCGCACGCCTCGACCGCCGATCTCGACCGGGCGCTGGCCGCTGCGCAAAAAGGCTTCGATCAGTGGAAGAAGGTTTCGGCCTTCGAGCGCTACAAGACGATGCGCAAGGTCGCCGAGATCATGCGCCAGCGCGCGCCCGAGATTTCGAAGATCATGGCGCTCGAACAGGGCAAGCCGGTCGGCGAGGCGCTGGTCGAGACCAATCTGGCGGGCGATCTGATCGACTGGTTCGCGGAAGAGGCGCGCCGCACCTACGGACGCATCGTGCCGCCACGCATGGGCAATGTCGAACAGCTCGTGGTGAAGGAGCCTGTCGGCCCGGTGGCGGCGTTCACGCCGTGGAATTTTCCGATCAACCAGGCCGTGCGCAAGGTGTCGGCGGCGGTGGCGGCCGGCTGCTCGATCATCTGCAAGGGGCCCGAAGACACGCCAGCCTCCTGTATGGAACTGTTCCGCGCCTTCGTCGACGGCGGCGTGCCGGCAGGCGTTGTCAATCTCGTGTTCGGCGTGCCGCACGAAGTCTCGGAATATCTCATTCCGCATCCGATCATCCGCAAGATCAGCTTCACGGGTTCGACGGTGGTGGGCAAGCATCTCGCCGCGCTCGCCGGCCAGCACATGAAGCGCGTGACTATGGAGCTTGGCGGCCATGCGCCGGCGATCGTGTTCGACGACGCCGACATCAAGAGCGCGGTCAGCATTCTCGCCGCGAACAAATTCCGCAACGCCGGACAGGTTTGCGTCGCGCCGACGCGCTTTCTCGTGCAGGACGGCGTCTACAACGAATTTCTCGCGCAATTCGTCGAGACTGTGCGCGCGATCAAGGTCGGGCCCGGCATCGATCCGGACTCGAAGATGGGCGCGCTGGTCAGCCAGCGCCGCGTCGACGCGATGGAGAGTTTCGTGGCCGACGCCGTGCAGCGCGGCGCGAAGATCGAGACCGGCGGCAAACGCATGGGCAATGAGGGCTTCTTCTTCGAGCCGACGGTGCTGACCAATGTTGCGAAAGACGCGCGCATCATGAACGAGGAGCCGTTCGGCCCGCTCGCGCCGGTCGCGCGTTTCTCGACCTATGACGAAGTGGTGAGCGAAGCCAACCGCCTGCCCTACGGGCTTGCGGCCTACGCCTATACGCGCTCGGCCAGGACCGCGGCGGCGCTGTCGCAGGACGTGGAAAGCGGCATGGTCTCCATCAACCACCACGGCCTCGCCTTGCCGGAGGTGCCGTTCGGCGGCATGAAGGATTCGGGCTATGGTTCGGAAGGCGGCCTCGAAGCGATCGAGGGCTACCTCAACACCAAATTCGTGACGCAGGCGAACGTGTGAGCCGACGCGGATTTCCACGCGCACGACGGCGGGACTTTTCATGATCATCGTCCACCATCTCGAAAATTCCCGCTCGCAGCGCATCCTGTGGCTGCTCGAGGAGCTGGGCCTCGATTACGAGGTGAAGCTCTACAAGCGCGATCCTAAAACCATGCGGGCGCCAGCCGAGCTGCGCGCCGTCCATCCCCTCGGCAAATCGCCTGTGGTCACCGACGGCGACCGGACTGTCGCGGAATCCGGCGCGATCGTTGAGTATCTGGTGGAGACTTATGGCAACGGCCGTCTCGAGCCGCCGGCTGGATCGGCGGATCGCCTGCGCTACCGCTATTATCTGCATTTCGCGGAGGGCTCGATGATGCCGCCGCTGCTGATGAAGCTGGTCTTCACCCGCCTGCCGGCCGGCGCGCCGGCGCTGGTGCGGCCGGTGGCGCGGGCGATTTCCGACAAGGCGATGAAGCTGTTCGTGACGCCGCAGATCGAGCAGATGCTGAAATTTCTCGAAGGGGAGCTCGCCAATCGCGACTGGTTCGCGGGAGACGACCTGACCGCCGCGGACATTCAGATGAGTTTTCCGCTGGAAGGCGCGGCGGCGCGCGGCGGGCTGGACGGCCGTTACCCGCGGCTGAAGGATTTTCTCGCCCGCATTCACGCCCGCCCCGCATACAAGCGGGCGCTCGAACGTGGCGGACCCTACGCCCTGCTGTCCTAAAATTCGGGCTTTTACGCCCGTTGCGAATAAGGATAGGCTCCCTGCCGAGGCTGCGCGGCACTAACCAGCGCGCCCGATCTGGGAGTGGAAACGCATGACGCGACTGAGGTTCGCGGGCGCTATCGCGCTCGCTGCAGGCTTTGCTATTTCGACGGGCGCCGTCGCGCAGAAGAAATACGACACCGGCGCGACCGATACGGAAATCAAGATCGGCCAGACCATCCCGCTGTCCGGGCCAGCATCGGCCTATGGCGGCATCGGCAAGGTGCAGGCCGCCTATGTCCGCATGATCAATGAGCAGGGCGGAATCAACGGCCGCAAGATCAACCTGATCCAGTACGACGACGCCTACAATCCGCCCAAGACCGTGGAGCAGGTGCGCAAGCTCGTCGAAAGCGACGAGATTCTGACGACATTCCAGATCATCGGCACGCCGCCCAACGCCGCCGTGCAGAAATATCTCAACGACAAGAAGATCCCGCAGCTTCTCGCCTCGACCGGCGCGACGCGCTTCACCGATCCGAAGAATTTCCCGTGGACGATCGCGTTCAATCCGAACTACCAGTCCGAGGCGCACATCTACGCGAAGTTCATCCTGGCGAATTATCCGAACGCCAAGATCGGCATCCTCTACCAGAACGACGATCTCGGTAAGGACTACGTCAAGGGACTGAAGGACGGGCTCGGCGCCAAGGCGGCCAGCATGATCGTCGCCGAAGCGCCCTATGAGCTCGCCGATCCGACCGTCGACGCGCAGATGGTGAAGCTGAAATCGTCCGGCGCGGATCTCTTCTACAACATGTCGACGCCAAAATTCGGCGCGCAGGCGATCAAGAAGGTGGCGGAACTCGGCTGGAAGCCGGTGCATATCCTCGACATCAACGCCACGCCCGTCAGCCAGACGCTGGTTCCGGCGGGACTCGAGAACGCCAAAGACATCATTTCGGTCAATTACGGCAAGGATCCGCTCGACCCCCAATGGGCGAGCGACGAGGGCATGAAGAAGTACAAGGCCTTCATGGCCAAATACGCGCCCGATCAGGACGCCAACAGCGGCATCGCCACCTACGGCTATTCGACATCGCAATTGCTGATGCAGATTCTCAAGCAGTGCGGCGACAATCTGACGCGCGCCAACATCATGAAGCAGGCGACGAATATCGACTCTAAGTTTCTGGCCGATCTCGCGCTGCCCGGCATGACGTCGGGCGGCACGGATGACTACCGCATCAACAAGCAGTTCCAGATGATGAAGTTCGACGGCGCGCGCTGGGTCCTCTTCGGGCCGATCATCACCGACGATTTCAAGGCGACGAACTGAACACAAGCATAGCGAAGGAGCGGCGATGAACGTCGTCCTTCGTCTTTCGGGAGGGAGAGAAACATGCATGCATTGAAATGGATTGCGGGCCTCGCGCTCGGCGCTTTGCTGGCGAGCCCGGCGCTGGCGCAGAAAAAATACGACACGGGCGCGACCGACGCCGAAATCAAGATCGGCCAGACGATACCGCTGTCCGGGCCGGCTTCCGCCTATGGCACGATCGGCAAGGCGCAGGCCGCCTATATGCGGATGATCAACGATCAGGGCGGCGTCAACGGCCGCAAGATCAATCTCATCCAGTACGACGACGCCTATAATCCGCCGAAGACCGTCGAGCAGGTGCGCAAGCTGGTCGAGAGCGACGAGGTGCTGGCGACCTTCCAGCTGATCGGCACGCCGCCGAATGCGGCCGTGCAGAAATATCTCAACGACAAGAAAATCCCGCAATTGTTCGCGGCGACCGGCGCGACGCGTTTCACCGATCCGAAGAACTTTCCCTGGACGCTGGGCTTCAACCCTAACTACCAGTCGGAAGGCCATATCTACGCGCAGTACATTCTGGCGAACCATCCAAACGCGAAGATCGCCGTGCTCTACCAGAACGACGATCTCGGCAAGGATTACCTCAAGGGCCTGAAGGACGCGCTCGGCGCCAAGGCGTCGATGGTCGTCGCCGAAGCCTCGTATGAGTTGAGCGATCCGACCGTGGATTCCCAGATGGTGAAGCTCAAAGGCTCGGGCGCCGACCTCTTCTTCAACGCGACCACGCCGAAATTCGCGGCGCAGGCGATCAAGAAAGCCGCCGAACTCGGCTGGAAGCCGGTGCATATCCTCGACATCAACGCGACCTCCGTCGGCGCGGTGATGGCGCCGGCCGGCCTCGACAATTCCAAGGACATCATCTCGGTCAATTACGGCAAGGACCCGCTCGACCCGCAATGGGACAACGACGAAGGCATGAAGCGCTACAAGGCGTTCATGGCCAAATATTATCCCGACGGCGACGCCAGCAGCAGCTTCAACTCCTACGGCTATTCGACCTCGCAGGTGCTGATCCAGACGCTCAAGCAATGCGGCGACAATCTCACGCGCGCCAACATCATAAAGCAGGCGACCAACATTGATCCGAAGTTCGTGCCTGACCTGGCCCTGCCGGGCATGACCTCCGGCGGCGAGAAGGACGACTACCGTCTCAACAAGCAGTTCCAGATGATGAAGTTCGACGGCAAGCGCTGGGTGCTGTTCGGACCTATCCTGACGGACACCTTCAAGATGACGAACTGACCGGAAAGGCGGCGCTCTGCGCCGCCTTTTCAACTGGGAGGAGTGAAAGAATGCATGCAGTGAAATGGGCCGCAGGCCTCGCGCTCGGCGCCTTGCTGGCGAGCCCCGCATTCGCGCAGAAGAAATACGACACGGGCGCGAGCGATACTGAAATCAAGATCGGCCAGACAATGCCCTACAGCGGCCCGGCTTCGGCCTACGGCCTCGTCGGCAAGACCGAAGCCGCCTATTTCAAGATGATCAACGACGCCGGCGGCATCAATGGCCGCAAGATCAACTTCCTGAGCTACGACGACGCCTACAATCCGCCCAAGACGGTCGAGCAGACGCGCAAGCTGGTGGAAGGCGACGAGGTTCTGTTCACCTACCAGGGCCTCGGAACGCCGGCGCAATCGGCCGTCCAGAAATACTTGAACGACAAGAAGATTCCGCAGCTTCTCGTTTCCTCGGGCGCAACGCGCTTCACCGACCCCAAGCACTTCCCCTGGACGATGGCCTACAATCCGAACTACCAGTCGGAAGGTCACATCTACGCGCAGCTTGTGCTCAAGCAATATCCCAACGCGAAGATCGGCATTCTCATGCAGAATGACGATTTCGGAAAGGATTACGTCAAGGGTTTCAAGGACGCGCTGGGCGCCAAGGCCGCGAGCATGATCGTGTCCGAGGCGACCTACGAGGTCAGCGATCCCACTGTCGACTCGCAGATGGTGAAGCTGAAAGGCTCGGGCGCCGACCTGTTCTTCAACGTCTCGACGCCGAAATTTGCGGCGCAGTCGATGAAGAAAGCCGCCGAACTCGGGTGGAAGCCGGTGCACCTGCTCAACATCAACTCGACGCCCGTCGCCTCCGTCATGATCCCCGCGGGCCCCGAGAATTCGAAGGGCACGATCTCGGTCAACTACGGCAAAGACCCGCTCGACCCGCAATGGGCGAACGACGAGGGCATGAAAAGGTACAAGGCCTTCATGGCCAAGTACGGCGAGGGCATGGACCCGAACAACACTTTGTCGAGCTACGGCTACGGAACCGCGCAGCTGATGACCCATATCCTGAAGATGTGCGGCGACGACCTGACGCGCGCCAACGTGATGAAGCAGGCGACCAATATCAAGAATTATGTCGGCGACCTGTCGCTGCCGGGAATGTCCTCGTCGACGAGCCCCGACGACTACCGGATCAACAAGCAGTTCCAGCTGATGAAATTCAATGGCGAGCGCTGGGAGCTGTTCGGCGAGATCATGACCGATACCTACAAGGCGGACTGATCGCAACGATCCAGGGAAGGGCCGCGTGATGCGGCCCTTTTTCTTGCTCACAACCGTTCCTGTTATGTTCGATAGACGCCGCGAATCGTGGTAGGAAGCTGGATGGATCGCATTCTCTTCGCGCTCGCCGGCAGTCCGGTCCGCCTTCTCGACGTGCTGCTGGTCGGCGGCGCGGCCGCGCTGCTGTTGCTGATCGTCGTCTCGATCATCCTGATCCGCACATCGAAAGCGCGGGGGGCGGACGCGGCGGTCGCCGCCGAGCGGCAGCGCGAGATGGACGACAAAATGGCCGAATTGAACCGCGCCTCCGCCGAACTCGCCGGCCGGATGCAGACGGTGGCCGAAGTGCTCGGCTCCCGTCAGTCCGATCTGGCGCGCCTCGTGACCGAGCGGCTCGACAATGTGCAACACCGCGTCGGCCAGGGGCTGGAACAGGCTGCGCGCACGCAGGGCGAGAATCTCGGCAAGCTGAACGAGCGGCTGGCCGTGATCGACGCTGCGCAGACGCGGCTGAACGGCCTCGCGCAGGAGGTGGTGGGGCTGAAGGACATTCTCGCCAACAAGCAGGCCCGCGGCGCCTATGGGCAGGGCCGCATGGAGGCGATCGTGCGCGACGGCCTGCCGCCAAGTTCCTACGATTTCCAGTGGACGCTTTCGACGCGCGTACGGCCCGATTGCGTCGTGCGCTTGCCCGGCGACGAGCGCCTGCTCGCGGTCGACGCCAAATTTCCGCTGGAAGGCTTTACGGCTTTCCGCGAGGCGAGATCGGACGACGAACGCGCGCGCGCCGCGACGCGGGTGAAGACCGACCTGCTCAAACACGTGAAGGATATTTCGGAGAAGTATCTCATTCCCGGCGAGACGCAGGATCTTGCTGTGCTCTTTGTGCCCTCCGAAGCCGTCTACGCCGATCTCGCCGAGCATTTCGACGAGGTGGTGCAGAAGGCCCATCGCGCCAGGGTCATCATCGTCTCGCCCTCTCTGCTGATGATGGCGATCCAGGTGATGCAGGCGATCGTGCGCGACGCGCGCGTGCGCGAGCAGGCGCACATCATCCAGGACGAGGTGCGCAAGCTCGCCGACGATGTGCGCCGCCTGCGTGACCGCACGGCGAAGCTCGACACGCATTTCCGGCAGGCGCAGGAAGACGTGGCGGCGATCACGACCTCGGCCGACAAGATCGCCAGACGCGGCGATCGGATCGACCAGATGGACTTTTCGCAGGTCCCTTCCCTGCCAGCGCAGCGCGATTTGCTCGGCGGGACGCGGACCGCGGCGGAATAGGCGCACAGCCGCCTTCCGCCAATTGGCGTTTTCCCGCTGTCGTTTTCTGCTAGGGAATGTCGAAAGGCAGGGAGGCGTCCTTGAATTTCGATCTCGACGAAGACCGCACAGCGATCCGCGACATGGCGCTCGACTTTGCGCGCGAAAAACTTGCGCCCCATGCGCTGGAATGGGACGAGAATAAGCATTTCCCGGTCGACACCTTGCGCGAAGCCGCAGCGCTCGGCATGGGCGGCGTTTACATCCGGGACGATGTCGGCGGCTCCGGTCTCGGCCGTCTCGACGCAGCGCTCATCTTCGAGGCGCTGGCGACCGGCTGCCCGACCATCGCCGCCTACATTTCCATCCACAACATGTGCGCGTGGATGATCGACAGTTTCGGCTCCGACGAGCAGCGCCACAAGTGGCTGCCCGACCTGTGCACGATGGAGAAGCTCGCCTCCTATTGCCTGACTGAACCGGGCGCGGGCTCGGACGCCGCCGCCCTGCGCACACGCGCCGAGCGGGACGGCGACCACTACGTGCTGACAGGCCAGAAGCAGTTCATTTCGGGCGCCGGCAATCCACACGATTTCTATGTGGTGATGGCGCGCACCAGCGACGACGGCGCGCGCGGCGTCTCGACCATCGTCGTGCCCGGCGGCACGCCGGGGCTTTCATTCGGCGCCAATGAAAAGAAGATGGGCTGGAATGCGCAGCCGACGCGGGCCGTCATGTTCGACAAGTGCCGTGTGCCTGTCGCCAATCGCATCGGACCGGAAGGCATCGGCTTCAAGATCGCTATGGCCGGTCTCGACGGCGGTCGACTGAACATCGCCGCCTGCTCGCTGGGCGGCGCGCAGGCTGCGCTCGACAAGGCCGTCGCCTATATGGGCGAGCGTAAGGCCTTTGGCAAGACGCTCGCGGAATTCCAGGCTCTGCAATTCAAGCTCGCCGACATGGCGATCGATCTGGAGGCCGCGCGCACATTCCTGTGGCGCGCGGCATGCGCGCTCGACGCCAAGTCCGCCGATGCGACGCGGCTCTGCGCCATGGCCAAGAAATTCGCGACCGACGCCGGTTTCGACATCGCCAATTCCGCTCTGCAATTGCACGGCGGCTACGGCTACCTCAACGATTACGGGATCGAGAAAATCGTGCGCGATCTGCGCGTCCACCAAATTCTCGAAGGCACGAACGAGATCATGCGGATGATCGTCGCGCGCGGGCTGGTCGGGCGGTAGTTCGCGGCATTTCCCTGCGCGACAGGAAGACGGGCGCCTATGTCAGCCCGCCTCTCTCGAGAATGAATTGCTCGATGACATCTGCGCCGTCGCCCGCCTTCATGTTCGCCATCACAAACGGTCGTCCGCGGCGCTGGACCTCGGCGTCGCGCGCCATCACCTCCAGCGATGCGCCGACGTACGGCGCGAGATCGGTTTTGTTGATGACCAGCAGATCCGAGCGCGTAACGCCCGGCCCGCCCTTGCGCGGAATTTTCTCGCCGCCGGAAACGTCGATGACATAGATCGTGAGATCGGCGAGTTCCGGCGAAAATGTCGCGGCAAGGTTGTCGCCGCCGCTCTCGACGAGAATGATGTCGAGGTCGGGAAATTTCTTCCGCATGTCCGCGATGGCGGCGAGATTGATCGAGGCGTCCTCGCGAATCGCCGTGTGCGGGCAGCCGCCGGTCTCCACTCCCATGATGCGATCGGCGCCCAACGCGCCGGCCTCGGTGAGGATGCGCGCATCTTCCTTCGTATAGATGTCGTTGGTGATCGCCGCGATCTCGTATCTGTCGCGCAACCTCTTGCACAGGACTTCCATCAGCGCTGTCTTGCCCGAGCCGACTGGGCCGCCGATGCCGACGCGAAGCGGGCCGTGAGAAGAAGCCATGATCAACTCCTGAAGAGGCGGGAATATTGGGTCTCGTGCCGCATGGAGGCAATGTCCGAGCGCAAGGCGGCGGCGCCGAGGTCGTCGAGCGCAGCTTCGGCGGCGACGGCGCCGAGCGCAGCGACCGGGGCGGCCATCGCCGCCAGCGCGCGCTGGCCCTGCGTCTGGCCAATCACGCTGAGGCGCACGGCCGCCGAGACCAGATTGGCGACAAAACCGAGCGCAAAAGCTTCGCAGGCGCGCGCAGGCGGAATGTCATGCGCCGCGCAGGCGGCGCCGACGGCGACCGGGTAAGCGATCTCGTCGGCCAGCGTTTCGGCGATCCATTCGACCGTGGGATTCGACCATGCCGCGGCAATCGCCGCCTGAAAGGATTTTCCCTGCTGCGCGGTTTCGAGCCGCCGCTCGGACGATGGCGCAAGGGCGAGCGCAAGATCGTTCGCATCACGCAGCCGCAGCGCGTCGCGCGCCACAGTCGCGCGCAGGCTTTCGGCCAGAAGGAACGAATCCGTCCGCGCGCCGCCATGCTGCAGGAGATCGGTCAGCCAGGCGACGAGCGTCTCCTCATTCCTGACATCGCCGGCTTCGGTCGCCCATTCGATCCCGTGGCTGTAAGCGAAGGCGCCGACCGGGAAGGCCGGCGACAGCCAGAGCGTGAGAAGAATGTCGGGAGACAATGCGGCGGACTCGACGCGCGCGGCGTTCAGCCGTGCCCGCGATGGTCATGACCGCAACCGCACGGATCATGATGATCGTGCGCGTGATGACTGTGGTCGTGGCCGTGATGATCGCGCGCTTCATGGTCATGCGCGTGATGGTCATGCGCGTGTTCGTGATCATGTCCGTGCGTGGCGACATGCTGCGCATAGGCGCCGCCTTCGGGATCGAAGGGCGCCTCGATCTCGCGCACGTCGGCGCCGAGGCCGCGCGCCATGTCGGCGATGACATGGTCGCGGCGGATGCGCAGTTTGGCGCCCATGATCTGCGTCGGCAGATGCCGGTTGCCGAGATGCCAGGCGACGCGCACGAGATGCCGCTGGTCGCGCGCGACGATTTCGAGCAGCGGCTCGGGCGCGGACAGAACCTCGACGAGGCGCCCATCTTCCAGCGCCAGCGCGTCGCCCGACCGCAGCATGACGGCGTCGGGAAGGTCGAGCACAAAGTCCAGTCCACGCGAGCCCTTCATCGCGATCCGGCGACGATGACGATCGTCGAAGTCGAGCACGACCGTGTCGACGGCCTCCTCGCGCCAGGAGCCGGCGGCCTTCACCTCGATTGCGCGTACGCTCATTGTCTTGGACTTTCGCTCGATGCTCAGAATAGCCGGGCGCCATCGGGAACCGGCGAATCCGGCGAAAACAGGACCACTTCGCCGTCCGCATCGGGAAATCCCAGAGTCAGGACTTCCGACATGAACCTGCCGATCTGGCGCGGCGGAAAATTGACGACCGCCGCCACTTTCCGGCCGATCAATTGCTCGGCCGAATAGTGATGCGCGATCTGCGCGCTCGATTTCCGCACGCCGACGCCCGGTCCGAAATCAATCTCGAGTTTCAGCGACGGCCTGCGGGCTTCCGGAAAAGGCGCGACAGAGCGGATCGTGCCGAGACGGATGTCGACAGCGAGGAACTGGTCAAACGAGATTTGCGGCGCAGGCGGCGCTTCGTGATCGCGGACGAGATGCATCACATGATCTCGACCTTGCCGTCCGCAATGATCTCGATCTTGCGCGAGGCGATGCCTTCCGCGCCGGCCTTGCGCCAGACCTTGAAATGTTCGGCGTTCATGTGCGCATCGGCCGCCGCGCGGTTCTCCCACCGTTCGACGAAGACGAACGTTCCAGGCTGCGTCACGCTCTCGTGCAGATCGTAGCTGATGCAGCCCTTCTCCTGTTGCGTCGCCGCAATGGCGATGCGAGCCGCGGCAAGCGTCTCTTCACGCTTCTCCGGCTTGATGGCGATTGTGGCGATAACGTAGATCATGTTTCCCCGCTTGCCCGTTCTATCCGCGCATCAGCCGCCAAGAGGGCCGATTTTCGCGACTTCCACCACTTCGATCACGGGCGGTTCGGCGACGCAAGATGGCAGGACGCCCATGAATTTCTTGATGTGTTCGGTCTGGAAATGAAAATCGATCGCATCCTGCGATTTCCAGCGCTCATTGAACACGAATGTGTTCGGTTCGGTCTGGCTCTCAAAAAAATCGTAGGAAATGCAACCGGGCTCCTTGCGCGTTTCGGCGATCTGTTCGCGGGCGGCGGCGATGAATGCGTCGCGCCGATCCGGCCGGATAACGCCTTTGCCGAGAATGATCAGCATGACTTCCTCCCATCACGGGACGTGGAGACTAGAACAGGAAATAGCGCTGCGCCATCGGCAACTTTTCCGCCGGTTCGCAGGTCAGCAACTCGCCGTCCGCCGTCACGCGATAGGTCTCGGGATCGACATGGATCTTTGGCGTCGCGTCGTTATGGATCAGGCTCTTCTTGGAAATGCCGGAGCGCGTGTTCTTGACCGCCACCAGCGGCCGGGAGATCGCGAGCTGCGATTGCAGGCCCTTGTCGAGCGCGGCCTGCGAAACAAAAGTGAGCGACGTAGCCCTGCGCGCGCCGGCGTAGGCGCCGAACATCGGCCGGTAGTGAACCGGCTGCGGCGTGGGGATGGAGGCGTTGGGATCGCCCATCAGCGCCGCCGCGATCATGCCGCCCTTGAGGATCAAATCGGGCTTCACGCCGAAGAAGGCCGGCGACCACAGAACAAGGTCCGCCATCTTGCCCGTCTCGACCGAACCTATGTAGCTCGACACGCCATGCGAGATCGCGGGATTGATCGTGTATTTGGCGACGTAGCGCTTGGCGCGCAGATTGTCATTGCCCTTTTCGCCGGGCAGATTTCCGCGCTGCTTCTTCATCTTGTCCGCCGTCTGCCAGGTGCGGATGATGACTTCGCCGACGCGACCCATCGCCTGGCTATCAGAGGACATCATCGCCAGCGCGCCAATGTCGTGCAGAATGTCTTCGGCCGCGATCGTCTCCTTGCGGATGCGGCTTTCGGCGAAGGCGAGATCTTCGGGGATCGACGAATCGAGATGATGGCAGACCATCAGCATGTCGAGATGTTCGTCGAGCGTGTTGCGTGTGAACGGCCGCGTCGGATTGGTGGAGGAGGGCAGCACGTTCGGCAGACCGGCGACGGAAATAATGTCGGGCGCATGGCCGCCGCCTGCGCCTTCCGTGTGAAAGGCGTGGATCGTGCGGCCCTTGAAGGCCTTGATCGTATCTTCCACAAAACCGCTTTCGTTCAGCGTATCGGTGTGGATCATCACCTGAATGTCGTGATCGTCGGCGACCGACAAGGCGCAGTCGATGGCCGCCGGCGTCGTGCCCCAGTCCTCATGCAGCTTCAGCGCGCAGGCGCCGCCCTCGATCTGCTCCACGAGGCCCGCGGGCAAAGCGGCGTTGGCCTTGCCGGCGAAGCCGAGGTTCATCGGAAAGGCGTCGGCCGCCTCGATCATGCGCGCGATATGCCAGGGGCCGGGCGTGCAAGTGGTGGCGAATGTGCCGGTCGCCGGCCCCGTGCCGCCGCCGAGCATGGAGGTGACGCCGCTCATCAGCGCCTCCTCGATCTGCTGCGGGCAGATGAAATGGATATGCGTGTCGAAACCGCCCGCGGTGAGAATCTTGCCCTCGCCGGCGATGATCTCCGTGCCCGGCCCGATGACAATGTTCACGTCCGGCTGGATGTCGGGATTGCCGGCCTTGCCGATGGCCGAAATCCTGCCGTCGCGCAGCGCGACGTCAGCTTTCACGATGCCCCAATGATCGAGAATGACGGCGTTGGTGATGACCGTGTCCGCCGCGCCGTCGGCGCGCGAGACCTGCGACTGGCCCATGCCGTCGCGGATCACCTTGCCGCCGCCGAATTTCACC
>JASGFP010000057.1:0-24741 GCA_047605445.1 Rhodoblastus sp.
CTGGCGCGATCCGGGGGGAGCGACGTTGCGAATGAAACCACGACGGCGGCAGGCCGGTTGCAAGCGCGGCGCGCTTGCTCCTCGCGCTTGCGTTGGACCCCGAGCGCTGCTTAAGCAGCACGGATGCTACCTTGGGTTCTGCTCGAAACGTCGACAATACCAGGCGCCGAAGCGACGCTGCGCCTGAAGCGGCGCGGGACCGAATTCTCGATCATGCTCGGCGACAACGAGCTGATGAACTCCCGGCTCTCCGGCTCCGAGCAGGCGCTGGCGACGCTCGCTTACGAACGGCTTTCCGACCGCCCCGCCCCGCGCTTCCTCATCGGTGGGCTCGGCATGGGTTTTACGTTACGGGCGGCGCTGGAACGGCTGCCGCCGAAGACGGAGGTCGTTGTCGCCGAACTCGTGCCGGCCGTCATCGCGTGGGCGCGAGCACCGATGGCCGAAGTTTTTGCCGGCAGCCTCGACGATCCCCGTGTGCGCATCCGCGAGGCCGACGTCGGCGCCGTCATCGCCGAGGCGCGGGGCGTCTGGGATGCAATCCTTCTGGATGTCGACAACGGGCCGGACGGGCTGACGCGGGCCGCAAACGACCGGCTCTATTCCGCCGCCGGCCTGCACGCTGCGCGCGAGGCGCTGCGGCCGGGTGGGGTGCTGGCCGTCTGGTCGTCGGGTCGGGACGCAGGTTTCACGAAGCGGCTGAAGACTGCAGGTTTCGCGGTGGAGGAAATCGCCGTCCGCGCCAATGGGAAGCGCGGCGGGGCGCGCCATGTGATCTGGATCGGAACGAAGCCGGGACGGTCGGCGAGGTAGCGCAGCGCCGCCCGAGGCTTTATACGGGCGACGGTTTCAGTCCAGGCTGTCATCCCGGCTCGGCGGAAGTCGCCTGTTGGCGGCTTCGCAGAAATGAGAAGCGCAGGGCCGGGACCCAGACCGCGACAGCGCGCCAGCCGGCCTGATTCCGGATCCCCGCTTTCGCGGGGATGACATTCGGGACGCCGCAAGGAGACAGAACGTGGACGGCAAGATTCTGCAGAAGCTGCCCGTGGGCGAGAATGTCGGCATCGCCTTTTCCGGCGGCCTCGACACATCCGCCGCCGTGCACTGGATGCGCGCCAAGGGCGCCCTGCCCCACGCCTACACCGCCAATCTCGGCCAGCCCGACGAGAGCGACTACGACGACATTCCGCGCAAGGCGCTCGCCTATGGCGCGGTCAATGCGCGGCTGATCGATTGCCGGCCGCAGCTCGTGGCCGAAGGCATCGCCGCGATCCAGTGCGGCGCCTTCCACATCACGACGGCGGGTTCGACCTATTTCAATACCACGCCGCTCGGCCGCGCCGTCACCGGCACGACGCTTGTGCGCGCGATGATGGAAGACGGCGTCAACATCTGGGGCGACGGCTCGACCTACAAGGGCAACGACATCGAGCGCTTCTACCGCTACGGCCTGCTGACCAATCCGTCTCTTCGCATCTACAAGCCCTGGCTCGACCAGCAGTTCATCGACGAGCTCGGCGGCCGAAAGGAAATGAGCGAATACATGGCCGCCGCCGGCTTCGAATACAAAGCCAGCGTCGAGAAGGCCTATTCGACGGATTCCAACATTCTCGGCGCCACGCACGAGGCGAAGGACCTCGAATATCTCAACGCCGGCATCAACATCGTCAATCCGATCATGGGCGTCGCCTTCTGGAAGGATGACGTGAAGGTCGCGCGCGAAACGGTGACGGTGCGCTTCGAGCAGGGCCAGCCGGTGGCGCTCAACGGTAAGGAATTCGCCAGCGCTCTCGACCTCTTCACCGAGGCGAACGTCATCGGCGGCCGGCACGGGCTCGGCATGAGCGACCAGATCGAGAACCGCATCATCGAGGCCAAGAGCCGCGGCATCTACGAGGCGCCCGGCATGGCGCTCTTGTTCATCGCCTACGAGCGGCTCGTCACCGGCATCCACAACGAGGATACGATCGAGCAATACCGCAACAACGGCCGCCGCCTCGGCCGCCTGCTCTATCAGGGCCGCTGGTTCGATCCGCAGACGCTCATGCTGCGCGAGACGGCGCAGCGCTGGGTGGCGAGCGCGATCACGGGCGAGGTGACGATCGAGCTGCGCCGAGGCGCCGATTATTCGATCATGGATACGTCGAGCCCGAACCTCACCTATCACCCTGAAAGGCTGACGATGGAAAGCGGCGCGGGCTCCTTCACGCCCGCCGACCGCATCGGCCAGCTCACCATGCGCAATATGGATATCGCCGACACGCGCGAGAAGCTGGGGCTTTATAACGGCGTCGGGCTGCTTGGCGGTTCGGATTTCGAGGCGCTGGCGCTGCCGAAGGGGGCTGAGAAGAAGTAAGGCTCGCTCCCTGCTCGCGGGACGGGAGGCGCGCCGCTATCCGTCATTGCGAGGGCCGAAGGCGACGCGACAATCCATCCCGACAATTTCATAGGCTCGGGATGGATCGCCACGTCGCACCGGATTCGCCTGCGCTCCTCGCGACGACGGTTTCTGCGCTCAGCGCGCCTTCATGAACGCGTCGAAATAAGCCGCCAGTTCCTTGCGTCCGTCGAACGGCAGGACGTGTCCGACATATTGATCGGGACGCACGATCACGAGCGCGCCGCCATCGCGGTCGACGCCGCGCTGATTGTAGATGTCCGGGCCGTTCTTCAAATCCGGGCAGAACATTTTTTCATAGTCGCGCAAGCCGAGCCTGCCCTTGGGCGGCAGCAGGAAGGACGGCATGTCTTCCAGGCGCAGATCGCGATGGTTCTGCTGGAAGATCGCGCGCACGTCGATGACAGAGTCGATGTCGGCGCCCGCCGCCGTATAGCGCTTTACCGGCGACGCAGGATCATTCGCCAGCCAGTCGCACAGGCCGGCGATCGGCGCGTCAGCCGACATCGGATTTTCGCGACCGCAGAAGGCCAGCAGGCGCCAGCGGCCGTCGGCGAGCAGCACGTCGCCGAGCCGCTGCGGCTTGCCGTCGCCGAGGCGGATGACATTGCCCGAGTGGAAGCGCGTGCCGATCTCGAATCCCTTCGCCAGATGCTGGTGCGTGCTGGCGCCCGTCAGCAGCGAGGGCTTGTAGACCGTGGCGACGCCTGCCGTGTAGCGGCCGTGCTGCATGAAATATTTCTGGATCTGCGCGGGTTCGACTCCGTCTGGCTTTTCCGGCGACTTCAGCGGCTTGGACAGCATCTGCGTCCATTCCTTGTCGAAGTCGATCAGGGTCTTGGCGATGACCTGACGCTCGGCCGAATAGGTGTGCAGGAAATCGGGCGCGCACTGGCCGCGCAGCACGGCGGCGAGTTTCCAGCCCAGATTGAACGTGTCCTGCACGGAGACGTTCATGCCCTGCCCCGCCTTCGCGCTGTGCGTATGGCAGGCGTCGCCCGCGATGAAGACGCGCGGCGCTTTCGTTTCGCCCTCCATCACGTCGTCGAACTTGTCGCAGAGGCGCTGGCCGACTTCATAGACGGACCACCAGGCGACCTCTTTCACGTCGAGCGTCCAAGGCTTGAAGATGCGCTGAGCGGCCGCGATCAGATAGTCGATCGTGACTTCCTTGTTCGGCACGCGCTTGTCTTTCGCCACCTTGTCGAGCTCGACATAGACGCGCACGAGATAGCCGCCCTCGCGCGGGATGAGCACGATCGCGCCCTCGTTGGCCGAGGAGATGAGCGACTTCAGGCGAATATCGGGAAAGGTCGTGACGGCGAGAATGTCCATCACGCCCCATGCCTGATTGGCGAAATCGCCTTTCAGCTCGCGCCCGAGCGCCTGCCGCACGCCGCTTCGCGCGCCATCGCAGCCGACGACATACTTGGCGCGCACGGTTTCGGTCTGGCCCTTATGCGCGTCGTCAACGCGCTCGAGCGTGATGGTTACGGGATAATCGCCGGATTTCGCCACCTCCAGGCCGGCGAACCGGCGCGAGTAAAGGGGCTCGAGCCGGTGCGAGGATTTCTGCATGATCTCGAGATAGAAATCGTGCACGCGCGCCTGGTTCATGATGACGTGCGGGAAATCGGACAGGCCGTCCTCGACGTCCTGGATGCGGCCGGAGCGCACGATATTCTCGCGCTTCGCGTCGTCAGGGCGCCAGAAGGTCGTTTCGTTGACCCAATAGGCCTGTTTCTGCAGGCGCTCGCGGAAGCCGAAGCCCTGGAACATTTCCATCGAACGGCAGGCGATGCCGTCGGCGTGGCCGAGTTGCAAAGGCCCGTCGCGTTGCTCGACGATGCAGGTGGTTATGTCGGGGAAGGCGGAGAGCTGGGCTGCGAGCGTGAGGCCGGCGGGGCCGCAGCCGACGATCAACACATCCACTTCGGCCGGCGGCTTGTCGGTCGGGGCGGTGTGCGCGGAAGCCGGCGACAGTTCGGGGTCGCCATATTGATAGCCATTCTGGTGAAACTGCATTGTCGTCCTCCCGGCATTCTCGACGCCTGCGCGACGAAGCGTCGCGTGCATTCGTTATTGATATGTATACTGATGATATGTATGCTTGTCAATAAGCCACTCAGGAGATTCACCGGCAATGAACGCGACTGACACGCCCGGGCATCTGGCGCGCCGATTTCATCAGATCGCGGTCGCCATCTTCCACGCGGAGGCGGAGGCCGCCGGCTTCGACCTGACGCCCGTGCAATATGCGGCGCTGGCGAAGATCGCCGACGAGCCGGGCCTCGATCAGGCGACGCTCGCCGGCCTGATCGCGCAGGACCGCACAACGATGGGCGGCGTCGTGGACAGGCTGGTCGAGAAGGCGCTTGTCGCCCGCGACATCAGCAAGAAGGATCGCCGCGCGCGCGAATTGCGGCTGACGGAGGCCGGAAAGCGGACGCTGAAGCAGATCGCGCCGGCGGTCGCCGAGACGCAGCGCGTGCTGCTGAGCGGCCTCACCGAAAAGGAGGCCGCGCAATTGATGCAGCTGCTCGGCAAGGCGATCGAAACGCTGAACGATCTGTCGCGCGCGCCGTTGCGCGGGCCGTGAGGCGGGGCGTCCGATCGAGGAGAGTGGGGACCGCCGGCCTGCGGCCAGCCTCGATCTCATACGACACACTTCAGAGCGCCGGCTGGAAGCCGGCCGTCCCGGATGGCGAAGCCCTGCCCTACTGATTGCGCCAGAGGTTGGTCGTGTAGCCCGTCTGCACCCGCTCGTCGATCGCCTGGGCCATGGCTGCATCGCCGCCGACGCGCGGCGCGATGATCTTGCCGAAGAGAATGCGCTGCGCCGGCGGCCAGCTCTCGGGCTCCCACAATTTCGAGCGCAGCATGGCGCGGGCGCAATGGAAATAGCAGCGCTCGACATGAATGCGGATGGCAAGCAGCGCCGGGCGCTCCGCCGTGCCGATCTGTTCGCGCAAGTCCGCATCGTCGAAGATCTCGGCGCGACCGGTGATGCGCAACGTCTCGCCCGTGCGGGGTTTGAGGAAGATGAGACCGATGCGGCCGGTCTCGAGAATGTTGGTGAGGCCGAAGGCGAGATTGTTGCCGGCGCGCTCGGGCATCAGCAGCGTGGTTTCATTTTCGATGTGAATGAAGCCGGGCTGGTCGCCTTTGGGCGAGGCCTCGACCACGCCGTCCTTGCCGACGGTCGCCACAACCGCGAAAGCGCAGGCGCGGATGAAATCGGCGGATTGCTCATCGAGATGCGACAGGATTTTCGTCTTGGTGGCTTCGCGCGGCTCGCCCAGCACGCCGCGCAATTGATCGAGCGTTTCGATGCGGCTCATGTTTCCTCCGGTCTTCGGGCGCAAAAGTCAGCCGCAAAGGCCGCCGCGTCAAGCCTTGCGGAACAGCAGGCAGGCGTCGCCGTAGCTGTAGAACCGATAGTTCTCCCGCACCGCATGGGCGTAGGCCGCCTGCATCGTCTCCAGTCCCGCGAAGGCGCTGACCAGCATGAACAGGGTCGAGCGCGGCAGATGGAAATTCGTCATCAGCACATCGACGGCGCGGAAGCGATAACCGGGCGTGATGAAGATCGACGTGTCGCCGGCGAACGGCTGCACCACGCCCTCTTGCGTCGTCGCGCTTTCCAGAATGCGCAGCGCCGTGGTGCCGACCGCGACGATGCGTCCGCCATTCTCGCGCGCCGCATTCAGCGCGGCGGCGGTCTCGGCGCTCACGCTGCCCCATTCGGAATGCATGACGTGGGCGTCTGTGTCTTCCACTTTCACCGGCAAGAACGTGCCCGCGCCGACATGCAGAGTGACGCGATGGATCGCCACGCCTTTGCGTTCAATCGCGGCGAGGAGATCGGGCGTGAAATGCAGGCCCGCCGTCGGCGCCGCCACCGCGCCCGCCTCTTTGGCGAAAATCGTCTGATAGTCGCGCGCGTCCCTGTCGTCGTCGGCGCGGCGCGCGGCGATGTAGGGCGGCAGCGGCATATGGCCGAGCCGCTCGATCGCCTCGTCGAGCGCGGCACCGTCGAAATGGAAGGCGAACAGCACCTCGCCCTCGTTTCGCTCAACGACATCGGCGTCGAGCGCGGCGAGAAGGCAGGCCATGCTTTCGGATGACTCGCCGAAGCGGATGCGGTCGCCGGGTTGCAGGCGCTTGGCGGGCTTGGCGAGCGCGCGCCACAGGTTCGAGCCTTCGCGCTTGATCAGCGTCGCCTCGATGCGCGCAATATTATCGCCGCGCGTGCGAACGCCATTGAGGCGCGCGGGGATGACGCGCGTGTCGTTGACGACGAGAACGTCTCCGGGCGCCAGGAATTGCGGAAGGTTTCGAACGAGCGCATCGCCGAACGGACCGCGAGCCTCCAGGCTCGCACTCTCGTGCTGCGAGCCTGAAGGCTCGCGGTCCGGCGCGACGACCAGCATGCGCGCGCTGTCGCGCGGCTCGACCGGCCGGAGCGCAACGCGTTCCGGCGGGAGTTCGAAATCGAAGAGGTCTACGCGCATCGGAGGGCGCTCTCCCTCTCCCCGTTCACGGGGAGAGGGCCGGGGTGAGGGGCCGGGAGAGCGCCGGAAACGCTCGCTGCGCCCCGGCCCCTCATCCGGCCTTCGGCCACCTTCTCCCCGCTTACGGGGAGAAGGAATAAACGAAGATCAGCTCAGCTTGGCGGACACGATCTTGTCGGGATCGCGCACGGGTTCGCCGCGCTTGATCTTGTCGACATTCTCCATGCCCGACGTCACTTCGCCCCAGACCGTATATTGCTTGTCCAGGAAGCGCGCGTCGTCGAAGCAGATGAAGAACTGCGAATTCGCCGAATCCGGGTTCTGCGCGCGCGCCATCGAGCAGACGCCGCGCACATGCGGCGCTGCGTTGAATTCCTGCTTGAGGTTCGGATATTTCGAGCCGCCCGTGCCGGTGCCATTCGGGCAGCCGGTCTGCGCCATGAAGCCGTCGATCACGCGATGGAACACGATGCCGTCGTAGAAGCCTTCGCCGACCAGCTTCTTGATGTGCGCGACGTGGTTCGGCGCCAGATCGGGCCGCATCTTGATGACGACCGGACCCTTGGTCGTCTCGAGCGTGAGAGTGTTGCCTTCGTCCGCCATGGGACCTCCTTCGCGTTTTCCGCGCCCGCCATCGGGCGCATGTTTCTTTCCGTAAGTGCGCTTACTTGTCGTCCGACGCCATGCGCATCTTCACGATCTTGTCGGGCGCCGTCACCGAGCCGTTGTCGGATTTCGAGCCCTTCTTGATCTTGTCGACGACGTCCATGCCGGACACGACTTCGCCGACCACCGTATACTGGCCGTCGAGGAAGCCCGCGTCCGCAAAGCAGATGAAGAATTGCGAATTGGCGGAATCCGGCGCCTGCGAACGCGCCATGCCGACCGTGCCGCGCTTGAAATGCTCGGACGAAAATTCGGCGGGAATGTTCGGCAGGTCGGATTTGCCCGTGCCGGTGCCGGTGGGATCGCCGGTCTGCGCCATAAAGCCGTCGATGACGCGATGGAACACCACGCCGTCGTAGAACTTGCGCTTCACCAGCGTCTCGATCTGCTTGACGTGCTTGGGCGCAAGATCGGCGCGCAACTGGATGACGATCTTGCCGTCCTTGGTGTGGAGATTGACAACATCGGCCGGATCGCCCGCCGCCAGCGCGCCCAGCGGCGATGTGGCGAGCGCGAGCGCGGGTGCGGTTGCGATGAGCGTGCGGCGGTCGATGCGCATGAAAGTCCTTTCGGCGGTAAGTTAAACCTGCGGCGTCTATTTCGCCTTCGCGCGCTCGGCCATGCGTTGCACGAGCGCGGTCGCGGCGACCGCCGGGGCGAACGGCCTGATGTCGCCGCCCATGGCCGCGATCTGGCGGACAAGCGTGGCGGTGATGTGGCGGACCTCGGGCGATGCCGCAAAGAACACCGTCTTCACCTCGGGCGCCATGATCCCGTTCATGCCGGCCATCTGCATTTCATAGTCGAGATCGGTGCCGTCGCGCAGGCCGCGCACGACGATCTTCGCGCCGTTCTCGCGCGCCGCGTTCACCGCGAGGCCGGCGAAGGTGACCACCTGCAACTCGCAGCCCTGCGTCCTCAGGTCTTCCGCGCAAGCGGCGCGAATGAGATCGGCTCGCTCCTCGACCGAGAAAACCGGCGTCTTGCCGGGGTGGACGCCGATACCGACTACGAGCCTGTCGCAGACGACGGCCGCCTGGCGGATGACGTCGACATGACCGTTGGTGAGCGGGTCGAAGGAGCCGGTGTAGATGGCGATGCGCATGGGGCGGGTATAGGCGATTTGGCGGACCGAGGGAATGTTGGGCGGTTAGCCCTTCTCCCCGCATGCGGGGAGAAGGTGGCCAAAGGCCGGATGGGGGGCCTGTCGGCAGGCGACATTTCTCCAGAACGACCGGCCGCTCACCCTGCCCTCTCCCGGCAGGAAAGAGAGGGTTGGCGCGTCGCGGGTCAGGGGTTCACCCCTCGCCCGCTTCCCCCTCTTCCTCGTCCTCGCCCGCTACGCGCTCCACGGACACGACCTTCTCGTCCTCGGCCGTGTTGAACACGATCACGCCCTGCGCGCCGCGGCCGATGATGCGGATGCCTTCGACGGGGCAGCGGATGAGCTGGCCGCCGTCGGTCACCAGCATGATCTGGTCGCTGTCCTCCACGGGGAAGGAGGCGACCAGCGGGCCGTTGCGGTCGTTGACCGCCATGGCGACGATGCCTTTGCCGCCGCGGCCGGTGATGCGGTATTCGAAGGACGACGAACGCTTGCCGTAGCCGTTCTCCGAGATCGTCAGGATGAATTGCTCGGCCGCCGACATGGCGGCGTAACGGTCCTGCGCGAGTTCGCCGGCGGCGCCGTTGGCGCCCTCCTCGCCGACATCGACTTCCGTCTCGCCATTGGCCTCGCCGTTCACGGCGCGGCTCATCTTGAGGTAGGCGGCGCGTTCGTCGCCTGACGCGTCGAAGTGGCGCAGGATCGACAGCGAGATGACGCGGTCGTCCTTCTCGAGCGCTATGCCGCGCACACCCATGGAATCGCGGCCCTTGAACACGCGGACTTCCGGCACGGCGAAGCGGATGCACTGGCCTTGCGCCGTCGTCAGCAGCACGTCGTCGCCTTCGGTGCAGATCGCGACATCGACGATGGCCTCGCCCTCGTCGAGCTTCATCGCGATCTTGCCGGCGCGATTGACCTGCGCGAAATCCGAGAGCTTGTTGCGTCTCACCGTGCCGCCTGTCGTAGCGAAGAACACGTCGAGCGTCGCCCAGCTTTCCTCGTCTTCCGGCAGCGGCATGATGGTGGTAATGCGCTCGTCGGCCTCGAGCGGCAGGATGTTGCGCAGGAACTTGCCGGGCGATTGCGGCGAGGTCAGCGGCAGGCGCCAGACTTTTTCCTTGTAGACCTGGCCGCGCGACGAGAAGAACAAGAGCGGCGTGTGCGTGGAGGCCACGAACAGGCGTGCGACGAAATCCTCTTCGCGCGTGGCCATGCCCGAGCGGCCCTTGCCGCCGCGCCGCTGCGCCCTGTAGGTCGAGAGCGGCACGCGCTTGATGTAGCCGGCATGGCTCACCGTGACGACCATGTCCTCGCGCTGGATGAGGTCCTCGTCATCCATGTCGCCGGCCGCGTCGAGAATGATCGTGCGGCGCGGCGTCGCGTAAGCCGTCTTCACCGCGTTCAGTTCGTCCTTGACGATGCCGAACAAGCGTTCGCGCGAGCGCAGGATGTCGAGATAGTCGGCTATCTCGGCGGCGAGCTTGTTGAGCGCCTCCGAAATCTCCTCGCGGCCAAGCGCGGTCAGGCGCTGCAGGCGCAGGTCGAGAATCGCGCGCGCCTGCGCTTCGGACAGACGGATGCTGCCGTCCGCATCGAGCGCGTGGCGCGGATCGGCGATCAGCGCCACCAGCGGCGCCATGTCTTTCGCCGGCCAGGCGCGGGCCATCAGCGCCTCGCGCGCAGCGGCCGCGTCGGGCGACGTGCGGATCAGGCGGATCACCTCGTCGATATTGGCGACGGCGATCGCGAGGCCGACCTGGAGATGGGCGTTGTCGCGCGCCTTGTTGAGCCGGAATTTCGTGCGGCGGGTGACAACCTCCTCGCGGAAATCGACGAAGGCGCGCAGCACATCCTTCAGGTTCAGCATCTCCGGCTTGCCGCCGTTCAGCGCGATCATGTTCACGCCAAACGACGACTGCATCGCCGTGAAACGATAGAGCTGGTTGAGCACGACGTCGGGCACGGCCTCGCGCTTCAGCTCGATGACGATGCGCATGCCGTCGCGGTCGCTCTCGTCGCGCAGATCGGAAATGCCTTCGACCTTCTTCTCGCGCACGAGTTCGGCGATGCGCTCGACCAGCGTCGCCTTGTTCACCTGATAGGGAATTTCGGTGACGATCAGCGCGGAGCGGTTGTTGCGCATCTCCTCGACATCGACCTTGGCGCGCATCAACACCGAACCGCGGCCGGTCGCATAGGCCGAATTGATGCCGTTGCGGCCGACGATCGAGCCGCCGGTGGGGAAATCGGGGCCCGGCACGATTTCGATGAGATCGGCGATCGACATGTCCGGCCTGTCGATCAGCGCGATGGTGGCGTCGATGACCTCGCCGAGATTGTGCGGCGGAATGTTGGTGGCCATGCCCACCGCGATGCCGCCGGCGCCGTTCACCAGCAGGTTCGGGAAGCGCGCGGGCAGAACGACAGGCTCGTGTTCCTTGCCGTCGTAATTCGGCTGGAAGTCGACCGTGCCTTCATCGATGTCTTCGAGCAGCGCCAGCGCTGGCTTGGCGAGGCGCGATTCGGTGTAGCGCATGGCCGCCGGCGGATCGCCGTCGACCGAGCCGAAATTTCCCTGCCCGTCGATCAGTTCCAGCCGCATCGAGAAGGGCTGCGCCATACGCACGAGCGCGTCGTAGATCGCCTGGTCGCCGTGCGGGTGATATTTACCCATGACGTCGCCGACGATGCGCGCGGATTTCACGTAAGCCTTGTCGGGCGTGTGGCCGTTCTCGTGCATCGAGAACATGATGCGGCGATGCACGGGCTTGAGGCCGTCACGGGCGTCCGGAAGCGCGCGGCTCACGATCACGCTCATGGCGTAATCGAGATACGAGCGCTTCATCTCGTCGACGATGGAAACGGGCCTGATGTCGGACGGCGGCTGTGCAGCGGCGTCCTTGTTGTCGTCGTTATCGGCCAAGATTTTCGGCTTTCGGCGGGGGCGCGGCGCGCCCGGGAATCACGGCGCGCAGTCTAGCCGATTCCGGGGCGGCGCGCGAATTTCGCGGCTTGCGCGACCGTCCGGAATTTCTTTTTAATTCAACACTCTATTTATGCGCCTTCGACTTGCGCCCGCCGGCCGCGGCCCCGCTGGACCGCGCCGCCTTCCGCGCCTTCGCCGCCGCCTTCTCAGCGGCCGTCCGTCGGGCCGCCGCAAGCGCCGGGCGGCACCAGCGCTTCAACTCGTCATCGTCGTCCAGCGCTGCGTCCGGCAGTTTCCAGAAGGCGTTCATCACGCGGCGTCCACCTGATGGCGGCGTGTAGTTGAACGGCTCGGAACCTGCGGCGGCGAGCGCGGCCCGCTCGGCGTCGTCATCGACCTTGATCCAGATCGCGCCCAGCACGCAGAGCGCGATGCAGGCGTCTTCGACATAGGCGCCGTGGCCCGAAAACATGCGTCTGGCGCGAACGCGAGCAAAGGGGGCGAAGAAGTCTTCGATGGATTCGGCGTCCATGGCCCCTACGCCCGGATTGCCGTCATCGCGAGGAGCGGAGCGACGTGGCGATCCGTCCCGGCGACTGAACCAACACCCGGGGATGGATTGCCTCGCTTCGCCCGCAATGACGACCCCTTCGATCCGTTACGCCCGCGCCTCCGCCTCGTCCAGCTTGGCCGGCGTGATCGCCACGCTCTCGCCGCAGCCGCAGGCCGACGTCTGGTTGGGATTGTTGAACACGAAGCCGGAGGAGAGTTTCGTGGTCTGGAAATCCATCTGCGTGCCGAGCAGGAACAGCACGGCCTTGGGATCGACCAGAACGCGCACGCCCTTGTCCTCGACCACCTCGTCGCCGGCCGCGGGCCCTTCGGCCATGTCCATCGTGTAGGACATGCCGGCGCAGCCGCCGTTCTTCACGCCGACTCGCAGGCCGTATAGCGGCTTGTCGGCATTCGCGATGATGTCCCTGACGCGCGAGGCGGCGGCGTCAGTCAGCGAGATCACGTTCATTCTCGGGCGCAGGCCCATGTTCTCCTCCATCAGGGTTCAAGGCCCTGCGCAAGAAACCAACTCGATATATAGGCGCCGGACGCCTCAACGTCGAGTTATCATCAATAGGTCGGCCAGAGGCCGGGGGTCGCCAGTTCGACCAGATGGCCGTCGGGGTCGCGGAAATAGATGCTCCTGCCGCCGCGCGGCCATGTCGCCTGGCCTTCGATCTCGACGGCGGCCTGCGCCAGACGCGCCTCCCAGTCCGCCAGATCCGGCTCGGCGACCGCGAAGGCGACGTGCAGCCGCCCTGCCCCATCATGCGGCGGAATGCTTCCGCCTGGCATATGCACGGTCTCCAGCGTCGCGCCTCTGGCGAACAGCAGCAGGACCGTGCTCTTGCCGGCGTCATAGGCGGCGAAGCGGCCATCGCCGGGCACGAGCGGCTTCAACCCCATCACGCCTTCCCAGAAGCCAGCTGCGCGGGAAATATCCTCGACATAGAGCGAGGTTTCCAGAACGCCGCGCAATGCGGACGTCACCACATATCCAGCGCGACGCGCGCTTCCTCGGACATGCGGCTCTGGTCCCACGGCGGATCGAAGACCATGTTGACCTTGGCGCCGGCGACGCCCGGCACGATCGACACGGCGTTCTCGACCCATTGCGGCATTTCGCCGGCGACCGGGCAGCCCGGCGCCGTCAGGGTCATGTCGATATTGACGAAGCGGGAGTCGTCGACCTCGACCTTGTAGATCAGGCCGAGTTCATAGATGTCGGCCGGAATTTCGGGATCGTAGACCGTCTTCAAGGCGGCGACGATGTCGTCGGTCAGCCGGTCGTATTCTTCCGGAGAGAGCTCGCTCGACAGTTCCATCGCGGGCTTGTTGGGGGCGAAAGGGGCTTCCTCGACCTGGCTCATGACTCAGCCTCAGGAGAACAGGGATTCGGCGCGCACGAGCGCGTCGGCAAGCGCGTCGATCTCAGCGCGGGTATTGTAGAGCGCGAAAGAGGCGCGGCAGGTGGAGGTCACGCCGAACCGCTCCAGCAAGGGCATGGCGCAATGCGTGCCCGCCCTCACCGCAACGCCGGCGCGGTCGATGACGGTGGCGACGTCATGCGCATGCGCGCCCTTCATCTCGAATGAGACGATCGGCCCCTTGTCCTTCGCCGCGCCTATGATGCGCAGCGAATTGATGCGCGACAGCCGCTCCATGGCATAGGCGGTGAGATCGGCCTCATGCGCGCGGATCGCGGCGCGGCCCACTTCCTCCATGTAGTCGAGCGCGGCGCCCAGCCCGATCGCCTGCACGATCGGCGGCGTGCCGGCCTCGAACCGATGCGGCGGCGTATTGTAGGTCACGCGGTCGCGGGTCACGATCTCGATCATCTCGCCGCCGCCATTGAAGGGCGGCAGGCGCTCCAGCCATTTCTTCTTGCCGTAGAGCACGCCGATGCCGGTCGGCCCGTAAAGCTTGTGGCCGGTCACGACGTAGAAATCGACATCGAGCGCGCGCACGTCGACGTCGAGGTGCACGGCGCCCTGCGAGCCGTCGACCAGCACCGGCACGCCATGCGCATGGGCGATCCTGACGATTTCGGCGATGGGGACCGGCGCGCCGAGCACGTTCGACATGTGCGTGATGGCGACGATCTTCGTCTTGCGCGTGATCTGGCGTTCGAAGGCTTCGAGATCGATATGGCCGTGGTCGTCGCATTCGATCCAGTTCAGCACGGCTCCCTTGCGCTCGCGTTGAAAATGCCAGGGCACGATGTTGGAATGATGCTCCATGATCGAAAGCAGGATTTCGTCGCCCGCGCCGATGTGGTCGAAGCCGAACGAATATGCGACGAGATTGATCGCTTCCGTCGCCGACCGCGTAAACACGATTTCGTCCGTCGATTCCGCGTTGAGGAAGCGTCTCGCGCTGGCGCGCGCCGCCTCGAAAGCGTCGGTAGCCGCGTTCGCCAGATAGTGCAGGCCGCGATGCACATTGGCGTATTCGTGCTCGTAGGCGTGCGTGATGCGCTCGATCACCTGCCGCGGCTTTTGCGCGGAGGCGGCGTTGTCGAGATAGACGAGCTGCTTGCCGTAGGGCTTTTCCGAGAGGATCGGAAAATCGGCGCGCAGACGCTCGACGTCGTAGGGCGCGACAATCTGCGACGGCGCGTTCATCGTCCGCTCCTGTGCGCGAGCCAGTCGGCCGTCTGCGTCGCGTAGCGCGCGCGCACGGACTCATCAGCCACCAGATCCAGCGCCTCGTTGGCGAAGGCCTCAAGCAACAGGCTTTCCGCCTCGCCGCGCGGCAGGCCGCGCGCCCGGAGATAGAAAATCTGGTTCGGATCGAGCTGGCCGACTGTCGCGCCGTGGCCGCAGACCACGTCGTCCGCGAAGATTTCGAGTTCGGGCTTGTTGTTCATGCTGGCGTCCTCGCCGAGCACGAGCGCCTGGCTCTTCATGCCGCCGTCGGTCTTCTGCGCATGCTGGCGCACCACCACCTTGCCCTGAAACACGCCGGTCGATTCGTGATCGAGGATGTAGCGGAAGAATTCGCGGCTGACGCAATTCGGCACGGCGTGATCGACGACCAGCGTCGTATCCGCATGTTCCTTGCCGCGCAGCAGGGAGAGACCGCCGAGCGAGAGCGTCGAATGCTCGCCGTCGAGCCGCGCGAAAATCTGGCGGCGCACGAGGCCTGCCTGCGGAACGAGGCAGAAGCCGTTGAACGCGGCGTTGGCGCCCATCGTGACGAACAGGCTGTGCAGCGCGACGGACTGCGGCCCCTGCTCCGTCACCTGCGCCGCGTAATCGACCCGCGCGCTATCGCCGACGACGACGGTCAGGCCTTCGTTCGCCTGGGTGGCGTCCGGCGCGCAAACCGCGCTCGTCTCGTCGAGCGAGACGGACGCGCCAGCGCCGACGATCAGCACGGAACGCAAGAACGTCGCCTGAGCGAAGCCGCCGCACATCAGGTTGAGGATCGCCAGCGGCCGGTCGACCTTGACGCCGGGCGCGACGCGGATGACGACGCCATCCTCCATCAGCGCCGTATTGAGCGCGACGACGGCGTCGCCTTCGCCGGGACCGGCGTCTTTCAACGCGTCCAGCACGGTCTGGTCGCCCGCCGCCAGCGCCGCGGACAGGGTTGTCGCCGTCACGCCTTCGGGCAGCGGCGCATCGGACGACAATTCCTCGTTGTAGACGCCGTTGAATATGACGAAGCGATGAGCCTGCGTCTGGGCGATGCGCTTGGTCAGGCATTCGCGCGCCATCGGCAGGGTCGCCGTTTCCGGCGCGCGCACCAGCGCGGCCGTGCGAATGGCGCCGCGCAGGTCGGTGTAGTGCCAGGATTCGACGCGGCGGGTCGGCAGGCCGGTTTCCGCAAACCGGCGCATGGCCTCGGCGCGCAATTCGCTCGCTCCCACGAGGCGGCGATCGCCTTGATCGAAACGATCGATCAGCGCCGTCTCGGCCTCCGTCCGCGAGCGTTGGAGAATCGGCTTGTTCATGCAGCTTCACCCGTAAACGCCGCATAGCCGTGCTTCTCGAGCTCGAGCGCCAGCTCGGGCCCGCCGGTGCGCGCGATCCTGCCCTTGGCCATCACATGCACCGTGTCCGGCTTGATGTAGTCGAGCAGGCGCTGGTAGTGCGTGATGACGAGGAAGGAACGGTCCTGCGCGCGCAGCGCGTTCACGCCGTCGGCGACGATGCGCAGCGCGTCGATGTCGAGGCCGGAATCGGTTTCGTCGAGAATGCCGATCCTGGGCTGCAGCAGCGCCATCTGCAGGATCTCCATGCGCTTCTTCTCGCCGCCGGAAAAGCCGACGTTGAGCGGACGCTTGAGCATATCCTGGTTGACGCCGAGCTTCTGGGCGGCTTCGCGCACCTTCTTCATGAACTCGGGCGTCTGCAATTCGCTCTGGCCATTGGCGCGCGCCTGCGCGTTCAGCGCGGCTTTCAGGAAAGTCATGGTGGCGACGCCGGGGATTTCGATCGGATATTGAAACGCCAGAAACACGCCGGCGTTGGCGCGTTCGGTCGCGTCCATGTCCAGAATGTTGACGCCATCGAGCAGAACCTCGCCCTCCTCGACCTCATAATCCTCCTTGCCGGCGATGACGTAGGAGAGCGTCGACTTGCCGGTGCCGTTCGGCCCCATGATGGCGGCGACCTCGCCGTCTTTCACGGTCAGATTCAGACCATCGAGGATCTTGCGATCGCCGACGGAGACGTGGAGGTTGCGTACTTCGAGCATTTCTAAATCCGTCTTCGGTTCCAGAAACCTCATCCTGAGGAGCGCGCTGAAAGCGCGCGTCTCGAAGGATGGGGCCGCCCTCGCGCTTCGAGACGCCGCTGCGCGGCCCCTCAGCGTGAGGGCTCGGGTTAGCCCACGCTCCCCTCGAGCGAAATGGCGATCAGCTTCTGCGCTTCCACCGCGAACTCCATCGGAAGCTGCTGCAGCACGTCGCGCACGAAGCCGTTGACGATCAGCGCCGTCGCCTCTTCCGCGGAGAGGCCGCGCTGCAGGCAGTAGAAGAGCTGGTCTTCCGAAATCTTCGACGTCGTCGCCTCGTGCTCGAACACGGCGGTGGCGTTCTTGCTCTCGATGTAGGGCACGGTATGCGCGCCGCAATCGTGGCCGATCAGCAGCGAGTCGCAATTGGTGAAATTGCGCGCGTTCGTCGCCTTGCGATGCGCGCTCACCTGGCCGCGATAGGTGTTGTTCGACTTGCCGGCGGAAATGCCCTTGGAGATGATGCGGCTCGACGTGTTCTTGCCGAGGTGGATCATCTTGGTGCCCGAGTCGACCTGCTGGCGGCCGTTCGAGATAGCGATCGAGTAGAACTCGCCGCGGCTCTCGTCGCCGCGCAGGATGCAAGACGGATATTTCCAGGTGATCGCGGAGCCCGTCTCGACCTGCGTCCACGAAATCTTCGAGCGCGCGCCGCGGCAGTCGCCGCGCTTGGTGACGAAATTGTAGATGCCGCCCTTGCCCTCGCTGTCGCCGGGGAACCAGTTCTGCACGGTCGAATATTTGATCTCGGCGTCCTCGTGCGTCACGAGTTCGACGACGGCGGCGTGCAACTGGTTCTCGTCGCGCTGCGGCGCCGTGCAGCCTTCCAGATAAGAGACGTAGGAGCCGGCGTCCGCGATGATCAGCGTGCGCTCGAACTGGCCGGTGTTCTTCTCGTTGATGCGGAAGTAGGTCGACAATTCCATCGGGCAGCGCACGCCCGGCGGGATGTAGACGAAGGAGCCGTCGGAGAAGACCGCCGAATTGAGCGTAGCGAAATAATTGTCGGTCACCGGCACGACCGAGCCGAGATATTTCTTCACGAGTTCGGGGTGCGAATGCACGGCTTCCGAAATCGGGCAGAAGATGACGCCGGCTTTGGCGAGCTCGGCGCGGAAGGTTGTCGCAACCGAGACGGAATCGAACACGGCGTCGACAGCGACCTTCGATGTCTGCACGCCGGCCAGAATTTCCTGCTCGCGCAGTGGAATGCCGAGCTTCTCGTAAGTGCGCAGAAGCTCGGGATCGACTTCGTCGAGCGACTTGGGGCCGGCGGTGCTCTTGGGCGCCGAGTAATAGTAGAGATCCTGATAGTCGATCCTGGGATAATCGACCCGCGCCCAGGTCGGCTCTTCCATGGTCAGCCAGCGGCGATAGGCGTCGAGGCGCCATTCGGTCAGCCAGGCCGGCTCGTTTTTCTTTGCGGAAATGAAGCGAACGATGTCCTCGTTCAGCCCCTTGGGCGCCTTTTCGGATTCGATCTCGGTGACGAACCCGTACTTATAGGCATCCACGTCGATCGCCTTGACGCGATCGACGGTCTCTTTAACAGCCGCCATAATCCTCTCCCCTGCGCGGTTTCAAGGGCCGCCAGTTGGAATGCATATATTGGACCGCGGGGCCGTCCGGTTCAAGCCGAAGGCGGTCCTTTTGCCGTCTACACAACTGCTTTCCTGCCGATTCGCGAGAGAATTCCGGCCAGAGCGGCCAAAAAAGCATCAATATCCTGCTCCGTGCTGGTCCAGCCGAGGCTGGCGCGCAGCGCGCCACGGGCAAGATCGTCGGATACGCCCATTGCGCCAAGCACATGCGAGCGCTTGACCTTGCCCGACGAACAGGCCGAGCCCGACGAGAGCGCCACGCCCGCCAGATCGAAAGCCATGAGCGCCGTCTCCGCGGCCAGTCCTGGGACAGCGAAAGCGCAGGTGTTGCACAGACGCGGCGACCCGGCGCCGAAAATCGTGGCGCGCGGGGCGAGACGAAGAAGGTTCCCCTCCAGCCGCGCGCGCATTTCCGCCAAGCGGACCGCGTCGTCGGCCTGGGCCGCAGCAGCCTCCGCCGCCGCGCCAAATCCTGCGATGGCCGCGACATTTTCGGTGCCGGCGCGAAGCCCCCGCTCCTGCCCGCCGCCGCGAATCAGCGCTCGATCGCAACGCAGCGTCGCGTCGCGCAGCACGAGCGCGCCTGCGCCCTGCGGGCCGCCGATCTTGTGAGACGAGACGATCAGCATGTCTGCGCCCGTCGTTGCAAAGCTGCACGGGATCCGGCCGACCGACTGCACCGCGTCGCATACGACGAGACCGCCGGCGGCGCGCACCTTCTCGGCCGCTTCGGCCACGGGCTGCAACACGCCGGTCTCATTATTGGCGGCCTGCAGGCAAAGCACGACCGGGCCGTCCGCGCGGGCCAGCGCCGCGTCAAGCGCGGCGAGGTCGAGCAGACCACCGCCGTCGACGGGCAGGATTTCGGCTTCCGCGCCAAAACCGTGGCCCTCGAGCGCGGCCACATGCTCGGTCGCCGACAGCAGCAAGCGCGCCGGCGCCCCCCGCGGACCGCTCCAATGGGGGGCCAGCGCGAGATTCAAGGCTTCGGTGGCGCCGGAGGCGAAGATCACATTGCGCGCCGCGCCCCCGATCAGCGCCGCGACTTTTTCCCGCGCGGTTTCCACCAGCGCGCGCGCAGCCCGGCCTTCGGCGTGAACGGACGAGGGATTGCGGGCCGCATCCAGCGCTTCCTGAATTCTTTCGCGCGCAGCCGCCCGAAGCGGCGATGTGGCGTTGTGGTCGAGATAGGCGCGGGTCACGGAGCGTATGTAGCGGGGCGAAGGGAGGGAGGCCAGCCCGACCCCGCTCTCGCGGCATCCCACGGCGCCGGGCGATTGCCCTGGCCTTCACACCGCGCGAATACTCAGACGCGAGGAAACGCCCGGAGCCCAAGAATGCCCGCCGATTTTCAGGTGCCCCTGCTGCTCGACTATGTCGGCATCGCCGCCTGGACGCTGTCGGGCGCGCTGGTCGGTTTGCGCAAGCGTTTCGATGTGGTCGGCGTCTTCATGACGGCGCTGACGGCGGCGATCGGCGGCGGCGCCATCCGCGACGGCGTTCTGCTTCAAAACGTTCCGCCGGTGGTGACCAATCCGTTCTATCTGCCGCTGATCGCCGCCACGACGGTCGTCGCGATCGCGCTGGCGCAGCGGCTGCACAATGCGCGCAGGACCGAGACGATCATCGAACTCGTCGACGCCGTCGCCACGCCGGCCTTCGCCGTCGTCTCCATCGAATATGCCCGCCACGCCAGCCTGCCGCTGGCGGGCGTGCTGCTGGTCGGCTGCGTGGGCGGGGTCGGCGGCGGCGTGCTGCGCGATGTTCTCGTGCGCGAGGTGCCGGAGATCATGCAGCCCGGGCGTTATCTGGCGATACTCGTTGCGCTGGCCTGCGCGCTCTACATGATTTTGACGATCGGCCTTTCCCTGCCGACGACGCCTGTCGCCTGGGGCGCGGTGGCGTTCTATTTCGTGGTGCGGCTGCTGACCGTGCGGCTCGATCTGCGGACGCGGCCGGTGCTTCGGGAATGATGAAAACGCATTGACACCGTTGTTGCCGCGGGTCTCAATTGCGCTGGCCGGGCCAAGCTTTAGCCCGGACAGGAGAAGCGTCATGAAGAATCCGGCCCGCTATATCTTGCCGTTCGCCATTCTCGTCAGCGCCAGCGCGGCACTCGCCGCGAGCACCGACGATGTGAAGTGGATCAACCAGTGCGTGTCCGACAACAAGAACGAGGGCGCCAAGCCCGACGTCGTTCTCAAATATTGCACCTGCATGAACAACAAGATGAGCGATAACGAAACGCAATCGATCACGCAGTGGGAAAAGACCCATGTCGCCGAACGCAAGGCCTGCGACGCCGAGGCGGGCTGGAAATAGGCGGTCTTTCGCGCGGGGGGCGACAAAGATTGGCCGGGAGATGTCCCGGCCATTTTTTTTGGCGAGAGGATGGATCAGTTCACGAGATTCACGACGTCGCCCGTCGCGACGCGCCCCGCCCGCGCCACGCCTGCATAAACGCCGAAACACGCATCCATGCGCTGCGCCAGCGTGCGCAAGAAATCCGGGCCGGGCGCTCCGTCCGGCGCGACGTTCACCATCAGGCACCGCTCGGTCGGCGCAATGATTTCCAGCGCGGCGGAGCCGATTTGGATCGTCCTGCCGATCCACTCGGCCGAGGCCTCATCCGTTTCGAGAAGAATATTGGACCGAAAGGATTCGGGCGGCGCCTGAAGGCCGCAAAGCGCCCCGAGCCGCGCCAGATCGCCGGTGGTGACGACATGAACCGCGGCGGCGTCGAAATGCGAAATGTCGGCTTCACGAACCAGCGTGACGGGCCGTCCGACCTGCGCCGTCAGGAGAGCGGCGGCGCGATCCGAGGCGCCGTCGAGCCATTCGCCCGCCGGCGGCGCGATCTCGATATTTTCGCCGCTGCGACGCGCTGACCAGCGCTCCAATCCGTCCATGCGCGCGAAGCGGCGCGTATTCTTGCCGGAGCCGAACTTGCCGGCTTCGTCACGCACGGCGTAGAGCCGGTCGCCGACAAGGCCGCGCGTGTCGACATCGGCCGCCCGGAGCGCCTGACCGCGCATGGATTTTACGGGATAGACCCACAATCCGGTTACGCGGCCCGTCATGGCCGCGATCAATCCAGCTTGAACTTCTCGAACTGGCGGTGTTCCGCGAAAATCCGCCGCACCGTGCCCGTCACCGAACGGTAGATGATCGTCTCTGTTGTGATCAGCTTCGGATGGAACTTGACGCCGCGCAGCAGCGCGCCGTCCGTGACGCCGGTGGCGCAAACGATCACGTCGCCCGAGGCCAGTTCCTTCATGTCGTATTTCTTCTTGGGGTCCTTCACGCCCATCTTCGCGGCGCGGTCGACCTTGGCCTGCGTGTCGAGGATCAGGCGGCCCTGCATCTGGCCGCCGACGCAGCGCAGCGCGCCCGCAGCCAGCACGCCTTCCGGCGCGCCGCCGGAGCCGAGGTAGAGGTCGCAGCCCGTTTCTTCCGGCTGGGCGCAATGGATGATGCCGGCGACGTCGCCGTCGGTGATGAGGCGGATCGAGGCGCCGGCCTTGCGGCAGGCGGCGATGATGTCGGCATGGCGCGGACGGTCGAGGATCACGACCGTGATCTCGCCGGCGGGCACGCCCTTGGCCTTGGCCAGCGCGTTGATGTTCTCGGCGGGGCTGGCGTCGAGGTCGACGACGCCGGTCGGATAGCCGGGGCCCACCGCGATCTTGTCCATGTAAACGTCGGGCGCATTGAGCAGCGTGCCGGCTTCCGCCATCGCCATGACGGCGATCGAGCCCGGCATGTCCTTGGCGCAGAGCGTCGTGCCTTCGAGCGGGTCCACGGCAATGTCGACGCGCGGGCCGGTGCGGGTGCCGACTTCCTCGCCGATGAACAGCATGGGCGCCTCGTCGCGCTCGCCCTCGCCGATGACGACCCGGCCGTGGATCGGCAGGCGGTTCAGTTCGCGGCGCATGGCGTCGACGGCGGCCTGGTCGGCGGCCTTCTCGTCGCCGCGCCCGCGCAGACGCGCGGAGGAGACGGCGGCGCGCTCGGTGACGCGCACGAGTTCGGTCGAGAGAATGCGCTCGATGATTTTGTCTTCTTTGACGACGAGGTCGACCATTTTCTTCTTCCCGGGCTGAGCTGATGCGCGCTGTTATCGCACCTTCGTTACTTATTCGCGTTCGATCCGGATGGATTGCGGCCGTTCCGCCACATATCCGTCCGCCACGATGGCGTCGAGGGCTTCGCGCACGAGCTTTTCGGTCGTGGCGTAGGTGATGAGGACGACGGGCACGGGCGCGCCGGGCTTGTCGGCCCCGCCGGTGCGGCCGCGCTGGACGATGCTTTCGAGCGAAATGCCGCGCTCGGCCATGCGGGTGGCGATGCCGGCGAAGGCGCCCGGCTTGTCGTAAACCGACAGGCGAATGTAGTAGCCGCCCTCGTGGCGCTGCATTTCGACGCGCTTCACCTCGCTCAACGCCGCGCGCGGCAGGCCGAGCGGGCGCGAGCGCACGCCACGGGCGATGTCGGCGATGTCGGCGACGACGGCGGAGGCTGTCGCATTGCCGCCGGCGCCGGGGCCGACGAGGGTGAGTTCATGCACGGCGTCGGCGTCGATGGTGACGGCGTTGGTCACGCCCATCACCTGCGCGATGGAGGTCGTCTTGCGCACCATGGTGGGATGCACGCGCTGCTCCACGCCATGCGGCGTGCGCTGGGCGACGCCCAGAAGCTTGATGCGGTAGCCGAGTTCGTCGGCAGCCTTCAGGTCGGCGAGCGTCACGTGCTCGATGCCCTCGACTGAGATGGCGTCGGCGTCGATTTCCGTGCCGAAGGCGAGCGAGGCGAGGATGGCGAGTTTGTGGGCCGTGTCGAAACCGCCGATGTCGAAGGTCGGATCGGCTTCCGCATAGCCCAGCCGCTGCGCTTCCCTGAGGCAGACCTCGAACGGCATTTCCTCCGTCTCCATCTTGGAGAGAATGTAATTGCAGGTGCCGTTGAGGATGCCGTAGACGCGGTTGATCGAATTGCCCGCCAAGCCTTCGCGAAGAGTCTTGACGATGGGAATGCCGCCGGCGACCGAGGCCTCGTAGGCGAGCGGCACGCGCTTCTCCTCCGCCAGCGCGGCCAGCGCCAGGCCGTGTTTGGCGAGCAGCGCCTTGTTGGCGGTGACGACGCCCTTGCCGTGCTTCAGCGCCGCCTCGACGGCTGCGCGCGCGGGGCCCTCGTCGCCGCCGATCAGCTCGACGAAAAGGTCGATATCCTCGCTGGCGGCCAGCGCAACGGGATCGTCGACGAATTTAATGGCCGAGGCGTCGAAGCCGCGATCTTTGGCCTTGTCGCGGGCGGACATGGCGGTGACGACGATCTTGCGGCCCGTGCGGGCCCGCAGCGCCTCGTCCTGCTGCGCCAGCAGGCGCACGACGGACGCCCCGACGACGCCGACGCCGGCAATGCCCACACGCAGAATCTCCGCCATTTTTCCCTGTTCCCTGCCCGCCGGAGCGGCGGCGCCGCCTTGTGCCCGATTTGGCCCGAGCGATCAAGGAAACGCGGCGTCGCAGGTCAGGCCGTCGTCGCCTCGATCTGCGACACGAACCAGCGGTTGAGCCACGCGATCATCCACGGAATGGGAATGATGAGGCAGCAGGCCAGGACGGCCACGAGGCAACGCCAGAGGATTTCGAGCCCGGGGCCCTTGAAGGAGAACCGGACGGGACCGGCGACATTGCGGCAGACCCAGTCCAGATAATATTGCGCCGCCCAGGCCCAGCCGACGATGGTGAACAGCGAGAGGAACAGAAGCGCCGCCCAGCCGAGATAGGGCAGAAACTCGCCCTTGAACGCCAAAAACGGCCCGCCTGGCCCGATCCGCAGCTTTTCGCAGAACCAGCGCAGCACGAGGTAGGGCAAAACCAGCCCGCCGACGATCGCCAGAAAGCCCTTGTCGCCAGCCACGACGTCCGAATAGGTCAGCAGCGCCTGCAGCACGAAAACCCACCAGATGTCGCGCCACTGGCCCTCGAAAACAAAGGGCGTTCCGTTCGGCAGGCGCGTGCTCTCGCCGAGATATTTCCAGAACATCGTTCCGGTCCACGGCGCAGGAATCACGAGAATGTTGCCGATCCAGACCAGCACGGCGCGGCCGAACAGCGGGAATGTCTCAATGGCGGAGACGAGGCGTCCCGCAGCCACATCGCCGACGGGCGCGGTCCGGTGGGAGGGCACCGCGCCCGACGGACGCTGCGCCGCGGGCGGCGGCTGAG
>JASGFP010000058.1:0-24590 GCA_047605445.1 Rhodoblastus sp.
GCCGCCCGGCTGGGGCCGTCCGCCCCCGCCGCCACCCGGCTACTACCGTCCGCCGCCGCGCCGGTGCTGGTGGGTCGACGGGCCTTACGGGCCGCGTCGCGTCTGCCGTCGTCCGCCGCCGCCTCCCGGCTGGTGAGCAATGCTCCCGAACGTCGCGCCCGAGTGGGCGCGGCGTTTCGGCTGACACGGGCCGGCCTTTGCGCTACCAAGCGCTCATGAAGGCCTACCTCCTCGTTTTCCTCGGCGCCGGGTTCGGCGGCATGCTGCGGCATGGCGCGAATACCGCGGTCACGCGCGCGCTGGGCTCCGAATTTCCATGGGGCATTTTCCTCATCAACGTGACGGGCTGCTTCGTCATGGGGCTGATCGCCGGCTGGCTCGCCTTTCGCACGCAGCATGGCTGGTCGCAGGACGCGCGCCTGCTGCTGACGACGGGCGTGCTCGGCGGCTACACGACCTTCTCCGCCTTCTCGCTTGACTTCGCGACGCTGTGGGAACGCGGCGCGCATTCGCTGGCTGTCGTCTATGTGCTGGCGTCCGTCGTGCTGTCGCTGGTTGCTGTCTTTCTCGGGCTCGCACTCGTGCGGATGGCGTCGTGACGAACGGATCGCAGAAGCGCAAAGCGCGGGCCGCGCAGAAACATGAGACGGCGCAGCCGAAGGCTGCGTCTGCGTCCAAGCCGGCGGCCGCGCCAGTGCGCACGGGCGTGCAGACCCTGACCGTCGAGCCCGAAGAAGCCGGCATGCGGCTCGACCGCTGGTTCAAGAGGCGTTTTCCGGGGCTCGCTCTGTCGCATCTGGCGAAGATCGCGCGCAAAGGCGAGGTGCGCGTCGACGGCAAGCGCGTGGAGACGGCGACGCGTGTGGAGGAAGGCCAGAGTGTGCGCGTGCCGCCGCTGACGCTCGACGCGCCTGCGGCGCCGACGGTGAAGCGGATCAATCCGGAAGACGCCGAAGCCATCCGCCGCATGGTCCTGTTCGAGGACAAGCATGTGATGGTGCTGAACAAGCCCTACGGGCTCGCCGTGCAAGGCGGCTCCGGCACGAAGCATCACATCGACGGCATGCTGGCCTCGCTCGCGGACGAGAAGGGCAACCGGCCCGTGCTGGTGCACCGCCTCGACCGAGACACGTCGGGCGTTCTGCTGATCGCCAAGAACCGCAAGATCGCCGCCGAACTCGGCGAAATCTTCCGCTCGCGCAAGGCGCAGAAGATATACTGGGCGCTGGTGGAGGGCGTGCCCAAGCCCTCGCAGGGGCGCATTTCGCTCTATCTGGCGAAGGGCGCCGGAATGGGAGACGAGCGCGGCGCAAAGCCGCGGCGCGGCGAGGCGGCCAAGGGCGTACAGGCCGACCGCGAGAAGATGCGCGTCGCCAAACATGGCGAGGACGACGCGCAACATTCGCTGACCTATTACGCCATCGTCGACAAGATCGCGCCAAAATGCGCGTGGCTGTCGATGAAGCCGATGACGGGCCGCACCCATCAATTGCGCGCGCATGCCGAAGCCATCGGCCATCCGATCTTCGGCGATCCGAAATATGGAAAAGAGGATCATCGCCGCCGCGACGCGATGCATGTCATGCCCGACAATCTCGACCGCAAGCTGCATCTGCTCGCGCGCCGCCTCGTTCTGCCGCATCCTGCCGGCGGCGTGATCGACGTGACGGCGCCCTTGCCCGAGCACATGCAGAAGACCTGGGACGCCTTCGCTTTCGACGCCAAGCAGTACGATCCGATCGTCGAGGCGCCGGAGGAATGAGCGGGACGCGGCTCGTGATCTTCGATGTCGACGGCACGCTGGTCGACAGTCAGAACATCATCGTCGAGGCGCAGCGCCGCACCTTTGCCGCGCATGGACTACCCGCGCCGGACAGACGCGCAAGCCTGTCGGTCGTCGGCCTGTCTCTGCAGGAAGCCTTCGCCGCTCTCGTCGGCGTCGCCGGCCCGGCGGCGAGCATGGCCGCGCATTACAAGGGCCTCTTCCACGACCTGCGCGCCGATCCCTCGCTGGTCGAACCATTGTTTCCCGGCGCGGCGGAGAGCGTCGCGCGGCTTTCGTCGCGCGCCGACACGATGCTGGGCATAGCCACGGGAAAATCGCGGCGCGGCGTGCGTCATCTGTTCGAGCGGATGGACTGGGCGCGGGCCTTCGCCACGGTGCAGACAGCCGACGATCATCCCTCCAAGCCGGCGCCCGACATGATTTTGGCCGCGCTTGAGGAGACGGGCGTCGCGCCGCGCGACGCCAGCATGATCGGCGATACGACATTCGATATGGCGATGGCGAAAGCCGCCGGCGTGCGCGCGATCGGCGTTTCCTGGGGCTATCATTCCGTCGATGCGCTGCGCGCCGCCGGCGCGGCAGGGATCATTGAGGATTTCGCGGAACTGGAAGGACTGCTGGAGACTTAAGGGCCGAGTCGCAGGCCGGGCCATATTTCGTTCTGCGAGATAATTGTTATGGACGATAACAAAACGAGATTCTAGGATGCGCCTGCAAAGAAAGCGGGGCGCGCATCAGCCGTTCTCATGCGTTGACATCCGCTTCGAACGGAGGATTCGATGCGATCGTTCAAACATGCCGCCTGCATTGCCGCATTGCTCGCGGCGTCCAGTGCTTTCGCCGCCGATCCCGGCGTGACGGCGACAGAGATCAAGATCGGCAACACCATGCCTTATTCCGGCCCGGCCTCTGCGCTCGGCGTCGCGGGCAAGGCTATCGCCGCCTATTTCGACATGGTCAACAAGCAGGGCGGCATTGCCGGCCACAGGATCAACTTCATCAGCTACGACGACGGCTACAGCCCGCCCAAGACGGTCGAGCAGACGCGCAAGCTCGTCGAGAGCGAAGAGGTCGCGCTCATGTTCTCGAGCCTCGGCACGCCCACCAATTCCGCCGTGCGCAAATATCTCAACGACGCGAAGGTGCCGCAGCTGTTCCTCGCCTCGGGCGCGGACAAATGGGCCTCGCCGAAGGAGTTCCCCTGGACGATCGGCTGGGCGCCGAGCTACCGCATCGAGGCGCGCATCTACGCCAAATACATTCTGGCGACGAAGCCGGACGCAAAGATCGGCGTGATTTACCAGAACGACGATTTCGGCAAGGACTATCTCATCGGCCTGCAGGATGCGCTGAAGGACAGGTTCGACAAGATGGTGGTGGCCAAGGTCTCCTACGAATCGTCCGATCCGTCTGTAGATTCGCAGATCGTCGGCCTGAAGGCGTCCGGCGCCGACGTCCTGATAACGGCGGCCAATCCCAAATACGCGACGCAGGTGATCAAGAAGCTGAGCGAGATCGGCTGGAAGCCGACGCATTTCCTGTCCTACGTCTCGGCTTCCGTCGGGGCCGTGTTCCAGCCGGCGGGCCTCGACAAGTGCGAAGGAATCATCACCGCCAATTATCTGAAGGACCCGTCCGACGCCCGCTGGGACAACGATGCGGGCATGAACGCCTATCGCGCCTTCATGAAGCAGTTCATGCCGGGCGCCAACGTTCTGGAGCGCGACTACATGAACGGCTACGGCGCCGCCGTGACCCTCGATGCGACCCTGCGCGCCGCAGGCGCGGATTTCAGCCGCAAGAACATCATGGCCGCCGCGACGAGCCTAAGGGACGTCGAGGTTCCCGTCCTGCTGCCGGGTATCCGGATTTCGACCAGCCCGACCAACTATCGCCCGATCCGCCAGATGCAGCTCCAGCAGTTCGACGGCAAGGGCTGGAAGCTGTTCGGCGAACTTCTCGACGGCGGCGCGGAATAGGCCGCCACGGGGCGGCTCTCCCGCCGCAGTCCGAGACGGTTGCAAAAAAGAGAGGGCGATTTTTCGCCCTCTTGCGGGGCAGAATGAAACGTTTTGCGCGCGCGGGCGCGCGGTGCGCTATATCGGGCGCATGAGCGACGATTTTTCCTCCGACTTCTTCGTGTCCAACGCCGACCGCGATCCGCTACGCACCGTGCAGAAAGACATGAAGCGCGCGCTGCCGAAGCGCTTCTACAAGGAGGCCACGGCCGGTCCGCGCGATGGCGTCTTCGCCGTGCTGCTCGACGGTCGCATCGTGCGCACGCCTGCCGGTGGAACGCTGGCGCTGCCAACGGAAGCCGCCGCGCGTCTCGTCGCCGCCGAATGGGCGGCGCAGGGCGAATATATCGATCCCTCGACCATGCCGGTCACGCGGCTGGTCAATTCCGCGCTCGACGGCGTTGCGCGCGACCTGCCGGGCGTTGTAGCCGATATCGTGAAATACGCCGGCTCCGATCTCGTCTGCTATCGCGCGGGCGAACCGGATGGGCTCGTCGCCGCGCAGGCGGCGGCCTGGGATCCGGCGTTGGCGTTCGCGCGTGAAAAACTCGGCGCGCGCTTCATTCTGGCGGAGGGTGTGATGTTCGCCGCCCAGCCCGATCATGCGATCGAGGCTTTCGCGCGCGCTGTAGAGGCCATCGCGGAGCGGCCCGACGGGGCGCTGCGGATCGCCGCGCTGCATTCGATGACGACGCTGACGGGGTCGGCGCTGCTCGCGATGATGATCGCGCAGGACGGGCTGAGCCTGAACGACGCGTGGGCGGCGGCGCATGTCGACGAGGACTGGCAGATGAAACTGTGGGGCGCCGACGAGGAGGCGCTCGCCAAGCGCGCGCAGCGGCTCGTGGATCTGAAGGCGGCGGTGGAATTGTGGATGGCTCTGGCGGGGGAGAGCGCTCGATAGGCGTCGTCATTGCTTCGTCGCTGCGCTCCTCGCAATGACGACTGGTTTTCACCTGCACACCGCGTCACCCGATCGGCAGCGCCGTCGTCTCTTTCACGCGGTTGAGCGCAATGGAGGTGCGCGTGTTGGCGATGCCCTTGATGCGCGTCAGCGTATCGATGAGAAAGCGGTGGAAGGCCTCGATGTCGCGTGTCGCCACCTTCAGCAGATAATCGTAGTCGCCGGTCACCCGCACGCATTCGAGAATTTCCGCGCGGGCGAAAACCGCCTTCTCGAAGCGGTCGGAAAATTCCACCGCCTGACGTTCGAGCCGGACCTCGACATAGGCGAGAAAGCCGGCGCCGATGGCGGGGCCATCGAGCAGAGCGACATAGCCGCGAATGATCCCGGCCTCCTCCAGCGCCCGGACGCGGCGGTGGCAGGGCGAGGGCGAGAGGCCGACCTCGTTCGCCAATTGCTGATTCTGGATCGAGGCGTCGCGCTGCAGCCGGGCGAGGATGCGGCGGTCGATTGAATCGATTTCGGTGGAATCTGGTTCCATAACGAGGCCCATTTGGTAGAGCAGATTGTGCAAATACAGCCAATAGAGCCGAATTTAGTCTGAAATTGCGCGGGACGCGACCCATGATTGTCAGATCAGACAGGAGTGGCCGCCATGCCCCGCAAAACGTCAAAGAAAGTCCGCGCCGTCGACGTGCTTCTCGACATTCTCCGCGACGAGGGCGCGACGACGATTTTCGGCAATCCCGGCTCGACTGAAATGCCGCTGATGGATGCGCTCGTCGATGCGCCGGACTTTCGCTATGTGCTGGGCCTGCAGGAGGCGACCGCCGTCGCCATGGCCGACGGCTACGCGCTCAAGACGGGCCGGCCGGCCTTCGTCAATCTCCATGCGGCGGGCGGGCTCGGCAACGCCATGGGCGTGCTGGTCGCTTCGAAAGCGAGCGAGACGCCGCTTGTCGTCACCGCCGGCCAGCAGGATACGCGGCATCTGTTTTCCGATCCCTGGCTCGCGGGCGATCTCGTGTCGCTCGCCAAGCCGGTGACGAAATGGGCGACGGAAGTGCGGCGCGGCGCGGACGTCGGCTTGGCGCTGCGGCGCGCCTTCGCCATAGCCGCCACGCCGCCGCAGGGACCGGTGTTCCTGTCGCTGCCGATGGACATTCTGGAGCAGGAGGTGGATGCGCGCATTCCCGCGAAATCCCGCCTCGCCGCGCGCGCGCCGAGCCCCGGCGCGGGCGATCTGGCGAAGCTGCTTTCCGCCTGCGATCCCGCGCGCGTGGCGGTGCTGATCGGCGACGATGTGCCGGCGGACGCTTGCGACGGCGCGGTCGCATTGGCCCATGCCGGCGGCTATGTCGTCTATGGCGCGCAGCTCACCTCGCGCGCGGCTTTTCCGTCTCACGATCCGTGCTGGGGCGGGATGCTGAAGCCGGACTTCGCGGCGATCCGCGAGAAACTCGCCGATGTCGAGGCGGTGCTGATGATCGGCGGCCGCGCCTTCGTCGCCTATCCCTACCGCGAGGAGCGGCCAATTCCGGAGGCGGCGAAATTCTTCCATGTCGCAGGCTCTCCCGAAGCCATCGGGCGCGAGTTTCCGGCGGACTATGCCGTGACCGGCGATGTCGGGGCGACGCTCGAGGAGGTTGCGCTCGATCTGTCGGCGCTCGTCGACCAGAAGGCCGCGCGGCAGCGCGTCGCCGCGCTCGGCCAGTTGAAGTCGGACGCGGAACGCATCTCGCGCGCCGCAATCCTCGCGGAAAGCGCCGCGCGGCCGATCTCGCCCGATCTCGCGGTGCTGAGCGTGCTCGACGCGCTGCCGGAAGGCGCGCTGATCGCCAACGATTCCGCCGCCACGTTCGGGCGCGTGCAGGCGATCATGCGCACAGAGCCCGGACTCTATTTCTTCTCGCGCGGCGGCGTGCTCGGCTGCGCCATGCCGGCGGCTGCGGGCATCGGGCTCGCTCACGAAGGCTGGGTCGCCTGCTTTTGCGGCGATGGCGGCGCGATGTATTCGCCGCAGGCGCTGTGGTCGGCGGCGCACTACAAGTCGCGCGTCATCTTTTTCGTATTCAACAATGCGCGCTACAACGTGCTGATGAACGTCGCCAAGGGGCTCGGCGCGAAGAACGCGCTCGCCGGCAAATATGTCGGCATGGACGTGGTCGAGCCTCGCGTGGATTTTCAGGCATTGGCGAAAAGCATGGGCGTGCCGTCCGAGCAGGCCGACGATCCCGCCGCCATCGCCGCTGCGGTGGCCAAAGCGACGACGCGCGATGGGCCGAGCCTGATCGAGATCGCGATCGCGTAACCCCCTCTGTCATCCCGGACGGCCTCTGACCGATCCCGGACGTGGCCCTGGGGAGATGCGGGCGCCAACTCCCGGCTGCACTTTCTTTCGACCGCGACGAGCGCGCGTTACGTCGCGTTTCGCCCGATCCGGCCCAGATGCGTATCGCCGAAGGCGCTCGCATATTTGAGGCCGTAGCCGAGCGCGCGGTCGAAGCCGATATGCGCGATCCAGAGCAGGCAGAGCGCGAAGGGAGCGCGGTCGAGCGCATGGAAGGCGAGGGCGCCGATGACGAGAGGCGCGACGTAGCTGTGCGCCGCGTTGTAGAGGATGGCGCCGATGCGCGGGCCAGCGAGATAGCCGAGCATCGAAAGATCGGGCGCGAGAAATATGAGAGCCGCCGCCCACCAGCGCAATCCCACCGCATCGGCGCCGTCGAATTCCATGAAAGCGCCGAGTGCGACGACAAGAACAGCCAGACCTTCGAGCCGCAACAGAATGCGCGGCGCGCCTCGGACGGCAAGGTTCATGATTTCGGCGTTCATCGTGTTAGCTTTCGCGCGTTGCGATTTTGGGGCGGCTTTTCATGGTCCAGCAATTCAAACATATCCGGACGCGCGCCGAGAAGCGCAAGGGCGCGAAGGTTCTGGCCTCGCTCATTCCAGAAGCGAAATCGAATGCGGCGCTGGCGAAACTCGGGGACGACCGTGTTCTCTCCGAGATGACGCGGCGCGTGTTCTGCGCCGGTTTCGTCTGGCGCGTGATCGACCAGAAATGGCCGGGATTCGAGGAAGCCTTTCTCGGCTTCGAGCCGAAACGCCTGTCGTTCCAGCCCGACGAATATTGGGAAGGTCTCGCGCGCGACGCGCGCATCGTGCGCAATCCGCAGAAGATCAAATCCGTTCGCGACAATGCCGCTTTCGTTGCGGATGTCGCGAAGGAATCGAAACGGTTCGGCAGGATGCTCGCCGCATGGCCTGAGGATGACGAGGCCGGCCTGCTCGAAATGCTGGGCAAGCGCGGGTCGCGTCTCGGCGGCATGACCGGGCAGTATTTTCTGCGCTTCGTAGGCTGGGACGCATTCATCCTGTCGCGCGACGTCGTCGCGGCGCTGCGCGAAGCGGGCGTCGAATTGAGCGAGAAAGCGTCGACGAAGAAAGATCTGCGCAATGCTCAGGCCGCCTTCGCGGGCTGGCGAAAGGAGACGGGGCTGAGCTTCACGCAGCTCTCGCGCATCTGCGCATTGTCGAACGGCGAGAACATGGACGCCGCAACGCTCGCCGCGCGCATGGGCGGCGCGGAGGAATAGTCCGCCTTGCCAAGTCCGCCTTGCCAGGTCCGCCTTGCCAAGCTCGCGCCGGGGTCCGAAGATCGCGGCGGTTCGGTTGCGACAATTCGGGGCAGGGTGGATGCAGACGATTTCTGACGCCGACATGCGGCGGCGTGTCATTGTTTCATCGACCATCGGCAATGCGCTCGAATGGTTCGACTTTACGGTCTTCGGCCTGTTCGCCGCCGTGATCGCCAAGCTGTTCTTTCCGGCAGGCGATCCGGCCTCCTCGCTGTTGCTGACTTTCGCGACCTTCGGCATCGCTTTCGCCGCGCGGCCTGTCGGCGGCCTCGTCTTCGGCCTCTACGCCGACAAGCACGGGCGCAAGAAAGCGCTGGTCGTCATGATCACGCTGATGGCGGTCGGCACGGGCCTGCTCGGCGTGCTCCCAACCTATGCGGCGATCGGCATTGCCGCGCCGCTGCTCTTGCTGCTGGCGCGTCTCATCCAGGGATTTTCGGCAGGCGGCGAGTTCGGCTCGGCCAGTGCGCTGCTGATCGAATTCGCGCCGCCCGGCTGGCGCGGCTTTTTCGGCGCGTTCCAGATGGTGTCGCAATCGCTCGCCTTCGCGCTCGGCGCGTTCATGGCGGTGGTCCTCAACACCAGCCTCACGCCGGACCAGTTCGCCTCCTGGGGCTGGCGCGTGCCCTTCCTGCTCGGCATTCTGATCGGGCCGATCGGCTATTACCTACGCCGGAAGGTCGATGAATCGCCGGAGTTCGAGGCCTATCTGGCCGAGAAGCGGCGGGGCGCCGCGACGGCGCAGAAGACCACGCTCGGCCAGCTTTTCAGCGACCATCCGCGTGAACTGATCGCCTCCTTCTGCCTCGTGGCGGCGGGCACCGCCATCAACTACATCGGCGCGGTCTTTCTGCCGGCCTATGCGGCCACGGAATTGAAACTGCCGCTGATTTCCGCGCAATACGGCCTGATGATCGTGAGCCTGGCCAATGCCGCGATGGCGCTGATTTTCGGCGCGCTTTCGGACCGGCTGGGCCGGCGCGCCGTGCTCGTCCCGGCGCTGATCGCTTATGCGGCGCTGTCCTACTTCCTGTTCCAACGGCTGGTGGCCGAGCCCTCGGTCGCCCATCTCTGGCAATTGCAGTCCGCCGGCCTGCTGCTCGGCGCGCTCGCCGGGCCGATGCCGGCCTTCATGACCGAGATATTCCCCGTGGGCGTGCGCTCGACCGGGGCGTCGCTGATGTACAATTTCGCAGTCATGTTCTTCGGCGGCCTCGCGCCGGCGATCAACACCTGGCTGGTGCAGGCGACGGGCAACAAGGCCGCGCCGGTGTTCTACATATCCTTCGCCGCGCTGGTGGGGCTCGTCGGCCTGGCGGTCTATCGCAAGCCGGCGCCTGCCAAATAGGCGCGCCGGGCCGGTTTGTGCGGCGCGGCAAGCGTGCTATCCAGCCCGCGACGAATTTGTGAAGCTCCCGGGATCGCCCAAGATGAAGCACATTGTCGAAGCTCTCGAACAACGCCGCGCCGCGGCCCGCCTCGGCGGCGGTCAAAAGCGCATCGACGCCCAGCACGCCCGCGGCAAGCTGACGGCGCACGAGCGCATCGAACTGCTGCTCGACCACGGCTCGTTCGAGGAATTCGACATGTTCGTGCAGCATCGGGCGACCGATTTCGGCATGGACAAGGGAGAGAAAATTCCCGGCGACGGCGTCGTGACGGGCTGGGGCACGGTGAACGGCCGGGTCGTTTACGTCTTCGCCAAGGATTTCACCGTTTTCGGCGGCTCGCTGTCTGAGACGCACGCCCAGAAGATAATCAAGATCCAGGACATGGCGCTGAAGAACCGCGCGCCGATCATCGGCCTGTTCGACGCCGGCGGCGCGCGCATCCAGGAGGGCGTGGCGGCGCTCGGCGGCTATGGCGAGGTGTTCCAGCGCAATGTGATGGCGTCTGGCGTGATCCCGCAGATTTCCGTCATCATGGGCCCGTGCGCTGGCGGCGACGTCTATTCGCCCGCCATGACCGACTTCATCTTCATGGTGCGCGACACGAGCTACATGTTCGTGACCGGCCCCGAGGTCGTGAAGACCGTCACCAACGAGACGGTGACGGCCGAAGAGCTCGGCGGCGCCTCGGTGCATACGACCAAAAGCTCGATCGCCGACCGCGGCTATGACAACGATGTCGAGGCGCTCTTGCAGATGCGCCGCCTCATCGACTTCCTGCCTTCGTCCAACACCGATGCGGTCCCGGAATGGCCGTCGTTCGACGACAGCGAGCGCGACGACCATTCGCTCGATACGCTGGTGCCGGACAATCCGAACAAGCCCTACGACGTGAAGGAACTGATCGCCAAGGTCGTGGACGAGGGCGATTTCTTCGAGATTCAGGAAGCCCACGCCAAGAACATCGTCGTCGGCTTCGCGCGCATCGACGGCAACACGGTGGGCGTCGTCGCCAACCAGCCGATGGTGCTGGCGGGCGTGCTCGACATCGACGCCTCGCGCAAGGCGGCGCGCTTCGTGCGCTTCTGCGACTGTTTCAACATTCCGATCGTCACCTTCGTCGACGTGCCGGGCTTCCTGCCCGGAACGGCGCAGGAATATGGCGGGCTCATCAAGCACGGCGCGAAGCTGCTGTTCGCCTATGCCGAGGCGACCGTGCCCAAGGTGACGATCATCACGCGCAAGGCGTTTGGCGGCGCCTATGACGTCATGGCCTCCAAGCATCTGCGCGGCGACGTGAACTACGCCTGGCCGTCGGCGCAGATCGCGGTCATGGGCGCGAAAGGCGCGGTCGAGATCATCTTCCGGCAGGACATCGGCGATTCGGAAAAGATCGCCGCCCGCACCAAGGAATACGAGGACCGCTTCCTGTCTCCGTTCGTGGCGGCCGAGCGCGGCTATATCGACGAGGTCATCCAGCCCTACGTCACGCGGCGGCGCATCGCGCGCGCGCTCGCCATGCTGCGTCACAAGCAGCTGGAAAACCCGTGGAAGAAGCACGACAACATCCCGCTGTGAGGCGAAGCCTCACATCTGCACGACCGAGCCTATCTCGAAGCTCACGCCTTCCGGGTTTTCCCCGATGCGCAGTTTCGTGTCGCTGACGAAGCGGTAGGGCGGCACGGGCAGGTTGTAGGGCGCCGGCACGCCGGAATAGACGCGGCCGGCCAGGTCGTATTTCGAGCCGTGACAGGGGCAGAAAAAGCCGCCCGGCCAGTTGGCGACCGGCGAGGTCGCGTCCGGTTCCGGCAGGAATTGCGGAATGCAGCCGAGGTGGGTGCAGATTCCGACATAGACGCCGTATTCGGGCTTCACCGAGCGGCTCCAGTTCTGCGCATAGGCCGCCTGCTGAAAGACCTCCGAATCGGGATCGCGCAATTGCGCGAGGATTTTGGCGTCCTTGAGCGTCTCCAATTCCTTCTGCGGGCGATTGACGATGAAGATGGGCGCGCCGCGCCAACGCACGCGGATCATCTGACCGGGCGCGAGCGGGCCGAGATCGACGTCGATCGGCGCCCCGGCGGCCAAAGTGTCGGCCGACGGCTCCATCTGGTCGATGAAGGGCCAGACGGCGGCGGCTGTCCCGATGGCGGCCGCCGCGCCGGTGACGATGGTGAGAAAATCGCGGCGGGTTGCTTCGGTCTGGACGGTTGTGGCCTCAGACATTGCGCTCGCTCCTTGCGAACAGATGCGCCCTGAAGCCCCGGGTCTAAGCGCCCATTGCGGCGTTTCTAGCGCCCGCGCGACGAGAGAGTGCGCCAATCGCGCTTTCGTGATCGCGCGTCACCGCCGGCGGGCGGCTTTCTCCACCGCGCGAAACATGCGCAGGAAATTTTCGCCGGCGAGTTTTTTCAGATGCGATTTCGGCCAGCCGCGCCGGATGAGTTCGGCGAAAATGTGCGGGAAGCACGCCACGTCCTTCAGCCCTTCGCCCTGCGGTCCCCCGAAGAAATCCGAGCCGATGCCGATGTGGTCGGGACCGACTTTTGCCTTGAGATAATCGAGGTGGTCGCAATACTGGTTCAGCGAGCCGCGTGGCCACGCGCCGACTTCCTTTTCGCGCGCCGCGACCACCGCGTCGGCGTCGAGCCCGTCGGGCGTCTTGCCCCATGCGTCCTTCAGCGACGCCATCCAGTCCTTCGAGCGCTGGCAGATGAAATCCGGCACGAAGGTCGCCATTACCACCGCGCCCTTGTCCGCGACGCGCGCGAGCACGTCGTCGGGCGCGTTGCGGCGGTGATCGCAGAGCGCGCGCGCGTTGGAATGCGAAAATACGATGGGTGCGCGCGAGCAGTCGAGCGCCTGATGCATCACAGCGTCGCTCACATGGGCGCAATCGACGATCATGCCGAGGTCGTTCATGCGCGCGATCACCGCGCGTCCGAAATCGCTGAGGCCGTTCGAGCGCGGCGCGTCGGTGGCGCTGTCCACCCAGTCGAGCGTGGCGTTGTGGCAGAGTGTCATCAGGCGCACGCCGAGATCGTAATAGGCGTCGAGAGCGTCGAGCCTGTTCTCGATCGCCGCGCCGTTCTCGATGGTGATGAAGCTGGCGATCTTCTTCTGGCGGCGCGCGCGCTTCACGTCGCCGGCGCGCAGCGCGGGCAGGAATACGTCGGGATGCAGCGCGTTCATGCGCTTGATCAGCGCGATCTGCTGGAGCGCGAAGCTGGCTGGCTGCGCCTCTCTAGGCGGGATGAAGGCGGCCCAGAATTGCGCGGCCACCTGGCCTTCGCGCAGGCGCGGAATGTCGGTGTCGCCGGAATTGCGGCGCTGGTCGAGACGATAAAGGGCGGGATCGCCCTTTGCCTCCTTGTCGATACGGATGACGAAGGGCAGATCGTTGTGGGCGTCGATGAAGGGGGAGGCGGCGAGCAGGTCGCGGGCCTCACGCAAGGGGGCGTCGGTGATGGCGGCGTCGGTCATGCTGGCAAGATAGGGCAGATTCGGGCTCGTCGCCGAACCATTACCTCGCACGTCATTGCCAAGCCGCGCCACGTCCGCGACATTTGCCGCCCAGGGAGGATCGAATGATCGACGTCAACATCATGCCGCTCGCGCGTCTCATGGGCATTCGCCTTGTCGAGCAATCGCCCGACAAAGTGGTGGCCGAGTTGGACGTGCGCGAGGATTTGTGCACGACCAATTCCATCCTGCACGGCGGCGCCTATATGGCCTTCGCGGATACGATCGGAGCGGTGGCGACGGTTCTGAACCTGCCACCGGGGGCGGGCACGACGACAGTCGAGAGCAAGACGAATTTCATTTCCGCCATCAAGGCCGGCGAGGTGGCGCGCGCGGAGTGCACGCCTGTCCATCGCGGCAAGACCACGCAGGTGTGGACGACCCGGATTCTGCGGCCGGACGGCAAGCTCGCCGCCATCGTCACGCAGACGCAGATGGTGCTGGTGCGGCAGAAATAGGCGGCATTGTCGCGATGCGATTTACAAAGCCGAAACTACACGTTTTGCCAACGGCTTAACCGTTAATCGGCTTTCGCGGTCCCGATTCAGATTCCGGCAAGGCGCGGGCGGCGAAGCTAGCCGCACGTCAAGTTCCGGACCGGGGATCCCGTCATGACCGAGCATTTCACGACCGAGGCCTTTCGCACCGCCGTCGAGATCGACCGCCGCCGCACAGCGCTGATTTCCATCGAGCGGGAAGGCGGCGTCGACGCCGATCTCGTCCGCCGCCTGCGCTTCGATCTGTTTCGCGGCGATGCGCTGACGCAGGACGAGGCGGACGCGCTTTTCGCCATCGAACGGACTCTGCGGCCGGAATGTCCGGAATGGCGCGACTTCTTCATCGATTCCATCGTCGATTTTCTGATCTGGCAGCAGCGTCCCAGCGGCGTGCTCAACGAGGCGCAGGCCGAATGGCTGGTGAGCCGGGCCGATTCCTCGAAGACGCTGACGGCTTTCGCCACGCTGGTCGCCACGCTGGAAGAGGCCCACCGCACGCCCGGCTGGTTCGCCGCCGCCGTGCGCGGCCGCGTCGCCAAGGGCTGGGCGGGCGCGGAAATCGCGCGCGCCGCCTGAACCACAAGGATATGTAGACGGGCGGCGCAGCCTCCCGTAAAAGCGCCACACTGGGATTTTGCCGCACTGCAGCGGCCTTCGATCGGTGGGCGCATGTTCAAGAAGATTCTGATCGCGAACCGCGGCGAAATCGCCTGCCGCGTCATCAAGACCGCCCGGAAAATGGGCATCAAGACCGTCGCGGTCTATTCGGACGCCGACGAGGACGCGCTTCACGTCGAAATGGCCGATGAGGCCGTGCACATCGGCCCGCCCGCCGCCGCCGAATCCTATCTGGTGATCGAGAAAATCATCGCCGCCTGCAAAGAGACCGGCGCCGAGGCCGTGCATCCGGGCTACGGCTTCCTGTCCGAGCGCGCGGCCTTCGCCCAAGCGCTCAAGGACAACGGCATCGTCTTTATCGGTCCCAACCCCCGGGCTATCGAGGCGATGGGCGACAAGATCGAATCCAAGAAATTCGCCAACGCGGCGAAGGTCTCGACCGTGCCGGGCTTTCTCGGCGTGATCGACAACGCCGACGAGGCGGTGAAGATTTCCGACGAGATCGGTTATCCCGTCATCCTCAAGGCGTCGGCCGGCGGCGGCGGCAAGGGCATGCGCATCGCCAATTCGCGCGAAGAGGTGAAGGAAGGCTTCGAGCGGTCGAAGTCGGAAGCCAAGTCGTCTTTCGGCGACGACCGCATGTTCGTCGAAAAATTCATCGTCAATCCGCGCCACATCGAAATTCAGGTGCTCGGCGACAAGCACGGCAACGTCATCTATCTCGGCGAGCGCGAGTGCTCGATCCAGCGCCGCAACCAGAAGGTGATCGAAGAGGCGCCGTCGCCGCTGCTGGACGAAGAAACGCGCCGCAAGATGGGCGAGCAGGCGGTCGCGCTGGCCAAGGCGGTCGACTACGATTCCGCCGGCACGGTGGAATTCGTCGCGGGGCAGGACAAGAGCTTCTTCTTCCTCGAGATGAACACGCGCCTGCAGGTGGAGCATCCCGTCACCGAACTCATCACCGGCGTCGATCTCGTCGAGCAGATGATCCGCGTCGCCGCCGGCGAGCCGCTCGCCATCAAGCAGAGCGATGTGAAGCTGAAGGGCTGGGCGGTCGAGAGCCGCATCTACGCGGAAGACCCGACGCGCAACTTCCTGCCGTCGACGGGGCGCCTCGTGAAATATCGCCCGCCGGAAGAGGGCCATGAGGATGGCGTGACGGTGCGCAACGACACCGGCGTCTACGAGGGTGGCGAGATCTCGATCTACTACGATCCGATGATCGCGAAGCTGGTGACGCATGCCGGCGACCGCACGACCGCGATCGACGCGCAGGCGCGCGCGCTCGACGCCTTCTACATCGACGGCATCCGCCACAACATTCCGTTCCTCGCCTCGCTGATGCAGCACCAGCGCTGGCGCGACGGCGCGCTGTCGACCGGCTTCATCGCCGAGGAATATCCGGAAGGCTTTTCGCCGCTGGTGGCGTCGGGCGAGACGGCGCATGTGATGGCGGCGGTTGCGGCGGCGATCGACCATGTCGCCAATGAGCGCAAGCGCCAGATCTCCGGGCAGATGCGGACGCAGCGGCCCGTGGAGTTCGAACGCGAGCGGACGGTCGCGCTCGGCGGCGAACGCTACGAGGTCGAGATCGATTCCGGCGACGAGGCGATCCTCGTGCGCTTCGACGATGGCGAGGCCTATCGGCTGGAGTCCGATTGGGTTCCCGGCGAGTCCGTATGGAACGGCATCGTCAACGACGAACTCGTCGCCGTGCAGGTGCGCCCGATCCTCAACGGCTATGCGATCGCCCATCGCGGCGTTTCGGTGGACGCGTGGGTCTATACGCGCGCGGAAGCGAAATTCGTCGCGCTGATGCCGGAGAAAAAAATTGCGGACACGTCCAAGTCGCTGCTCTGCCCGATGCCCGGCCTCGTCAAGGCGCTCTACGTGACCGAGGGCCAGGAGATCAAGGCCGGCGAGCCGCTCTGCATGGTGGAAGCCATGAAGATGGAAAATGTGCTGCGCGCCGAACGCGACGTGACGGTGAAGAAGATCAACGCGAAGCAGGGCGATTCGCTTGCTGTCGACGCGGTGATCATGGAATTCGCCTGATCTTCACCACACATGAAAAATGGCCGTGAGCGCGAAGGCGATCACGACCAGCGCGAGGCCGGCGGCGAGGACGTAAATGAGCCCGGTGCGGCGGCCCTGACGGGCCTGCTGCGGCGTTTTGACGATCTGGTCTTCCATGGGTCAGTCCTTTCGTTAGCGCAGACAACGCATCGCGCGCGGATCGGTTCGCTCGAGCTCAAGCCGCGGGGAGGCTGCGACCGTGCCGTTTTATTTCGCCTATGGCTCGAACATGGATGCAGCGGCCATGCGGGCGCGCTGCCCGCGCTCGACGCCGCTCGGGCGCGCACGGCTGGCGCGTCACCGCTTCGCGCTCATGGGCGATGGCCATGCGACGGTCGTGCGCCATCCCGCCAGCGAGACGCATGGCGTGCTCTACGACCTCGCATTGTCTGACATTCCTGCGCTCGACCGCTACGAGGAGGTTGCGCGCGGGCTCTATGCCAAGGCGATGCAGCCGGTGCTTCGCGCCGATGGCCGGCCGGTGCGGGCGCTGGTCTATATCGGCGCGGCGCCGGCCGTCTCTGGCCCCGCGAAAAAGCCAGCGTATATGGACGGCGTGATCGCCGCGGCGCGGTCGGCCGGACTGCCGGCGCCCTATGTCGATTTTCTCTCGGGCCTGCTATCAGGAAGCAACGTTGCTGCGCCGCAGCGGCGGGCGATCAAATGGTCGCCTCCCGCGCGTTGAGAAGTTTGTCGGGGAGTTTGCCTTGAGCGCCAAGAGCCATCCGTCTTCGCCGCCGGTGCTGCACGATGTCGTGAGCCTGCGCGCGCAGGTGCGCGCTTGGCGCGGCGCCGGCGAGCGCGTTGCGCTGGTGCCGACGATGGGCGCGCTGCACGCCGGCCATGTCTCGCTCGTGGAGGAGGGGTTTCGCCGCGCCGACCGCGTCATCACGACGATATTCGTCAATCCCACGCAATTCGCCCCGACCGAGGATTTCTCGAAATATCCGCGCACGCTGCCGTCCGACGTCGAGAAACTCGGCGCGGTTGGTTGCGACGCTTGTTTCGCGCCCGATGTCGCGGAAATGTATCCCGATGGCTTTTCGACGACCGTGACGCTGGAAGGCCCGGCCAAGGTCGATCTGGAAGATCGTTTCCGCCCGACGCATTTCGCCGGCGTTGCGACCGTTGTTTGCAAGCTGCTCAACCAGGCGCAGGCTGATTGCGCCATCTTCGGCCAGAAGGACTATCAGCAATTGCGCGTCATCACGCGCATGGCGCGCGATCTCGACATTGCGACCGAGATCGTCGGCGCGGAAACCGTGCGCGAGGCGGACGGGCTCGCCATGTCCTCGCGCAACGTCTACCTCTCGCCGGCCGAACGCGCGCGCGCCCCCGCCATGTATCGCGCGCTCAACCATGCCGCCGACAAGATCCGCGTAGGCGAGGTGATCGGCCATGAAATGACCGAAGCCCGCGAAATGCTGGTCGAGGCCGGCTTCATGGTCGATTACATCGAGGCGCGCCACGCGCAGACGCTGGAGCGGATCGCGCGGCGCATCGAGGGGCCGATCAGGCTGCTCGCCGCCGCAAAGATCGGCCAGACGCGGCTCATCGACAATATCGCGGTCTAGCGTGCGCGCCGCGCGGGTCCTCGTCTCGGGCCGCGTGCAGGGCGTCGGCTTCCGCTATTTCGTCGCCGGCGAGGCGCGCGCGCTTGGCGTTGCGGGCTTCGTGCGCAACCTGCGCGACGGCCGGGTCGAGTTTCATGCCGGCGGCGCCCCTGGCGCGATCGACGCGCTGATCGCCGCCTGCCGGCGCGGGCCGCCCGGCTCGCGCGTCGACGACGTCGCGATAGAGGCCGCGGGTGGCGACGCCCTGCCGCAGCTCTTCGAAATACGGCGCGACGCCTGACGTTTACCTGCTGTTGAGCCTGTCTCTGGCATAGTCTGCGCTTGGTTTCCGGAGCGCGACATGCCGGTCCATTTTCTTTGGTTTCTGCTCGACTGGCGCGGCCGGATCGGCCGCAGCGCCTACCGCACGGCCATGCTCGTTCTGGCGTTGCTGGTCGCCGCGCTTCAGCTTGTGCCGGAAAAGCTGCACGCCATGCTCGCCGGCGTCCTCGTCGCGCAACTCGTGGTGCAGGCGGCGCTCGACGCCAAGCGGCTGCACGACATCGGCATGAGCGCGATCTGGGTTCCCGCCGTCAGCGTGGCCTGCATCTGCGGCGTGGCGGTCCTGGCCGCCGTGGCGCCGGGCGGGCTGGATCTGGTCGGCCAGCATGTGCACGACATTCTGGGGCCGGCGGCGAACAAGAGCGGGCCGCTGGCGATTTCTCTGGCCGGACTGGAGACGGCCGCGGTCTTGCGATCCGCGCTGCTGTGGGCGCCGAAGTCGAACGCCGGCGGCGACGTCTATGCCTACGAACCCGGCAAGGTTCGGCTCGCCGGGCTCGAGGCGGGCGCGAAAGGCGGGGCCGACGCCGCCGCCATCATCGCCAGGGCGCTCGCGGCGCAGGCCGCCGAAGCCGAGAATCGGGCCGCGCAGCCCGGGCGGGCGACGGCGCCCGCGCCGAACGCGGCTTCAGGCCCGCGCAAAACGTTTGGAATGCGCAAGACGGCGTGACAGTCAGACCGAAACCGTCGGCCCGAATATCTCCTCGAACGCGCGGCGCATCGCAACGTCCACGTCGTGCATCGTCACAGGCAGGCCGAGGTCGGCGAGGCTGGTGACGCCGTAGTGCGTCTCGCGCACGCCGCAGGGCGTGATGCCGGAGAAGTGCGCGAGATCTGGCTCCACGTTGAGCGACACGCCGTGGAACGTCACCCATTGCCGAACGCGGATGCCGATGGCCGCGATCTTGTCCTCCGCCATTTCGCCTGCCGGGCCCGCCGGCTTGTCGGGACGGCGCGTCCAGACGCCGACGCGGTCCTCGCGGCGCTCGCCTTTGACGTTGAAGGCCGCCAGCGTCCCGATGATCCAGGCCTCCAGCGCGGCGACGAAGGCGCGCACGTCCTGCTTGCGGCGTTTCAGGTCGAGCATGACATAGGCTACGCGCTGGCCGGGCCCGTGATAGGTGAACTGGCCGCCGCGGCCGGTCTCGAACACGGGAAAGCGCGCGTCGAGCAGGTCGCCCGGTTTCGCGGACGTGCCGGATGTGTAGAGCGGCGGATGCTCCAGCAGCCAGACGCGCTCGGCCGCCTCGCCACGCGCGATCGCAGCTGCGCGCGTCTCCATTTCGGCGAGCGCGTCCGCGTAGGGCGTGAGCGCGTCCGTCACCGCCCATTCGACCGGCGGCGAGCCCGGACGGGCGGGGAAGCGCGCGGCGAGCGCGTCGCGGGAAATCTGCGTGGTCACCGGAGTGCAATAGCGCGCCCGCCGGGCCTTGTCAGTGGGGTGAGCGTTTGCTAGACGACGCCTGCCGATGCGCAGCGCTATCCGCGCGACGCATCCGGGCGGCCATGGCGGAATTGGTAGACGCGCTAGCTTGAGGTGCTAGTCCTTTAACCGGGGTGGAAGTTCGAGTCTTCTTGGCCGCACCAAGCGCCTTACCAGCGCAGTCGACAAAAGCCCGGTTCGCGAGAACCGGGCTTTGTTGTTATATCGACAGGGCGGCGGTCAGTTTGCCGCGAAGCAGTACAGCAGCGCGCCGCCGCCGGTCGCATTCAGCGCCGGAAGGCTGCAGCCGCGGGTCGGATGCGACGAGTTCCAGGAATGCGAAGGGACGTCGTCTTTCAGCCCCATGCGATCGGCGTGGCCGACCATCGCCGTTCCCTCGCCGCCCTTGGTCCAGTTGCCGCAGGTCATGTCCTTGTCGGCCGGCAGCGCCTTGCCCTCCATATCGGAGCCCGTGAGGATGTCGTGGACATTGTTGTTGAAACCGGCGCCGGCGAGCTTCCGGCCGCCCTCGGTCAGGGAATTGTCGATCGAGAGCTTGGCGTCCTTGTGCAATTCCTCGAGATTGGCGGCGATCTGGACGCCCTTGGCGTTCTTCCAGGGGCCCTTGCCGATACGGTCGCGCGCGTTGACCGCGCCCGCGCCCTGGGTGGAGAGGTAGGCCTTCCAGGTCTTGCCGCCAGCGCCCGCGGTCGTGGCCAGCGTCTGGCACATCTTGTCGGCGCCTTCCAGGCCGCCGAGATTGGCGCCGTCGGGACCGGGCTTTGAAGTCACGAAAAAGGTCATGTCCGGAAATTGCGGCGGGCCCTGCTGCGCCAGCGCCGCGTCGCCGTAGAGGGCGCCCGACAGAACCGCCGCAAAGGCGATGATTTTACGAGTTTGCATGATAGACAACCCTCCCTTGTTTCTTGCAAAAGATCACAATTGGATGGAGGTCGCCGGTCAAAACACGTTCCTGTGAGGGGCGTGGCGCCGGCGCCAGCGGCTGCTTGCCATGCTGCAAATGCGCTTGTAGCGCCGGCGGCGGCTGCGCCAGTATGCTCGGCAAGAAACGCAAACGAGGAAACGTCCGACATGAGTTCATCGTCCCGGCCCGTGGCTGTCGTCACGGGCTCGTCCGCCGGCATCGGCGCGGCCACCGCGCTGAAATTCGCCGAGAGCGGCTTCAACGTCGTCATCAATTATTCGCGCGATCCGGCGCCCGCGCTGGAAGTCGCGACTGCTTGCCGCAAGGCGGGCGCGGAGGTCGAGACTATCAAGGCCGACGTTTCCGCCGACGCGGATTGCCGGATGATGGCCGAAATGGTCGAGAAGCGCTGGGGCCGCGCGAACCATCTCGTCAACAACGCCGGCCGTACGAAATTCGTCGACCAGCGCAATCTCGACGGGCTCAGCGCCGAGGATTTCCAGTCGATCTACGCCGTCAACGTGATCGGCGCCTATCAGATGTCGCGCGCCTTCGCGCCGCTGCTGCGCAAGGAGAAGGGCGCGTCGATCGTCAACGTGTCGTCGATCGCCGCGGTCGCGGGACGCGGCTCGTCGATCGCCTATATGGCGTCGAAGGGCGCGCTCAACACGATGACGATCGCGCTTGCCCGCGCGCTCGGGCCGGAGATCCGCGTCAATGGCGTCGGCCCCGGCATGATCGAATCCGACTGGCTGAAGAATGGCTATGGCGCGGAGGCCTACGATGCGATGGGCAAGATGTACCGCGGCGTTTCCGCGCTGAACGCGACCATTGCGCCGGAAGACGTAGCTCAAACGATCTATGCGCTGTGCACGGCTTTCCCCAAGACGACGGGCGAAACCGTGCTAGTGGATGCGGGCTTTCGCATCCAGAAGGCGTGATCGGAGATTTCGTGACATTTCTTTCGGAATGCAGCCTGCCGGTGGGCGCGAATGTCGCCCGCCGGGGGAACCGTTTGTCGCGCGGATTGGGGCGCGTGTGGCTGAGGCTCCTGGGTTTCCGTCTCGAGGGCGCCTTTCCCGATCTGCCGAAGATGGTGCTGCTCGGCGGCCCGCATACGAGCAACATGGACGGCGTGATCGCCATAGCGATCCTCACCGCGCTCGGCCTGCGCTCGGGCACGATGATCAAGGATAGCGCGTTCAAGGGCGTGATGGGGCCGGTGCTGCGCTGGTTCGGCGCGATCCCGATCGACCGCAAGAAGGCGGGCGGCGTCGTCGGCCAGAGCGTGGCGGCGTTCAATCGCGAGGATCGGCTGCTGCTGCTGATAGCGCCAGAGGGCACGCGCACGTCGGCGACGGAGTGGAAGCGCGGCTACTGGCTGATCGCGTCCAACGCCGGCGCGCCAATCCTGCCGGCGGCGGTCGACTACCGGCGAAAGGTCGTGACCTTCGGCCCACCGCTGACGCCGAGCGCGAATTATGACGCCGATTTCGCGCGGCTCATGGATTTCTACGGCGCGCATTCCTGGCCGCGTCATCCCGAGCGCGCCTCCGCGCCGATCTGCGCCGCGCTCGGACTGCCTTACAGGCCGGGCGTGCAGGACGACGCCGAATGAAGATCGGACGGGCAGGGGCCCTTGCAATAGCTCCTGTTTGCCGCCGCTCACCGAATGGATAGATTTCCCGCCAAATCGGAGGAAGCATGAGCAACGTCACGTCCACCCACGGCGCGGGCCACAACGAAGTTCTCTACGAGATCGAGGACGGAAACATCGCGCTCATCACGCTGAACGCGCCCGAGCGCATGAACACGATCTCGCGGCCGATGCTCGCCGAACTCGCGCATCTTCTGGTGAAAGCCAACGAAGATCCGGCCGTGCGCTGCGTGATCCTGACCGGCGTCGGCCGCGCCTTCTGCGCAGGGCTGGACCTGAGACAGGAGCGCGAAGGCGCCGGCCTTTCGACCGCATCGGCGAATGGTCCGACCAATCTCGACCTGCGCAACGCGCCGCCGACCGTGCTGTTCGAAATGGACAAGCCGACCATTTGCGCCGTCAATGGCGGGGCTGCGGGCTACGGCATGGATACGGCGCTTGGCTGCGACATCCGCATCATGGCTGAAGGCGCGAAAATGGCGGCGGCTTTCGTCAAGCGCGGCGTCGTGCCGGAATCCGGCGGCACATGGTTCCTGCCGCGCATGATCGGCTGGGCGAAAGCCTCCGAACTCATCTTCACCGGCCGCACGCTGTCGGCGCGCGAATGCCTGGAGTGGGGCCTCGCCAACGAAGTGGTTCCCGATGCGGAACTGATGGGTCGCGCGCGAAAAATGGCGCGCGAGATCGCCGCCAATGCGCCGCTCGCCGTGCAGGCGTCGAAGCGCATGATGCGCATGGGCCTGGCCGAGACGTTCAAGGACCACGTCCACCACGTCTATCTGCAGTTGCTGCCGCTGTTCCGCTCGGAAGACATGAAGGAAGGCGTGCGCGCCTTCATGGAAAAGCGCGAGCCGAAATTTTCGGGGAAGTAGGCGCCCGGCCTCTCGCCGTCATGCCCGCGCCGGACGCGGGCATCCACGCCGTGGCGACGCTTTAGCGAATGGCGCAGGGCGCAATGGTCCAGGAACCGCTAGGAGGCGCCGCGTGGATGGCCGGACGAGCCCGGCCATGACGGCTACGGCTACTCGCGCCTGGCCTGCTGCAACACAAAGACTCGCAAGGCCGAGGACAGGTTTGCTTCGCCGCGCTGCGCGTCGATCTCGGCGACCAACGCCGCCACGGATTGCCCGCGCCGGTCTGCGATTGCGCGCAATTCGCTCCAGAATATTTCCTCGAGCGAGACGCTGGTGCGGTGGCCGGCAATAGACAGCGAGCGCTTGATCACGCGCTGCGGCGCGGCGTCAGGCATCGCCGTCGGGCGTGTCGCGGCGGTGACCTTCGAGGCGGCGCGCCTCGATTGCTCGCTGCGCCTCTGTCTCTTTGCGTTCGGCGCGCGTGCGGCCGAAGGCGATGCGATTGTCGGCGGCTTTCGTCGCGGCCTCGTTGCGCGCGCGATCCTTTCGGGCGCGGCGGAGGTTCACGACATCGCCCATCAGGTGTTCTTCTTGCGGAAGGCGTCGATGGAAACGACCTTCGGCGAATCGTCTTCGGGTTCCGTTGGCGGCTCGACAGCGGGTTCCGATGCGCTGCCGCGCGTCGGACGTGCGCCGGGCGGCGGCGTCGGGGCTGGAGCCTTTTCGGCGGGCGCATCGACCACGGGCTCCGGGGCGTCGGCCGGAACGACGGCCAGCAGCGGGCCGGGTTCGATCGCGGCTTCGCCGCCGGCTTCGTCCGCGGTGAATTCCGCGCCGAAATTAACGGAGGGATCGAAGAAGCCGGTTACCGCGGCAAAGGGGATTTCCAGCTTCTCCGGGACGCGGCGGAAGGACAGGCCGACCTCGAAATCCTGGTCGTTCACCTTCAGGTCCCAGAACTGGTGCTGGAGGATGATCGTCATCTGCTCGGGATATTCGGCGCGCAGCCGGTCCGACATGACGACGCCCGGCGCCCCGGTCTTGAAGGTGATGTAGAAATGATGCTCGCCGGGAAGGCCGTGCACGGCGGCGTCGGTCAGAACCTTGCGAAAGATGCCGCGGAAGGCCTCCTGCACCAGAAGATCGTATCGGATGTGGTCGGTCGCCATGGGCGGGCGTCGGCTTTCCAAAAGGCCCGACTCGCGGGCGATGCTGCACGCTATACCCGACTCGCGCGCATCTTGAAGGTGAAAGTGGAGGCTTCTGTTGCCAGGCGCCTCCGAGCCCCGCCTAGAAGGTGCTAACCCCCTAGGGCTTTATTCCCAGTACCAGCGCTGCATTACGCAGCGACGGCCACCGGAGCATAGTTGTCGTTGGCAACTATAG
>JASGFP010000059.1:0-24473 GCA_047605445.1 Rhodoblastus sp.
TTGAGGAACATCTCCTTGGTGAGCGTCGTGCCCTTGCGGAGCGAGAGCAGCTCCAGCATCTGGTATTCCTTGCCGGTCAGGTGCACGCGGGCGCTGTCCACTTCGACTGTCTTCTGGTCGAGGTTGACGACGAGGTCGCCGGTCGTGATGACGGACTGCGCATGACCCTTCGAGCGGCGCACGATCGCATGGATGCGCGCGACCAGTTCGTCCTTGTGGAACGGCTTGGTGAGATAGTCGTCGGCGCCGAAGCCGAGGCCCTTCACCTTGTCCTCGATGCCGGCGAGGCCCGAGAGAATGAGGATCGGCGTCTTGACCTTCGCGACGCGCAGCGTGCGCAGCACCTCGTAGCCCGACATGTCCGGCAGGTTCAGGTCCAGCAGGATGATGTCGTAATCATAGAGCTTGCCGAGGTCGATGCCTTCCTCGCCGAGGTCCGTCGTGTAGACGTTGAAGTTCTCGGACTTCAGCATCAGCTCGATGCTCTGCGCCGTGGCGCTGTCGTCTTCGATCAGTAGTACGCGCATCAGCTGTCCCCACCCTTCCCCGTACGACGCCGGTCGGTTCGTCCCCTGCCCCCGACACGCGGCGCCCGGTATGTCTCCATCAAGCTCATATCGATCTTCTGTTAACTCTACCGTCCGAATGGTTAACAAACCGTTTGGACAAACTCCGGATGCAGGCGCCGCCTCGGCGGCCGGTTCAAGCAACGCCCTGCTCACGCAACGGAATCGTCCCGGCCTGCGCGCGGGCGGTTTTCCGCCGGACGCAAAGGACTGTTAAGCAAACGAGTTAACGAAACGTTAGGCCGGCGCCCGCAGATCGCCGCGATCGACCGAATCGCTGATTTCGACAGTCGCCTTTGTCGATTTTTTTGTCCAGCGCCTTCGTTGGGTAACCAACGAGCAACCTCCCCGATTCATAGTCTGTGTGTCTCGCGGATCATGGCTAATGCGTAACCACAACGAGTTTGGACTGTCGTCCTGGAGTGCCGTGTAATGAAGTCGCGGGATACCTTGCTGAGATTGAAGCGCTTTCAGGCGGACGAAAAGCGCCGCCGCGTGACCCAGCTCGAAATGATGATCGCCGAATTCAACCGCATGGCGGGCGATCTCGATCGCGAAATCGCTACGGAAGAGCAGCGCGCCCGCATTTCCGATCCCAGCCATTTCGCCTATCCGACCTATGCCCGCGCTGCACGCAGCCGGCGGGACAATCTCCTCAGTTCGATCGAGGAATTGCGCGGCCAGTTGGACGAAGCCAAGGCGCGGCTGGAAGAAGCCATGACCGAGGTGTCCAAGGCCGAAAATCTCGAAGGCCGGGAAAAGGCCTCCGACCGCCTGGCGGACGTACTGCGCCCCGCCGATATGGGCCTGATGGGGATGCGCGCCGCGCGCGCCTGATACGCGAGGCGCTCCCGCCGGGAAGACGCCGCCTTCGGGCGGCGTTTTGTTTTTGCATAACGGCGGCTTGCGAACCGCGGATGCCTCGTGCATGGGTGGCCGCCGGGCCCGGCTGGTCGGGCGCAGGATGAAAATGAAGCGCGCCCTCGACTATTTCTGGCCGGCGCTCGGCTTGGTCGCCGTGATCGTCGCGTTCTGGCTGCTGGCCCGGGAATTTCGCGGCGAGTCGGTGCGCCACGATGTCGTGGCCGCGCTCAAGGCTATTCCGCCTCACCGCTATCTTCTGGCCGCCCTGTCCACGCTTGTCGCCTACGCCGCGCTCGCCTGGTACGACCGGATCGCTCTGCTGCATCTGGGCATACGGCACATCGGCTGGTTCTTCGTCTCGGTCTGCTCGTTTACGACCTACGCGCTGTCGCACAATATCGGCGCCTCGGTTTTTTCCGGCGCCATGGTTCGCTATCGCGCCTATTCGAGCAAAGGGCTCGATGCGGCGCAGGTCGCGATCCTCGTCGCGCTGTGCTCCTTCACGTTCTTTCTCGGCGCCGTCCTGCTCGGCGGCCTCGTGCTCGTCTTCGAGCCCGAGCAGCTGAGCCGTCTCAAGGGCCTTCTGCCGGACGCGCTGACAAATGTCGAAACCGCCCGCATTCTCGGCTTCGTCATGCTGGCGATCGTGGTCGTCTACGCCATCGGCTCGATCCTGCGCTTCAAGCCGCGCGAGATCGGCAAGTTCCGGCTGGAATATCCGCGTCCCCAGATCATGGGCCGCCAGATGTTCGCCGCGCCGCTCGAACTGCTCGGCGCAGCGGGCATCATCTATTTCGCCCTGCCGGCGGAGGGAAATCCTGGATTCTTCGTCGTTCTGGCCGTGTTTCTGGCTTCCTTTTCGGCTGGGCTCGTGTCGAACGCGCCAGGCGGACTCGGCGTGTTCGAACTCGTTTTCATCAAGGCCCTGCCGCTGCTCGCCAAAAGCAAGGTGCTGGCGGCCCTGCTCGTCTTCCGGCTGTTCTATCTGCTGATTCCGCTGGCGATCGCGCTCGTCGTGGTCGTTCTCTTCGAGCGTCAGCGCCTGATCGAAGTCATCCACGAAGACGACGAAAAAAAGCCCGATCCCCAAGACTAGATCGCAGAAACAAAAAGAGCGCCGGATTGCGCCGGCGCTCTTTTGTCAGACTGGCGAAATTCGTCAGACGCGATATTGCTGGATCCGCGTCGTGCGCAGGCCGGCGAGACCATGCTGGTCGATCGACATCTGCCAGCTCAGGAACTCGTCCACCGTCAGCGTATAGCGACTGCAGGCCTCTTCGAGCGACAACAGGCCGCCGCGCACAGCGGCCACGACTTCGGCCTTGCGGCGGATCACCCAGCGCTTGGTGGAGGGCGGCGGCAAATCGGCGACGGTCAGCGGGCTGCCGTCCGGTCCGATCACGTACTTCACCCGCGGGCGATAGGCTTCGGTCATAAGATTACTCACACACTCGACTGACCACTTCGAATGCAACTCTAGATGGGCCCGCTTAAGATTTGCCTAAGCTGCAACCTCCGGAAAAACCCAAAAATTCGTGAAAAATCTAGCGTTTAGAGCCCTGCAATTCTCGTTTCCGTTCCACTTCGGCGCAAAGTGAAATCGTCCGTTAACCATGATCGCGGCCAGCACGGTCTCGCCGCGATCCTGACATAGTCGTCCAGTTGCGCGAGGGCCGCTCAGTGCGACAACAGGACCGGCAGCGTCATGTGCTTGAGCATGAATCGCGAACCCGAGCCGCGCGAGAAGCGCGGATAGCCCTGCCCGCCGAACGCGCCCAGAACGAGAAGATCGGCGCCGCAATCGGCAGCTTCGTTGAGGAGCGCGTCCATCAGGCCGATATCCGACGACAGGGCTTGATCCGCTTTACCCTGGATCCCGTGCGCCTTGAGATGCGCCACGGCGAGCTCCAGCGAACTGCGGCGATATTCGATCGCGGGATCGCCGGGTTTGGAGATCGAGACGACGATCGCCTGGGCGTCCTTCGCCGTAATGCGGACGCCATCGACGAAGGCGCGGCCCGCCTCTCGGGAATCGTTCCAGGCGAACATCGGCCGATGGCCCACATCGGCAAAATGCCCGGCATAAGGCACGACTAGAGCCGGTCTGCCGGAATCGATCACGATCCGCTCGATCAGATCGCTTGGCGCCAGTTGGCCGCTCGCGACGGGCTGGCCGAGGATGACGAGATCGAAATGGCGGGCGAGATCGGTCGCCTGCACGATGATGTCGGATTCCTCGCCCCGGTTGATATCCATGAAGGCGCGGTCGGCGAGGCTCGCCGTCGCCGCCATGAAGGCCGCTTCGGCCGCGGTGCGCGCGGCGACATATTCGGCTGGCGGCCAGGCCGCCGCGACGCCCGAAGCGACCGATCGCTGCGTCTGCGCGAAGACGCCGACCAGCCGCGACCTCATGCGCGTCGCGAGCGTGATCGCCAGATCGAGCCGCGCCGTCGTCCGGGCGCTGGAATCGAGATGCACGAGCAGATGGCGCATGTGAGCTTGTCTCCGGTTCGCCGACGGCGCGGCGCGCAGCATCGGTCGCCGCTTTTGGCGCATGTTACATTGCGCTGCATCAATCCGGAGCCGGGCGCGCCGCGGCCTTGAGTTTCTTTCGGTCATGCCGTTTCTTGCCGGCCAGCGTCGAACGGGGATGGACATGAGCGCAGGCAGGATAGAAGCGCGGGCGGAAGGCCCGATCGGCTGGGTGATTTTCGACAATCAGAAGCGCCGCAACGCCATGTCGCTGGGCATGTGGACCGGCCTGACCGCGGCGCTGGAGCGCTTCGGCGCCGATCCCGCGATCCGCGCTGTCGTCCTGCGCGGCGCGGGCGAGGCGGCCTTCGTGTCCGGCGCCGACATTTCCGAGTTCGACGCCCATCGCTCGGATGCGGCGGCGGCCGCCGACTATGCGAGCGCAACCGATGGGGCCTGGAAGGCGCTCGGCGCTTTCCAAAAGCCGATGATCGCCATGATCCAGGGCTTCTGCTTCGGCGGCGGCGTCGCCATCGCGCTGAAAGCCGACATGCGCATCGCCGCCGGCAATTCGCTGTTCGCAATTCCCGCCGCACGCCTCGGCATCGCCTATCCCACGCATTCGGTGCGCGATCTCGTTGCGCTGGTCGGTCCTGCGCGGGCGAAGGAAATCCTGTTCACCGGCGTGCGCATGGATGCGGACGCCGCCCACGCCGCCGGGCTCGTCAACCGCGTCGTCCCGGTCGCGCAATTGGAAACGGAAGTCGCCACGCTGTGCGCGACGCTGGCCGACAATGCGCCGCTGACCATCCGCGCCGCCAAGGAGACGATCGACCAGATTGCGCGCGGCGAATCCAATCCGGCGGAGATCGCGGCCCGAGTGCGGGCGTGTTTCGACAGTGCGGATTATGCGGAAGGCCGCCGCGCATTCATGGAGAAGCGCCGTCCCGTCTTCACCGGCCGCTGAAAGCGAAGCCATGCACGAAAAGCGGATTGTCGCCGGCGTCCTCGACATCGCTTATCGCGAATATGGGGCAAACGACGGCTGGCCTTGCGTTCTGAGCCATGGATTCCCGTACGACGTGCATGCCTATGCAGATGTCGCGCCGCTCTTGGCGGATGCCGGCGCGCGCGTGATCGTTCCCTTTCTGCGTGGCTACGGCCCGACGCGCTTTCAGTCGACTTCGGCGCTGCGGTCCGGCGAGCAGGCCGCGCTCGCCGCCGATCTGCTGGCGCTGATGGATGCGCTGAACATCGAACGCGCGACGCTCGCCGGCTACGACTGGGGCGGACGCGCCGGCTGCATCGTCGCGGCTCTGTGGCCGCAGCGCGTGGCGGCGCTTGTCTCCGGCAATTCCTACAACATCCAGAACATTGCGCGCGCGATGGAGCCTGCCTCGCCGCGCGAGGAGGCCGCGCTCTGGTATCAGTATTATTTCCACAATGAGCGCGGCCGCCGCGGGCTCGCACGCGACAGGCGCGGCGTAACGCGCCTGCTGTGGGAAATGTGGTCGCCGACCTGGGCCTTCGACGACGCGACTTTCGAGCGCACGGCGGCGGCGTTCGACAATCCGGATTTCGTCGACGTCGTGATCCAATCGTATCGCCATCGCTACGGGCTCGTCGCAGGCGATCCGGCATATGCGAGCATCTAAGGCCGACTCGCCGCTCAGCCGCAGATCGCCGTTCCCACCATTTCGATCGACGGCGACGCGGACGGTGTCAATCCCGGCACGGCGCGTCACGCGGCGAAGTTCGTCGGCCCGCACGAACATCGTCTGTTTCATGCTGCAGGGCACAATCTTCCGCAGGAACGTCCCGCCGACTGGGCCCGCGCGATCCTCGACGCGCGGAGCTTTGCACAGGGCTGATGGCTTACGACTGTCGTCCAATTGACACACGCGAGAACACGTCCGTATGAAATACATGTCGGACGATCTTGGTGACATTTCATGCAGAAAACGCTTGCCGCTAAGACGGACGGGTCGCCCGGCGTCGTCTATCGCGGAATCGTGGATGGTCTCTACCGCGGCCGCTATGTGCCAGGCCAGCGGCTGGTCGAGGCCGACCTGACGCGCGACTTCGAGGTTGGACGCGGCTCCGTGCGCGAAGCGCTGAGTCGGCTCGCCGCCGAGGGCCTCGTCTCGATGAACCTGCATCGTTCGGCGACGATCCGCTCGCTGAGTCGCGCGGAGACGCGCGATCTGGTTGCGCTGCTGGAAGTGCTCAACGGCTTCGCCGCGCGTCTTGCCGCCGAGCGCGTGGCGGAAGGCAACAACCGCAAGCTGATCGCTGACGCTTACGCCACGCTGGCCGACATCGAGGTGCAGCGCGACTTCCTGCGTTTCGCCCGTGCGCGCAACGCTTTCTACAAGACGATGGTGGCGATGGGCGCCAACCACGAACTCGCCCGCCTGATGCCGCGCACCAATGTCGACCTCATCCGCGTGCAGTTCCGCGCCTACACGACGGTCGACGACGACGTTCGTATCGAGGACTACCGCGCCATCTACGATGCGATCGACGAAGCGGCGGGCCGCAAGGCCGAGACTGCCGCCCGCAACCACATCCGCCGCCTCGGCGACGCCATCGACAAGCTGCCCGACGCCGCTTTCGCGGGATAGGCTGAAGCGGTTCAACCTCGCGTAGTGTGAACCTATCCCGCGCGAACGGATCTGCCGCCGCCCACCTTGCCAGAACGCCTGACGTCGGCGACCGCGCGCGCCGGCTTTTCCTCTGCGCCGGCGATCAGCGTCAGCACGCGCCGCGCATTGGCCGCGCAGTCGATATCGTCGGGCTTCGTCTCGATGTCTGCGATGACAGAAACGAGTTGCGCCCTGCTTCCGGCGAGTCGCGCCTGCAAGGCGTCGATATCCGCCACCTTGCGCCGCAATGCCTGGATCAACGCGTCGCGCTTCCAGCTTCGCAGATCGGAGGGCAGCAGCGACCGGATTTCTTCGAGACTGAAACCCGCCTTCTGGGCCGTCGCGATGAGATCGAGTGTGAGCGCGGCTTCTGGCGGGTAGGTCCGATAGCCGTTCGGCCGGCGTTCGGCGGAAAGCAGGCCGGCCCGCTCGTAGAAACGGATGGTCGAGGCCGCGACGCCGACGCGCTTCGCCAGTTCGCCGATGTTCATGACCGATCCCTCAGAGGCGCTTGACCTTAAAGTTAACTCAAAGGTTATGGTCCGTCTAGTTCTGCTGCTTCGGAGACTTGCCATGCCGCTCTTTTCGCCGCTCGCCCTGCCCAACGGCGCGACCGTTCCCAATCGCATCGCCAAGGCCGCGATGGAGGAGAACATGGCGGACGGCGATCATGCGCCCTCGCCGGAACTGTTGCGCCTCTATGCGGCATGGGCCGCCGGCGGCGCCGGACTGATCATCACGGGCAACGTGATGGTGGACGCCCGCGCAATGACGGGTCCCGGCGGGGTCGTGCTCGAGGACGACCGCCATCTCGACCGCTTCACGGCCTGGGCGGCGGCGGGCCGCGCGAACGGCGCGCAGATGTGGATGCAGATCAACCACCCCGGCCGCCAGATGCCGGCGGCGCTCGGCCAGCCCACGGTCGCGCCCTCGAGCCTCGCGCTCGATCTCGGCGCGCAGTCGAACCTGTTCGCGCGTCCGCGCGAAATGACGGCCGCCGACATCGCGGATGTCGAGCGTCGCTTCGTAACGACTGCCAAGCTCGCCGAACGCGCCGGCTTCACCGGCGTGGAGATTCACGCCGCGCACGGTTATCTCGTCAGCCAGTTCCTCTCGCCGCTATCGAACCATCGCGCCGATCAATGGGGCGGCTCGCTCGAAAATCGCGCGCGCCTGCTGCTCGACATCGTGCGCGGCGTGCGCGCGGCGGTCGCGCCCGGTTTCGCCGTGGCCGTCAAGCTCAACTCGGCCGACTTCCAGCGCGGCGGCTTTTCGCCCGAGGATGCGCGGACCGTCGTCCAGATGCTCGGGCCGCTTGGCGTCGACCTCGTCGAACTCTCCGGCGGCAGCTACGAGGCGCCCGCGATGATGGGCGCGGCGCGCGACGAGCGGACGCTGGCGCGCGAGGCTTATTTTCTGGATTTCGCGCGCGACATTGCGACGGTCGCGACCATGCCGCTGATGGTCACGGGCGGCATTCGCCGCCGCGCGGTCGCCGAGCAGGTCATCGCCAGCGGCGTCGCCATGGCCGGCGTCGCCACCGCACTGGCGATCGAACCCGACCTGCCGCGCAAGTGGCGGTCCGGCGGCGACGACGCGCCCGCGCTCAAACCGATAACGTGGAAGAACAAGCCGCTGGCCTCGACCGCGCACATGGCAGCGGCCAAATATCAGTTGACGCGCCTCAGCCGAAGCCAATCGACCGCGCCGGGCGTTTCGCCGGTCTGGGCGCTCCTGCTCTCGCAGGCGGACAGCTGGCGACGCGCCAGACGCTATCGGCGCTGGATGAAAGAGCGGTCTGCGGCCTGAACAACCCTCTTGATCGTCTTCTAAAATTGTCGGACAATCCTTACCAAGCGGGCCAGAACCGCACGGGAGAACGCCGATGGATTTCCAACATTCTGCGCGCGCCAGGGAATTGCAGGCGAAAGTCGCCGCCTTCATGGAGACGCATGTCGCTCCGAACGAGCATCTCTATGGCGAGCAGGCTCAGGGGCAGGCGCGCTACCGCACGCCTCAGATCGTGCAAGATTTGAAAAAGAAGGCAAAAGCAGAAGGCCTCTGGAACCTCTTCCTGCCCGGCGACCACGGCGCCGGCCTCACCAATCTCGAATACGCCCCGCTCGCCGAACTCATGGGCCGCATCGACTGGTCGAGCGAAGTCTTCAACTGCTCGGCGCCCGACACCGGCAACATGGAAGTGCTGACGCTCTACGGTTCCGAGGCGCAGAAGAAACAATGGCTGGAGCCGCTGCTGAACGGCGAAATCCGGTCGGGCTTCTCGATGACGGAACCGGAGGTCGCCTCCTCCGACGCCACCAACATCCAGTGCACCATCAAGCGCGACGGCGATCACTACGTCATCAACGGCCGCAAGTGGTTCACCTCGGGCGCGATGAACGAGAATTGCAAGATACTCATCGTCATGGGCAAGACCGATCCCGACAATCCGAATAAGCACCAGCAGCAGTCGATGATCCTCGTGCCGAAGGACACGCCCGGCGTGAAGATCGTGCGCGACATCAAGGTCTACGGCTACGACCATGCGCCGGTCGGACATCCCGAGATCGTCTACGACAATGTGCGCGTGCCCGCGGCCAACATGCTGCTCGGCGAAGGGCGCGGATTCGAGATCGCGCAGGGGCGTCTCGGGCCCGGCCGCATCCATCATTGCATGCGCCTGATCGGCTGCGCGCAGCGCGCGCTCGAACTGATGTGCAAGCGCGCCAACAATCGCGTCGCCTTCGGCAAGCCGCTCGGCGAACAAGGCTCGGTGCGCGAGGACATCGCCAATTCCTATTGCGAGATCGAGCAGGCGCGGCTCCTGACGCTGAAGGCCGCAGACAGGATGGACCGCGAGGGCAACAAGGCCGCGCGCGACCTGATCGCCGCCGCCAAGATCGTCGTGCCGAGCATGGCCGCGCGTGTCATCGACCGCGCCATCCAGATCCACGGCGGCATGGGCGTATCTCAGGACACGTTCCTTGCGGAAGCCTACACCTACGCCCGCTTCATCCGCATCGGCGACGGCCCGGACCAGGTGCACATGTCGCAACTCGGACGCACGCTGCTGAAGCGGTTCGCGTGATGGGCGTTAGGCCCTTCTCCCCGCCTGCGGGGTGAAGGTGGCCGAAGGCCGGATGAGAGGCCGGTCGCAATACACAAATTTCTCATCAACGACCGGGCCCTCGTCCTCCCTTCTCCCCGCACGCGCGTAGAGGGAACCAACGTCGCAGGAGCATTGCATGTCCCCCTTCTCCCTGGCCGGTAAGGTCGCGCTCGTCACCGGCTCGACCATGGGCATCGGCCTGGGCGTCGCGCGCGTGCTGGCGCAAGCCGGCGCGCATGTCGTCATCTCCAGCCGCAAGCCGGAAGATTGCGCGCGCATCGCCGGCGAACTGACGAAAGACGGACTCAGCGCCGAGGGGCGGGCCTGTCATATCGGCAAGATGGAGGACATCGCGTCGATGGCCGCGCATCTGCGCGAAAAGCACGGCGGCCTCGACATTCTCGTCAACAACGCCGTGCTCTCGCCGTGGCGCTCCATCGACGACACGGACGAACCGCTGTTCATGAAGGCGATGGAAGTGAACATGCGCGGCGTCTGGTATCTGTCGGTCGAGGCGACGAAACTGATGAAGCCGCGCGGCGGCGGCTCGATCGTCAACATTTCATCTGTTGCCGCGCTGCACCCCGACAAGATGCTGGCGCTCTATTCCACCTTCAAGACGGCGATGATCGGCATGAGCCGCTCCTTCGCGCTGGAATACGGCGCGTTCGGCGTCCGCGTGAACACGATTCTGCCGGGCCTCATCGACACGAAACTCGCGAAAGCCTTCGAGGGCGACGACATGAAGACGATTCTTGATGGCACGCCGCTGCGCCGCATCGGTCAGCCGGAGGAGATCGGCTACGCCGTGCTGTATCTGAGTTCGGCGGCCGGCGCTTTCGTCACCGGCGCAAGCCTGGTGATCGACGGCGGCGCGAGCATCGCGAGTCACTAGGCCGAGTCTGATTCCCTCCCCCTTGTGGGGGAGGGTTAGGGTGGGGGATCGCGCAATCTGGCGACGCTAGCGAAGACCCGACCAGCCCAACTGTCGCAGGATTGCGCGACCCCTCCCCACAAGAGGGAGGGGAGACGAACGGAGCCACTCATGCCCCTCACCGGCCAAACCGCCCTCGTCTCCGGCGCCGCGCGCGGCATCGGCCGTGCGATTGCGCTGAGGCTCGCGCGCGATGGCGCCGATGTCGCGCTGATCGACGTCAATCCGGCGTTCGAGGAAACGGCGAACCTCGTGCGCGAAACCGGCCGCAAGGCGTTCGCCGTTCAGGCCGACATTTCAAACCCGAAGCAGACGCGCGAAGCAGCGTCGCGTATCGCCGCGGAACTCGGCCCAATCACCATCCTCGTCAACAATGCCGGCATCGTGAACAACATCGCCACGGTTGAGAAGATGACGGACGACGCCTGGGAAAAGGAGATCGGCGTCAATCTGACGGGCGCCTTCAACCTCGTGCGCGCCTGCGTCGGCGGCATGGCGGAGCGCGGCTTCGGCCGCATCGTCAATATCTCGTCCGTCGCCGCGCGCGGCGGGTTGGCGCGCCAGGTCGGCTATTCCGCCACCAAGGCCGGCCTGCTCGGCCTCACGCATACGGTCGCGCTCGAATACGCGCGCAAAGCGATCACCTGCAACGCCGTTCTGCCGGGCATGGTGGAAACGGAAAACGTGAAGGCCATGCCCCCGGAAATCCGCGACGCCGCCATGGCGGCGACGCCCGTGCGCCGCTTTGGCGAACCAGAGGAGATCGCCGCGCTGGTCGCCTTCCTGTGCGGCCCGGAAGCCGGCTACATCACCGGCGCCGAGATCGACATTTCCGGCGGCGGGCATCTGAACACGCTGGTGCTCGGCAGCCGGAAGGATGTGAGCGGAAGGTGATTGTTTCCGTCATTGCGAGGAGCGGAGCGACGCGCCAATCCATCCGCCGCATGTGGCCCAGCGCCCGGGGATGGATTGCTTCGCTTCGCTCGCAATGACGGCGCTTGTGCTTACGGATTGCACGCCCGCCAGATCTTCTCCGGCGTGATCGGCATGTCCATGTCGCTCACGCCCCGCGAGGCCAGCGCGTCCATCACGGCGTTCACCAGCGTTGGCGTTCCGGCGACTGTGCCGGATTCGCCGCAGCCCTTCGCGCCGAGCGGATTGGTCCTGCACGGCGCGCCGTCGAACAGCGATACGGCGAACGAGGGCATGTCGTCGGCGCGCGCGACCTTGTAGTCCATCAGGCTCGACGTCAGCAGCTGGCCGTCGTCATAGACCGCGCCCTCATACAGCGCCTGTCCCACGCCCTGCGCGATGCCGCCGTGAATCTGGCCCTGCACCAGCATCGGATTGATGGCGACGCCGACATCGTCGAGCGTCGAATAGCGCTCGATCTTCAACGTTCCCGTATCCGGGTCGATCGACACTTCGGCGATATGCGCGCCGTTCGGCCAGCTCGGCCCGTCGACCTTGGCGGTCGAGCGCACCGACAGCTGCTCCTCGAATTCGCCGCGCGCGAGATCGGCGAGCGCGATCGAGCGATCCGTGCCCGCAATGGTGAACCGGCCGCCCGCATATTCGAGATCGCCCGGCGCCGATTCCAGATGTTCCGCCGCCTTCTCGCGCGCTTTCTCCAGGAGATGCGCAGCGCCGACGGCGACCGCCGAGCCGCCGACGAACAGCGAGCGCGAGCCGACCGATCCCATGCCCTGCGCGAGATCGGTGTCGCCCTGCACAATGCGCACGCTCGCAATCGGCACGTCGAGCGCCGCGGCGATCATCTGCGCATAGCTCGTCTCGAGCCCCTGCCCCATCGCCTGCGTCGCGGAATGGACGATGATTTCGCCGCTGGCGGTCGCGTGCACGCTCACCGTCTCCTGCAGCGTATTGCCGCCGGTCCATTCGATGTAGCTGGCAAGGCCGCGCCCGTAGAGCAGGCCCTTTGCTTCCGCGGCCGCCTTGCGCGCCGCAAAGCCGTCCCAGTCGGCGGCCGCGCTCGCCTTGTCGAGAAGATCGGCGAACGCGCCGCTGTCGTAAATCTGTCCGACCGGCGTCGTGTAGGGAAAGGCGTCCGGCTTGATCGCGTTGATCTTGCGGATGTCGCGCGGGTCCATGTTCAGCTGCCGCGCGGCTGCATCCATCAGCCGTTCGATGACGTAGATGGCTTCGGGCCGCCCCGCGCCGCGATAGGCGCCGATCGGCGCCGTATTGGTCATCACCGCGCTAATGTCGAAACGCAGCGCGGGAACGTGATAGACGCCCACCGACACGAAGGGCGACAGCACGAGCGGGATCAGAACGCCCACGCCCATCGGCGTCGCGCCGGTATTGCCGAGCGATTGTGCGCGAAAGGCCAGAATCTTTCCGTCCGCATCGAGCGCCAGTTCCGCTTTCGTGTAGAGGTCGCGGCCATGCGTGCCGCCGAGAAATTCCTCGATGCGGTCGGCGCGCCAGCGCACGGGCTTGCCGAGCTTCGTCGCCGCATACGAAACAAGCGCCTCTTCCGGGTAGAGGTTTGTCTTCTGCCCGAACCCGCCGCCGATATCGCCGACCAGCACCTGGATGCTCTCCTTCGGGCGCTTCAGCACGGCGTCGGCGAGAATGTCGCGCGTGGTGGTCGGCGTCTGCGATTGCGTGCGCAGGACCAGCCGGCCGGTTTCCGCATGGACTTCAGCCAGGGCGCCGCGCGGCTCCAGCGCGAAGGGAATGAGCCGCTGGTTCATGATTTCCAGCGACACCTTGTGCGCGGCCGAGGCGAAGATATCGTCGACCTTCGCCTTGTCGCCATAGGAATGCGCCGCCACGAAATTGTCCGGCGTCGCCGGCCAGACCTGCGGCGCGCCGGGTTTGGCCGCTTCGCGCACATCGGTCACGGAGGGCAGGTCTTCGTAGTCGACCGCGATCAGCTCCGCCGCGTCATAGGCCGCTTCGCGCGTCTCCGCGATCACGGCGGCCAATGGCTCGCCCACGAAGCGAACCGTCCCGTCGGCGAGAATGCGGCGCGGCGGCGCATTCATGTCGGCGCCGTCCGGCCGCTTGAACAGCGGCGGGGGAGCGGGCAGCGCGCCGACGCCGTCGGCCACGAGATCTGCCCCCGTATAGACCGCGACGACGCCGGGCGCGGCCCTGGCCTCCGATGCGTCGATCGAAACGATCTTGGCATGGGCGTGCGGCGAGCGCAGCAGGACCATCCACAAGGCGCCCGCCTCGGCGCGATCGTCGATGTAGCGGCCTTTTCCGGTCAGCAGGCGCTCGTCCTCGAGCCGCGTGACCGATTGATGGGCGCCGAATTTCAGGTTTGCCGGAAGAACGTCCATGGAAATCCTCGATCTAGGGGAAGGAATCTGCCGGAAAGCGGCGACGCTGTCGATCTCGGGCGGGCGTCGGGATAAATCCCGATCGCGCAAGTGATTGCAACGACGAAGTTTTCGGCGAAAAGCCGCACCTCTCGGGCTTTCAGCCCCGTCGAACTTGATACGGATCAATGAAAGGCGGCGCGGAAACGTGATCGCTGGCATCAGGCGAAACATGCCTGCCATTCATGCGGGGCAAGGAGATGCAAATGGACGCTGCGGTCGCGACGAGCGCGGAGACATCCGCGCGCCGGATGACGAAACCGCCCGGCGCCTATCGTCACGGCGATCTGCGCAACGCGCTCATCGCTGCGGCGACGGAACTGACCGTCCAGCGCGGCGGGCCCGATTTCACGCTGCGCGAGATCGCCGGCCTCACCGGCGTGCGGCATGCGGCCGTCTACCGCCATTTCGCCTCCAAAGGCGCCCTGCTGGAAGAAATCGCGCGGCTGGGCGTCCAGTCGCTGCGCGCCATGATCGAACAGGAGCAGTCCGGCTCGCCCGGCGACCGTCTCGAGGCGATCGCAGGCCATTATCTCGACTTCGCGGTGTCGCGGCCCGGCGAATATCGCGTCATGGCCCAGGAAAGCGCGTCGAGCGCCCAGTATCGCGCCCTGCTCGACCTGATGGCGGGCCCCGTCGCCGCCGCCCAATCCGCCGGCGCGCTCCGCAAGGATGTCGCGGCCGACATGCTGGCGCGCCTGTGGTGGGCGGAACTGCATGGCCTCGCCATGCTGACCCTGAACTCCGCGATGAAGGCGAGCGAACTGAAGGATTGCGTGCGCGCGCTTGCGCGCGTCTGGCGCGCCGATGCGCCGGCGTTGAAGCCCGCCGCCTGAGCGCGGCGGCAAGCCGCGCCGCAGTAAGCTGGCGCGGCTCAGGCTGACGCGGCGCCGGCCTGCTGCAGGAAGGCTGTCGCCTCGTCCATGGCGCGGCGCGCCTCCGGCGTCCATCTGTTCGCGAAGACGAACACATGGGGCATGTCGCGCTCGACGCAGACTTTCGTCGTGACGCCGGCGGCCCTGGCGCGCTCGGCCGCGCGCAGCGAATCGTCCAGCAGGATTTCCGTGTCGCCCACGGAAAACAGGATCGGCGGCAGGCCGGAATAATCGCCGTAGAGCGGAGAGGCCAGCGGATTGCGGGGATCGGCCGCGCCGAGATAGGCCTCCACGATCGTCTCGATTCCCTCCGACACCAGCAGCGGATCGCGCTCGGCGTTCGTCTTCATTGTCGCGCCGGTGATGGCGAGATCGGTCCAGGGCGAAAAGGCGATGGCTGCGTCCGGCAGCGGCAGGCCCTTGTCGCGCAGGTTCAGCAGCAGCGCGAGCGTCAGTCCGCCGCCAGCGGAATCGCCCGCGACATAGCAGGGGCCGGCGACGATGGCGCGCAGCGCGATCCAGGCCGCCGTCGCATCGTCCAGGGCGGCGGGAAACGCATGTTCGGGCGCAAGCCGGTAATCGGCGGCATAGACCCGCAGGCCGCGCTTGGCGAAACCGCCGGTGATCGCGCGATGGGTGCGTGGGGACATGCCGACATAGCCGCCGCCATGCAGATAGAGCATCGCGCCGGTCGCGGGAACGTCGCGCGCTTCGACCCATTCGCCCGGCACGCCGCCGAGCGTCGCGGGCGTAAAGATCACGCCGCGCGGCGGAAACGCGCGCGCCGAATTGAACACGCGCCGCACATCCTGCGGCGTCTTCGATTTCGACAGCCCGCGCTTGACGGAATGGCGGAGCGCAAAATTGATGAAACGCGCGCGCAGGCTTGTCACGTCAGGCGTCCTTCATCTGCCGCTCGATTCCGCGCTTCATGATCTTCCAGTATTTTCCCGGCATCAGCCGTTGCAGCAAGTCGCCGCGCTTTGCGTCGGAGCCGATCAGCACGCGCGGCGCTTGTCTGTCCACGCCCTCGAGAATGATGCGCGCGGCGACCGCGGGATCGGTCGTCAGAAATGCGTTGAACTTCTTCATCTGCTCTTCGAGATCGGGCGAATTGACGCCGGCGGGAATGCGCGCCGACAGCGCGATGCTGGTGCGGACGCCGCCTGGATGGACCACGGTGACGCCGATATTCGTCTCGTCGAGTTCATGCCGCAGCGATTCCGAAAAACCCCGCAGGCCGAACTTTGCCGCGCAATAGGCGGATTGGCCGGGCGGCGCGACGAGACCGAACAGGCTCGAAACATTGACGATATGCGCGGTCGGGCGCGCCTTCAGCGCCGGCAGGAAGGCCTTGCACATGCGCACGGGCCCCCAGAAATTTATATTCATCAGCCATTCGAAATCGTCGAGGCCGATCTGCTCGAACGTGCCCGCAAGCGCGACGCCGGCGTTGTTGACGACCAGATCGACCTTGCCGTGCCGCTCCACGACCACATCGGGCAGCGCCGCGATCGCCGCGGCGTCCGCCATGTCGAACATATGCTCGCTGACGTCGGCGCCGGCGGCGCGGCAGGCTTCGCAGGTCTTGGACAGCGATTCCGGATTGCGGTCGGTCAGCGCGAGCCGCGCGCCCCGGCCCGCCAGATCGAGCGCCAGCGCCCGGCCGAGACCGCCGCCCGCGCCCGTCACCACCGCAACCGCGTCCTTGAACGGAAATGCCATGCCGCGCCTCGCTTGTCTGAAGGCGCATGGTTAGCCGCCGCCTCTGGGCGGCGCAACCCAATGCGCCGGTCTGCCATGCCGGCGCCCGGCTTGCGGGCGCGGGCGGCTTTATGGTCCAATCCGCGCCTTTCGGAGAGAGCGCCTTGGACCTGCCGCGCAATTCCTTCAAGCACGCCATCAACGCTGGCCGGCAGCAGATCGGTCTGTGGTGTTCGCTCGCCAGCCACGTCTCCGTCGAGATCGTCGCCGGCTCCGGCTACGACTGGCTTCTGCTCGACACCGAACATTCGCCCAACGAAATCCCGCAGGTGCTGAGCCAGTTGCAAGCCGTGATGGAAAACGCTGTCCATCCGATCGTTCGCCCCGCATGGAACGACATGGTGCTGATCAAGCGCTTTCTCGACATGGGCGTGCAGACGCTGCTGCTGCCGGTGGTCAACACGGCGGAGGAAGCTGCCGCGGCCGTCGCCGCCACGCGCTATCCGCCGCGCGGCGTCCGCGGTTTCTCGGGCTCGTCGCGTTCCTCGCGCTTCGGCCGCGTCACGGATTATCACACGCGCTGCGAGGACGAGATTTGCGTTCTTGTGCAGGTCGAGACGCAGAAGGGCCTCGACAATCTCGACGCCATCGTCGCGACGGAAGGCGTCGACGGCGTATTCATCGGCCCCGGCGATCTCTCCGCCGCGATCGGCTATGTCGGCGACCAGAACAATCCGGCCGTCGTGGAAAAAATCGTCGACATGATCGGCCGCATCCGCAAGGGCGGCAAGGCAGCCGGCATTCTCACGCCTGACGAGGGCCTCGCGCGGCGCTATATGGAAGCGGGCACGACATTCACCGCCGTCGGCTCCGATCTCGGCCTGCTCGCGCGCCAGTCGGAAGCGCTCGCGCGGCGGTTCAAGAGCGGGATTTGATGTTGAACGCCCATCAGGAATTTCCGCGCGATGAAGCGCTGGCCGACATCGCCGCCATCGTCGGCGCGGCCAATGTCGTCACCGACGCCTTCGCCATGCAGCCCTATCTCGTCGAGGAGCGCGGCCTCTATCGCGGCGCGGCGCGCGCGATCGTCAAGCCGGGCTCGGTCGATGAAGTCTCGCGCATTCTCGCGCTCTGCAATGCGCGCGGCGTCAAGATCGTGCCGCAGGGCGGCAACACGGGCCTCGTTGGCGGACAGGTGCCGTCGATGGCGGGCGACGAAATCGTGCTGTCGCTGCGCCGCCTCGACCAGGTGCGCGAGATCGACGCGACCGCCAACACGCTGACCGTCGATGCTGGCATTACCCTGCAGAACGCTCAGGCCGCCGCCGATGCGGTCGACCGCCTGTTTCCGCTATCGCTGCCGTCTGAAGGCTCCTGCACCATCGGCGGCAATCTCTCGACAAACGCGGGCGGCGTCGCCGCGGTCGCCTACGGGGTCGCGCGCGATCTAGTCATGGGGATCGAGGTCGTTCTCGCCGACGGACGCATCATGTCCGATCTCAGCAAGGTGAAGAAGAACAACACCGGCTACGATCTCAAAAACCTCTTCATCGGCGCCGAAGGCACGCTGGGGATCATTACCGGCGCAGTGCTGAAACTGTTTCCGAGGCCCCGCGCCCGCGCCACCGGCTTCGTCGGCCTCGCCTCGCCGCAAGCAGCCCTCGGCCTGCTCGACATCGCGCTGTCGCGCGCGGGCGGCGACGTGAAGAGCTTCGAGCTCGTGCCGCGCATCGGCATCGATTTCGTGCTGCGGCATGGCGCCGACACGCGCGATCCCTTGGCCGAGAAACATGCCTGGTATGTGCTGATCGAACTCGCTTCGCAGACGGACGCGGCGCTTGAGGAAACACTCGAAAACCTTCTAGGCGAAGCCATCGAGAAGGAGCTGGTCGAAGACGCCGCTATCGCGACCTCGCTCGTCCAGCGCAACGACTTCTGGCGCCTGCGCGAATTGTTGTCCGAAGTGCAGAAGCACGAAGGCGGCTCGATCAAGCACGACGTCTCCGTGCCGATCTCCGCCGTGCCGGCCTTCCTCGCAGACGTCGATCGCGACGTGCCGGCCGCCGTGCCCGGCGCGCGCATGGTCGCTTTCGGGCATCTGGGCGACGGCAATATCCATTGCAACATTTCCCAGCCCGTCGGCGGCGACAAGGCCGCCTTCATGGCGCGCTGGGATGAGGTCCACCGCATCGTCCACGGCCTCGTGCGCAAATATGCGGGCTCGATCTCGGCCGAGCACGGCATCGGTGTGCAGAAGCGCGACGAGCTTCCGCATGTGAAGAATCCTGTCGCGATGGAGCTGATGCGCACGATAAAGACGGCGTTCGATCCGAACGGGATTCTCAATCCGGGGAAGGTGCTGTGAGCGTCGCGACCCCCTCTCCGGCTCCGCGGGAGAGGGAGGAGATGCATCGCGCCATCAATATTATTGATCAAGAGAGGCTGCCGTCTCCTCTCCCGCGGAGCGGGCGAGGGTGAGGGAGGGAGCCTGCGGGCTCCGAGAGATTTCCAGAACATCACGGGAGTGAAAGAATGAAAGACCGCGTTTCCATCGAGCTGAAGGACGGCGTCGCCGACGTGAAGCTCATCCGCGCCGACAAGATGAATGCGCTGGACGAAGCCATGTTCGACGGCCTCGTCGAGGCCGGCGACAAGCTCATGAACATGAAGGGCCTGCGCGCCGTCGTTCTGTCGGGCGAGGGCCGCGCCTTCTGCGCCGGTCTCGACATGGGCCGCTTCGAGGCGATGAAGACGCAAGGTTCTGCGCTTGCCGGAATGCGCGATCTGCGCGCCCGATCGCACGGTCCCGCCAACAAGCCGCAATGGGCGGCGTGGGTGTGGCGCGAACTGCCCGTGCCCGTCATCGCGGCCGTGCACGGCGTCGCGCTCGGCGGCGGCTTCCAGCTCGCGCTCGGCGCCGACATGCGCTACGCGACGCCGGACTGCAAAATGTCGATCCTCGAAATCCGCTGGGGCCTCGTGCCCGATGTCGCCGGCACGCAGATCATGCGCCATCTGGCGCGCGAGGACGTGGTGCGCGAACTCACCTACACCGGCCGCATTTTTACGGGCGAGGAGGCGTTCGGCTACGGCTTTGTAACCCGTGTGACCGCCGATCCCTACGCCGCGGCGATGGAGACGGCGCGCGAGATCGCCGGCAAGAACCCCCACGCCGTCCGCGCCGCCAAGCGCCTGCTCAATCTGGCGGTTACGACCGACGTCGAGACGGGGCTGACGGCCGAATCCGTCGAGCAGTTCGCACTGATCGGCAGCCCCAACCAGATCGAGGCGGTCAAGGCGCAGATGGAAAAGCGCGCCCCGAACTTCGCCGAGGCGTCATAGGCAGCCGGGAGTCCGTTTCCCTCCCCCTTGTGGGGGAGGGGAGACGGCGCGCCTCCCCCAAAACTTGCCTACCCGACGCCGCTTTTGCTATTGCGGCGCATCTTCCGGCCGCCCCTTCCGGCGGCCGGACCTGTTCGCCGTGCGCCCCTGCCGCGCGGCCATTCGCGGGCCAGGGCCCCGTCTCGAAGGATTTTTCATGGCCAAGCGCGCGCTCCTGACCGGCATCACGGGCCAGGATGGGGCTTATCTCTCGCAATTTCTGCTGTCCAAGGGCTACGAGGTCTTCGGCGTCATCCGCCGCTCCTCGCACCGCGGCGTCGAGGATCATCGCCTGCGCTGGCTGGGCGTCGCCGACAAGGTGACCCTGCTGGACGGCGACATGGACGACGTGTCGAGCCTGGTGCGCATCGTCAAGGAGACCAAGCCGCAGGAAATCTACAATCTCGCCGCCCAGTCCTTCGTCGCCTCCTCGTGGCGCCAGCCGATCCATACCGCCAACATCACCGCGACCGGCGTGACCAACATGCTGGAAGCCATGCGCTCGGAAGCCCCGGACGCGCGCTTCTACCAGGCCTCGTCGTCGGAAATGTTCGGCCTCATCCAGCAGGAGCGCCAGAGCGAGCAGACGCCCTTCTATCCGCGTTCGCCCTACGCGGTCGCCAAGCTCTACGGCCACTGGATCACGGTGAACTATCGCGAGAGCTTCGGCTTCCACGCTTCGTCCGGCATTCTCTTCAATCACGAAAGCCCGCTGCGCGGCATCGAATTCGTCACCCGCAAGGTGACCGACGGCGTCGCGCGCATAAAGCTCGGCAAGGCGAAGGAACTCCGCCTCGGCAATATCGACGCCAAGCGCGACTGGGGCCATGCGCGCGACTATGTGCAGGCCATGTGGTTGATGCTGCAGCAGGACAAGCCCGACGATTATGTCGTGGCGACGGGCGTGACCACCACCGTGCGCGACATGTGCCGCATCGCGTTCGAATATGTCGGCATGGACATGGACAAGCATGTCGTGATCGACCCGGCCTTCTATCGCCCGGCGGAAGTCGACGTGCTGCTTGGCAATCCCGACAAGGCGAAAGCCAGGCTCGGCTGGCAGGCGACGACCACGCTCGATCAGATGATCAAGGAAATGGTCGACGCCGATCTCGAGCGCGTCAAGAATTCCGAAACGCTCTGAACCGGACCGCGATGTCGCTTCGCTACCAGCGCATTCTGTTGACCGGCGGCACGGGTTTCGTCGGCGGCTGGTTCGCGCCGGCGATTGCGCGCTGCTGGCCCGACGCCGAGCGGCTGCTGCTGCGCCGTCCCGGCGAAATGGTTCAGCGCGACGGCTGGCGGGCGCTGGACGCGGAAGTGACCGACAGCGCCGCCATCGGGGCGATCGTGGCGGATCTGAAACCCGATCTCGTCCTGCATCTGGCGGCGCAGGCGGCGATCGGCGCGAGCGCGGAACTCGCCGAAGCGACATGGCGCGTGAATTTCGGCGGCACGCTGGAATTGGCGCATGCCTGCCAGCGCGCCTGCCCGGACACGACCTTCTTTTTCGTATCTTCCTCCGAAGTCTACGGCTGGAGTTTTCGCGACGGGATCGTGAGCGAGGACACGCCGCTGCGTCCGACCAACGCCTACGCCCGCGCGAAGGCCGCCGCCGAATCCATGCTTCCCGACGTTCTGCCGCAGGCGCGTCTCATCGTCGCGCGGCCCTTCAACCACACCGGGCCGGGTCAGGACGTGCGCTTCGTCCTGCCGTCCGCCGCCAAGCAGATAGCCGACATAGAGGCAGGCCGCATTCCGCCGCGTCTCGAACTCGGCAATCTTGACGCCAGCCGCGATTTTCTCGATGTGCGCGACGTCTGCGCCGCCTATGTCGCGATGCTGCAGACGCCCGCAGCAGCAGGCGAGCGCCATGTCTACAACGTAGCCTCCGGCGGCTCGTGGCGCATCGGCGATCTCATCGAAAAATTCCGCGCCCACGCGCGCGCGCCATTCGAGATCGTGATCGACCCGAAGCGTCTGCGCCCCAGCGACGTGCCGATGGCCGCCGGCTCCGCGCAGCGGCTCGAACAGGCGACCGGCTGGAAGCCGACCATCGGCGTTGACGCTATCCTCGAAGACCTGCTCGCGCATTGGCGCGCGGCGGGCGCGACTTGAGGACGGCGCGATGAGCGACGAGCCCGAGCCAATCGACGGGAAGATCGCCGATCGCATCCGCATTCTCGAATTCCAGGTAGATCAGCTCCGGCGCGAACTCGAGCGTCTCGAAAAGCGCCACGCCGAAGCGATCTACAGCGCCGCATGGCATTTCGCCGCGCCGGTGCGCGCGATCGAGCGCGCGATCCGGCGCATGTTCTCGCCCGCGGAAAAGGCGAACCTGCCGCGGTCCATCAGCATTGCGGCGCCCGCTGCGGCGGCGGAGCCGGCGCCGGCGCAAAGGCTGCTGATCGACGTCACCGCCATCGTCGCACATGACGAACGCACCGGCATTCAGCGTGTGGTGCGCGAAATCGTGCGCGCGCTCTATGCGGACCGCGATTGCAGCGTGACGCCCGTCGCCGTGCGCTTGCAGGACGGCGCGCTGTGGACCTGCGAAGCCTATGTCGCGGCGGAAACGGGACTTCCAAAAGCCGGAGACGACGCGCGCGTGGCCATCGAGAGCGGCGACCGCCTGCTGATGCTCGATAACAGCTGGAAGGATTTCGCGGCGTTCGAACCCGTATTTGCCGACGTGCGCGCGAAGAGCGGCGCGGTCGTGTCCTGCGTCTACGATCTCATTCCGCAACTCTACAAGGGCGCGTCCGTCGGCGACGTGCCGCAGGTGCATCTGGCCTGGCTGAAGGCCGCGCTTCTCCAAAGCGACGGGATCATCGCGATCTCGAAAACGGTTGCGGAGGAGCTTTGCGCTTTCGTGGCGGCGCAGCAGCTTCCTCACCGCCCCGGCCTGAATGTCGGCTGGTTCCATTGCGGGTCCGACATTGCGCCGAAAGGCGCGGGCGAACCCGGCGCCGCGATCCGCGACGCTTTCACCGGCGCGCCCGCCTTCCTGCTCGTCGGCACGCTCGAACCGCGCAAGGGCCATGCGGTCGCGCTCGAAGCCTTCGACGCGTTGTGGCGCGGCGGGCTGGACGCGCGCCTCGTCTTCGTCGGCCGGCGCGGCTGGCACGTCGACGCAATCGTCGACGACATTATGGCGCATCCCGAATTCGGCCGCCGCCTGTTCTGGTTCGACGCGGCGGGCGACATCGATCTCGCGTTCGCCTACGACCATTGCGCCGCCGCGCTCGCGCCCTCCTATGCCGAAGGCTTCGGCCTGCCGATCGCCGAAGCCGCCTGGCGCGGCAAGCCGGCTCTGTGCAGCGACATTCCCGTCTTCCGCGAGATCGGCGGCGCGGGCGCGCTCTATTTTCCCGTCAATGACGCAGGCGCGCTCGCAACCCTCGTGCAGGACTTTCTCGCAGGCCGCGCCGTCGCCGATCCCGCGCGCGTGGTGCGGCCGACATGGCGCGAGGCTGGCCTGCGCATTGTCGACGTCGTCGCGCGCGATCGATGGATGCGCAGGCTGCCGTGATGACATTGCGCGGCCTTTCCCCCATGCTCGCCTGATCGTGGAGGCGACGTGCGCGCGGGCGAGGCGATAGACGAGGATGCGGCTGGCGCGCTTGCGCGCCACGGCATCGGCTTTGCGCGCATGGCGGCCGATGGCGCCCTGCTTGCTCGCGCCGGCGCCGCGCTCGACTGGCTGCCTGCGATCGGGGAGGATTGTTTCGCGACGCCGCTGCTGTTCGGCATGGCCGACGAACTCTCCGCCCTGCGCGCTGGCGCGCGCGATATCGTCGCCCTGCCGGCCCTCGGCCTCGACAGCGGCGAGAAGATCGGCGTCACGATCGCATGGGACGAAAACCAGGAAGTGTTTTCCATCGCCGCGGCGCGCGCCTTCGGCGCCAGCGAAACCGAGACGATGCTGGTGCGCGAGCGCCGTGAACGACGGCTCGCCGACGAGCAGGCGGAAGCCGCGCGCAGGCGCGCCAACATCAGCGACGCGCTTTATCGCGACATCGTCGAATCCTCGGCCGATCTCGTGCTGCGGATCGCGGCGGACGGCACGATCGCCTTCGCCAACATCCATGCGCAGACTTTCTGCGGCCGAGGCCTTGCCGCGCTCGTCGGCGCGCGACTCGAAGATGCGCTGCGCCCGCTGGGCGAGACGGGTTGGGGCGCGCTGGCGCGGCGCAACGACGAGGAAACCTTCGAACAGAAGCTTGCCGCCGCCGATGGCCGTACGGCCTCGATCCTGTGGCGCGTGACCTGGCTCGGCGCGGCGGAGGGGCCGCCGGAATTCCAGGCCGTCGGCCGCGACATCACGCGGCTGCGTGAATTGCAGGCCGAAGTCGAGCGCGCGCAGGCGGTCGCTCGGCAGGCGCTGGTGATGCGCGAACGGCTGACGATCGCGCACGACCTGCACGACACGATCGTCCACGCGCTCGTCGCCGTGGTCGCGCAATTGCGTCTCGTCCGCAAGTTGGCGGAGCGCGCGCCGGAGCGCGTGCCTGAGGAAATCGCCCGCGCCGAAGAGGCCGCCAGCGCGGGCCTCGCGCGCGGCCGCGAG
>JASGFP010000060.1:0-24152 GCA_047605445.1 Rhodoblastus sp.
CTGGTTGATCGAGCCGCCGTAGAGCTTGGTCGAGGCGACGAATTCGTCGCCGGGCGTCAGCAGGGCGTGGAAGGTAAGAAACTCCGCCGCATGGCCGGAGGCGACGCCGAGCGCGGCCGTGCCGCCTTCGAGCGCGGCGACGCGCTCCTCCAGAACCGCCGTCGTCGGATTGGTGATGCGGGTGTAGATGTTGCCGAACGCCTGCAGGCCGAACAGCGAAGCTGCGTGATCGACATCGTCGAAGACGAAGGACGTCGTCTGGTAGATCGGCGTCGCGCGAGCGCCGGTGGCGGGATCCGGCTTGGCGCCGGCGTGGACGGCGAGGGTGGAAAAGCCGGGGGCGGTGTCGGTCATGGCGCGGGTCCGTTTGTTTTATAGAATGCATTGTTCGTTATATAGAACGAACGCTAAGAGTCAATCGTCGCCGCCTTTATGTCGAAAGACAACGTGCATCGGCGCTGGTCAGGGTTTCTGCGCCGCCCGCCATGCGCGCAGCGCCTTCAATGCGCCCTCGATATGCGGCTGCGCTTCCGGCGACGAGACGGTCGAGAGGATGCGGCTGTCGGGCGCGATTACATAAGAGACGCGGGCGGCGTAGGCGCTGAAACCGCCGACGTCGTAGGCCTTGATGACCGTGCGGTCGGCGTCCGCGCCGACCGCGAATTTGTCGCGGCAGGCGAGCGAGGAGAATTTGCGCTGCGTTTCGATGTCGTCGCCGGATACGCCCAGTACGCTCGCGCCGAGCGCTGCGAAGTCGTCAGCCGCCTCGGCGAAAAGATGGGCTTCTTCCGTGCAGACGCTGGTGAAGCTCTTCGGGTAGAAATAGACGACAACCGGGCCGTTCTTCAGCGCCTCAGCGAGCGAGAAAGAGAAATCCTTGCCGGCAAGGGCGCCGGGAATCGTGAAATGCGGCGCCCGCGCGCCGACGGGCAGGGCGGCCTGTGCGGCGAAGGTCGCGAGCGCCAGCGTCGCGGCGAGAACAAGGGTTCGTTTCATGCAGCCTCCGGGATGCGGCCCGGACGAAGATAGCGTCGGATGCTCCCGCGCACAGGTTCTCAGGCGGCGTTCGAGGCGGCGGCCGCGCCAAGTTTCTCGCGCGCCGCGACATAGGGGAGGACTTCGCTGTCGGCGAGCGGGCGGCTGAAAAGATAGCCCTGCGCCATCGTACAGCCGAAGGAGCGCAGCTGCTCGAGCTGCTCTCCCGTCTCGACGCCTTCGATCACGCAGTCGAAATTGAGATTGCGCGCCATCGAGATCATCGTCCGCACGACGTCGCTCGCGCGCGAGTCCGTTTCCATTTCGTGCACGAAGCCGCGGTCGATCTTGATGCGGTCGAGCGGTAGGCGATGGACGTAGTTGAGACTCGAATACCCCGTGCCGAAATCGTCGAGCGACACGCTGGCGCCGATGGACTTGAGCATCAGAATCGCTTCGCGCGCACGCTCGAAATCTGTGATGAGCGCGGTTTCGGTGATTTCGAAATCGATGCGGCTCGATTCCACCGGGCTGCTCTCGGCGATTGCGATGACCTGGGTTAAAGCGGCCGGCGACATCAGGTCGCGCGCCGACAGGTTGAAGGAGAGCCGGATGTGCGCAGGCCAGCGGCTCGCGGAATTCAACGCCTTGCGCAGCAAGGTGCGCGACAGCGGGTAGATGATGTCGGAACGCTCGGCGACCGGCACGAAGTCACACGGCGGGACGGCCCCGAGAGATGGGCTGTTCCAGCGAGCCAGCGCCTCGAAGGCGACGATCGCGCCCGTTTCGGCGTCGTGCAGCGGCTGAAAGGAGACGCTCATCTCCGCATCGAGATCGGCGCGCCGCAGGCATTGCTCGACCAGGGCGCCGCCTTTCATGCGCCGCTCGTGCGCCTCGTTGAAGACGGCGGCGTTGCCGCGATGGTTCTGCTTGACGTAGTAGAGCGCGAAGTCGGCGCGTTCGTACAGCCGGCGCGGCGTATCGCCGGCTTCGGGAAATGCGGCGAAGCCGATGGATGTCGACACCGCGGCGATGGCGTCCGCAAAGGCGAAGGGCTCGCGAGTCGCCTCGCAGATGCGCGCGCCGAGCGCCAGAACGACCTCGTCGCCCCCCGCGTCTTCGATAATGAGGCCGAATTCGTCGCCGCCGAGCCGTGCCACGAAAGCCTTGTCGCCGACGACCTGCGTGAACCGCGCCCCGCACTCGATCAGCAGGCGGTCGCCGACGGAATGGCCGAATACGTCGTTGACGGGCTTGAAACCGTCGAGATCGAGAATGCCGACATGAACGTGCGCGCCCGGCGCATTGCGCGCGACGGCCGCTTCGAGCCGCTCGAAGAACTGACGACGATTGGGCAGGCCGGTGAGGCTGTCGACATACGCCAGCCGCGCGTTCTCGTCGCTCAGCGCCTTCGCGTCGACCTGCGCGGCGACAAGCTTGAGAAAGTCGCGCGCTGTGTGAACGACCATGAACGTCGTGCCAAACATGACCGCGAGCAGGCCACATCCGCCGACGATCATCGGTTCGGGCGTCGCCAGCGCCAGCAGCAATGAAACGACGGGAACGCAGACGGCCGCCACCGCCAGCGCCGATATGGGAAAGTTGACGAGGCAATAGACGGCCGCAAGCGTGGTGACGCCGAACACGCCGGCGATGACGCCGCGCATCGCGGGATCGCCGATGAAATAGAGAGTGGTGACCCAGCTCGTGAAAACAAACGCCAGCACGGTTGCCGCCACGCCGGCGGTCCAGAGGCGGCGCGCCATGATTTCCTCGTCGACCTTGAAGGCGCGGCGACGAATCCAGACGATCATGCGCATCAGCGAACCGATCACGAGAAGCGCGGGACCGTAGATGGTTATCGCCGGCATCGTGCGGTCGGCGCACAGATAGATCGCGGCGGACACGATGAGCGCGATCATCAGATAGAGAATCGGCGCCTGACGGAGGTAAGCGGAATATTGCGCATGCGTCAGGGCGCGGCGGACTTCGGGCCTGCGATGGCTCGCCCCCGCCCAGTTCAGAAATCGCTTCATACGCCCCTCGACGCGGGACGTCCGCGTATAAGCATGAATTTTCGCTGTCGCGCGCTTAAGGTTTTCTTACGGCTAGGTATTTTAAAGCCCGATCAGATTCCGATGGTTGCGAATGTCTGACACGAACCGGACACACAGTCCGGCGCGCGGGCGAGCAATCGTCACTGCGCGTTAACGTTTTGCGATGAAGCCTGCGCCGGTGTTTGCGTCAGATGGATGCGTATCATGCGGGGATCTCTTCTAGTTTTTTCGATCGGCGCGCTCGCGCTTGGCGGTTGCGCCAGCACGATGCCCGCAGAGCCGCAGGTAACCGTTGTGCCCGGCAAGGGCGTGTCCTACGCCGCCTTCCAGCGCGATGACGATTATTGCCAGTCCAATGCGCAGGCCGCCGTCGGCTATCGCTCGCCGGGGCAGGTCTCCAACGATTCTACGATTGGCGGCGCCGCGGTCGGAACCGCCGTCGGCGCACTGGCGGGCGCCGCGATCGGCGCCGCTGCGGGCAATGCGGGAACCGGGGCGCTGATCGGCGCCGGGGCGGGCCTTGCCGGCGGGTCCATCGTCGGCGCAGAGAACGGGCGCGCGGCGGCAGGCTCCGTACAGGCGCGCTACGACCGCGTCTATGCGCAATGCATGGTTTCGCGCGGCCATCGTATCGGCGGGCCGGATATCGAGCCCGTCGTGATGGTCGACGCGCCGAGGCCGGTCTACGTCTATCCGCGTCCCTATTATTGGGGGGCTGGCTTCTACTACGGTCCGCCGCGCCCGTATTACTGGCGGCGTGGGTGGTGGTGAGCGCGATTGCCGGCGCCTGCCGCGACAGCTAGAAATACGCTGAACGAAACGGAGCGCCGGGCGCCATGGGCATTCTCGACGGACTATTCGGCCAGATGATGGGTCAGTTCGAGGCGCAGGTCCTGCCGGGCCTGCTGCAGAACGCGCTGGCGCATACCAGTCTCGGATCGCTGCAGGGCCTCGTCGACAAGCTGCGCGCCTCCGGCCTCGGGCCGCAGGTGAATTCGTGGCTCGGGCGCGGCGCCAATCAGCCGATCACAGCCGACCAGCTCGAGAATGCGCTGGGGCAGAGCGTGGTCGAGAAACTTTCGACCACGCTGAACATGCCGCCGGACACGATTTTCGGCTTTCTGGCGAAGTGGCTGCCGACGATCATCGACACGCTCTCGCCCAACGGGCAGATGCAGGCGCCGCCGAAGGCGTGAGCCGCACGCCGCTCGCGCCCGCCCTGGCCATCGACCTCGTCGCGGCCTTCGTCAGCGCGGGCGCGCGCCAGAGAGTCAGTCCTTGCACAGGGCGAGGTTCGTGCGCGCGGCGCCGATGAGCGGCTTGAACTCCTCCCAGTCCGAGGGCGGATAATCGGCCGTCAGATCGTCGTCTTTCTTCGCGGCCTGTTCGGCCAGCGGCGCCAGCATCGCGCGGCAGTCTGCCTTGCGGCCGAGGTGGTAAAGCGTGATCGCCAGATCGTTGCGCAGCGCGGCGGTCTCCATCGGCCCGAGCGTGCGCGCGCATGTCTGCAGCAGCGGGACGAGCAGGGCATGCGCCTTCACATAATCCTTCGCGGCGTAGGCCGCCTTGAAATTCTTTCTTGTCGTCTCGCGCGCCCCGTCGGCGCAGCCGCGCGCCGGCCTGAGATAAAGCCCCTCGAAATAGGCGCGCGCGCCGCAATAGTTGCTGCAGGTTTCGGGCGTCGTCGGCGTCACCTGAAAGCCGCCTTCCTTCGCCTTGAAGTCGATCCGGCAGATGTCGCCTTCGTCGTCGAGGGTCGCCGTCATGCCGTTCAGCCTGCCATCGAGGCTGCAGGTATGGCCGTTGCCGCCGACGGCGAGAATTTCGAAGCCGCCGTTCTTCACCTTTAGCGTTCCCCAGCCGTGCTCGGCGATGTAATCGCCGGGCGCAACCTGCGCATGCGCCATCGACGCCGTATTGGCGAGCGCGAGTGCGATCAAAATGCGTTTCATCGACGTTTCCTCATGCACCGCATTGCTTCAGCGTGTCGCGCAGATTTTTTCGCGCGCCTTCGTAGCGATAGAGGCAGGGTGGATCACGGGTCTGGCTCCTGAAGCGCGGCGGTTTCAGGAGGGGTGTATTTCCGCGCGATCGATAAGGCTGTGCCGGAAAACACAGGCCGCTGCGCGACGGATTTGCCCGCCAGTTAGCGGAGCCCGCATCTGCAAATCACGCCGCCAGAAAATCAGAGACAGCAGCTTCTTAATGATGATAAGTATCATCAAAACGAAGGTTCGGCCTTCCGTGGAGATCGGATATGACCCAGATGGACGCCGCTAACGCGCCCGCCCGCGCAGCGCCTCGACAGGACGTAGCCCGCACCATTGCCTTGCTGGCCGGGCTGGCGGCGCTGAGCGCGCTTTCGACCAACATCATACTGCCGTCGTTTCCCTCCATCGGCGCCGCGCTCGGCGTAACGACGCGAGAACTCGGGGCAACGCTCAGCAGTTTCTTCATCGCATTCGCGCTCGGGCAGCTCTTCGTCGGACCTCTGTCCGACCGTTTCGGCCGCAGACCGTTGGTGCTCGGCGGCCTGGCCGTATTTGCGATCGGCAGCGTACTGGCGGCCAACGCCGGAACCCTTGGCTTTCTGGTGTTCGCGCGCGTCGTGCAGGCGCTGGGCGCCTGCGCTGCATCCGTTCTGTCGCGCGCGGTTGCGAGAGACCTGTTCGAAGGCAACGAACTCGCGCGCGTGCTCTCTTTCACAATGGTGGCGATGGCCGCAGCCCCTGGCTTCTCGCCGCTGCTCGGCACGGCCATCGATTCCTATTTCGGCTGGCGTGTCGCCTTTCTTGCGGTCGGTCTCGCCGGCCTGCTGGTCGCCGCCGTCTACCAGATGATGCTGGGCGAGACGCTTGCGCCGTCGAGCAGGGTGGGCGCGTCCATCGCCGGAATCGCCGGCGGCTATGGCGCGCTGGTCGTGGACCGGCGCTTCATCATGCCGGCGCTGTGCGTCAGCCTGATCATCGGCGCGCTCTACGCGTTCTTTGCCGCAACGCCGGCCATCCTGCTCGACGGCATGGGCCTCAGCAAGCTCGGCCTCAGCCTGTTCTTTGCCGCGACCGTCTTCGTCGTATTCGGCAGCGGCATGCTCGCGCCGCGTCTGGCGCGCCGATTCGGACTCGCGCGAACGATTATCTCCGGCGCCTCGATCGCGGGGCTCGGCAGCGTCCTGCTGCTGGCAGGCGGGGGCGCGCCGACGCTGGCGTGGTTCGCGCTGTCGCTGGTGGTCTTTCTGTCCGGCATGGGTCTCGCCAACCCCCTGGGAACGGCGATGACAATGCAGCCCTTCGCCAGCCATGCCGGGCTTGCGTCAGCCTTGCTCGGCTTCCTGCAAATGACCTGCGCCGCGCTGGCGACGACGTTTGTCACGCTCCTGCCGTTTCCTCCGGCGACGGCGCTCGCCATCGTTCTGTGCGGCTCATCGGCGCTGGCGATATTGGCGTTCGTATTTCGTCCGCGTGAGGGGGCAAAATAGGGCGCCTGCTCCCTCTCCCCGCGTGCGGAGAGAGGGGCATCCCGACTGGATCACGCCGCCGTCTGAAAAGACGCCGCCGCATACGCCCTGGCTGTCGGACGTGCGGAATGCGCGCCTTCGAGGTGCGCGCGCAGGTCGGCCAGGTTGGCGAGATTGGCCTTGTAGAAAATGTCGCCCGCCCAACCGAGAACCGGCGTGACGCTGAGCAGCGTGTCGACGCCGATGCGGCCGGCCATGCGCGCGAGAAGCGCGGGCGGCGCGCCGTGTCGCCAGGCCTCATAGACGATGTAGCCGGACAGGCCTTGCGTCAGCAGCGGGCCGACGCCGGGCACAACGTCGAGCATCGGCTCCCAGCCGATCCGGATTTTGGTGAAGGGGATGCGATAGGCGCTGTCGAGAAAGCGGGCGAGGCGGTCGAGCCGCTTCAAGGTCGCAAGCGTCTTCCGGGTCTGGAAAGCGGTCAAGGCGCGCCCCCGAAATCAAAGGCGGTGTGTCGATGCGAAATGCGTCCGACATCGCGGGAGTGGAAACCGCCAGAGGGGCCCGGACTGCGGAGCGATATGTGGGGAGGGTTTTGGTGGGCGCAAGGGCTCGTGTGAACCCTCTCCCCGCAGGGCGGGGAGAGGGCAGGGTGAGGGGCCGGTGGTCTTGGAGAGGTTTCTCCACACCGACCGGCCCCTCATCTGTCCTTCGGACATCTTCTCCCCGCCCCGCGGGGAGAAGAGGACTCGGTTTTCGCGGGATCGAATCGATCGTCGCGGGGAATGAATGGTGTGCTCGTGCGAACGCTAAAGCATGCTAGCGACATGATCGGCTGCGTGTCGTGCTGCATTAGGAATTGCATGGAAGAAGGGGCGTTCGCGGGATTGCCCTGATCGAGGCGGCCGTTGTCGTACAGGCGCGATGATAGCGCTAGTTAGCATCGATAAGGAATCGAAGATGCGATAACGCGGCCCTTAAGTGCTGGCGCAATCCGATCGAACATTTTGCCTATGCTGGCCTGCGCGAGCGGCGAGGAGATGCTCGGGCCGAGAATGATGCGATTGACCAATTTGTCGAGCGACATATCGTCATCAATGTAACCGGGCAGTGGAGCGACTTTGAATTTTAGCTTCGGTTCGACGCCACGCGACGTAATGGCGTAGTCGATCATGTGAGTGAAGGTCTTTCCGATATCACGATCTGGCATGTAAACGGCGCGCCATTCCTTTTCCTCCCGAAATCCGGGGTGCTTTGTGAAGAGCGCGAACATCTTGAGCCGCTCAAAAAAAGAAAATGCTGGTATGAAGAGTTTGTCGTCGGGAACGTGTGTCGCGCGCAGAGTGTCTGCCAAAAGGTTGATCTTGTCCGTGATCCATTGTCGACGTGCATCGGTTGTCGCGTAGACCACAGGAGCAATGATCAGAGGGGTGTCGTCGCGGCGGATGAGTTTGCCGGTGTCAAAAACGATTGCCACGCCATTGCCATTGGCAGCGTAGCCGCGCCACATCGAAAGCAAGCCATCTGTGTCCGACGGATCGTGCTCTGAGAGACAGAAAACATAAGTGTCGATCGCGTGTTCGCGATCAAATCGGCTGTGTGTAAAACTTAGTGATTGCCGAAAAGCGGTTGCTCGCTCCTTCGTCCCGCAAGCCGCTTCGATTAGACCGCTCGATAAGAATGCGGTCACGCCTTCATTTATGCCGAAACGTACCTCTTCCAGGTCGTTCATATAGAGAGGATTCGAGAACCAGAACTCGTTGTTGCGAAGAATGGCCTCGAGAGTCGCAATCGACGTGTAGTGAGCGAGCAGAGGTTTCTTATCGTAGAATTGAGGCGTGTGCTGCAAGTCCGCAAAGACGGCAGTGTTGAACAACTGCAAGAGGGTGGCGTCAACTGACTCAGAGTTCGTCAAGAAAGTCTTTCAACAGTTGCAGCGAATTTTGGCGGAGATTTCGCGATACGAGCCAGGCAGTCTTACCAGCACGTCGATGACTCAGTTGCGAAATATTTCGCCCCTGTTTGCCTTTCCCAATGCGGGAGAAAGCAATCAGGGGTCGCGGGACTCAGGTTCGCGCTCGCTCTCCGGTTGAAGAGTCGCCGTTTGCGTGCGAGCCGTGCTAGCTAGCTAGTATTAGTTCGAGGCTATCACGAACACCCCGTCGTGCTGCCGCACGTATCGCACTTCAGGCACGTCCCGTTGCGCACGAGCGTGAAGTTCGCGCACTCGGGACACGCCTCGCCGACATAGCCCTTCATCCGCGCTTCCGCGCGCTTTTCGGCCATCAGGTCGGCTTCGCTGGGCTGGCTCCAGCCGAGCTTGTCGAGGTCGCGGGCGACGTCGGCCACCTCGTTGGCGAGGTCGGGCTTCAGCGCGGTCGCGCCATCGGTCGCCAGCATGGTCGGCGTGTTGACGACCTGCGCCTGCGCGCCGCCGGCCACCACCATCAGGCGGTCGGTTTTGGAGCGCACGAGACCGCGCGACACGAAGGTCGGGGCCGCGCGCGCGCCTTCGGGCGCCTTGCCCTCGTCCTCGCCCTTGCCCATCGCCGTGTAGCCGATGTCCTCGGGCGAGACATGCGCGAGGTCGTTGCGCTGCAGGTAGGAGATGGCGAGTTCGCGGAAGACGTAGTCGAGGATCGACGTCGCGTTCTTGATCGCGTCGTTGCCCTGCACGAAGCCCGCCGGCTCGAAGCGGGTGAAGGTGAAGGCGTCGACGTATTCCTCCAGCGGCACGCCGTATTGCAGGCCAAGCGAAATGGCGATGGCGAAATTGTTCATCAGCGAGCGGAAGGCGGCGCCTTCCTTGTGCATATCGATGAAGATTTCGCCGATCCGCCCGTCGCTATATTCGCCGGTGCGCAGATAGACCTTGTGGCCGCCCACGACCGCCTTCTGCGTATAGCCCTTGCGGCGGTCGGGGAGTTTTTCGCGCTCGCGCATCACCTGCACGCGCTCGATCACGCGCTCGACGATCTTCTCCGCCACCGCCGCGGCGCGCGCAGGCGCGTTGGAGGCGATGATGTCGGCGATCGCGTCCTCGGCGTCGTCGGCCTCGTCCTCGATCAGCTGCGCGTTCAGCGGCTGCGACAGTTTCGAGCCGTCGCGGTAGAGCGCGTTGGCCTTCAGCGCGAGGCGCCAGGAGAGCATGTAGCTTTCCTTGCAATCCTCGACCGTCGCATCGTTGGGCATGTTGATCGTCTTGGAGATCGCGCCGGTGATGAAGGGCTGCGCGGCCGCCATCATGCGGATGTGGCTCTCCACCGACAGGAAGCGCTTGCCGGTGCGGCCGCACGGATTGGCGCAGTCGAAGACGGGCAGGTGCTCGGCCTTGAGGAAGGGCGCGCCTTCCAGCGTCATCGCGCCGCAGACATGCGTGTTGGCCGCCTCGATCTCGGTTTTCGAGAAGCCGAGGAAGGGCAGAAGCTCGAACGCGGGATCCTCGAGCTTTTCCGCAGGCACTTTAAGAGCGTCGCGCAGGAAGTCAGCGCCGAGCGACCATTTGTTGAAGACAAACTTGATGTCGAAGGCCGAGGCCAGCGACTCCTCAATCGTCCTGATCTTCTCGTCGGTGAAGCCGCGCGCGCGCAGGCTGGCGTGATTGATCCCCGGCGCATTGGTCAGGCTCGCGTGGCCGACGGCGTAGGCCTCGATCTCGGCGATCTCGCTCTCGCGATAGCCGAGCGTGCGGAGCGCCTCCGGCACGGCGCGGTTGATGATCTTGAAATAGCCGCCGCCAGCGAGCTTCTTGAATTTCACCAGCGCAAAATCCGGCTCGATGCCCGTCGTGTCGCAATCCATCACGAGGCCGATCGTGCCGGTCGGCGCGACGACGGTGACCTGCGCGTTGCGGAAACCGTGCGCTTCGCCGAGCGCCAGCGCCTCGTCCCAGGATTCTTTCGCGCGGATGGCGAAGTCTTCCTGCGGCACGGAGGCGAGGTCGAGCGGAACGGGATTGACCGAGAGCTTCTCGTAACCCGTCGCCTCGCCGTGGGCTGCGCGGCGATGGTTGCGGATCACGCGCAGCATGTTGCTGGCGTTGCGCTTGTAATCGGCGAACGGGCCGAGCTCCTTCGCCATTTCGGCGGAGGTCTTGTAGCAGACCGCCGTCATGATGGCCGACAGCGCGCCGCAGACCGCGCGGCCTTCAGCGGAATCGTAGGCCATGCCCGAGGACATGAGATAGCCGCCGACATTGGCGTAGCCGAGGCCGAGCGTGCGATATTCGTAGGAGAGTTTGGCGATCTCCTTGGAGGGAAACTGCGCCATCAGCACGGAGATTTCGAGCACGATGGTCCACAGGCGGACCGAATGCTCATACAGAGCCGTATTGAACCTGTTGGTTTCGGGATTGCGGAAAGTCAGCAGGTTCAGCGACGCCAGATTGCAGGCCGTGTCGTCGAGGAACATGTATTCGGAGCAGGGGTTCGACGCGACGATCGGGCCTGCCGCCTGGCAGGTGTGCCAGTCGTTGATGGTCGTGTGGAACTGGATGCCGGGATCGGCCGAAGCCCAGGCGGAATAGCCGACCTTCTCCCAGAGATCGCGGGCGCTCAGCACCTTGTGCGTCTTGCCGTCGAGACGGCGCGTCAGCCGCCACTCGCCGTCCTTTTCAACGGCGCGCAGAAAATCGTCGGTGACGCGGATGGAATTGTTCGAGTTCTGGCCGGCGACGGTCAGATAGGCTTCCGAGTCCCAGTCCGTGTTGTAGGTGTCGAACTCGATATCCTTGTAGCCCTGGCGCGCGAACTGGATGACTCGCTTGATGTAGCTGTCCGGCACTTCGGCGCGGCGGGCCAGACGAATCTCGCGCTTGAGCGCGGGGTTCTTCTCGGGATTGAAGCAATCGTCGTTCGAACCCTCGCAATTCACGGCGGCGCGCATCACCGCCTTCATGTGCTTCTTGACGATCTTGGAGCCGGCGACGAGGGCGGCGACCTTCTCTTCCTCCTTCACCTTCCAGTCGATGAAATCCTCGATGTCGGGATGATCGACGTCGACCACCACCATCTTGGCGGCGCGGCGCGTCGTGCCGCCGGACTTGATGGCGCCGGCGGCGCGGTCGCCGATCTTGAGGAAGGACATGAGGCCCGACGACTTGCCGCCGCCGGACAGCTTTTCGTTCTCGCCGCGCAGTTTCGAGAAATTGGTGCCGGTGCCCGAGCCGTATTTGAACAGGCGGGCTTCACGCACCCACAGGTCCATGATGCCGCCCTCGTTGACGAGGTCGTCGGCGACGGACTGGATGAAGCAGGCGTGCGGCTGCGGATGCTCGTAAGCGGACTTGGACTTGGTCAGCTTTCCGGTCGCGTAGTCGACGTAATAATGGCCCTGGCCGGGGCCGTCGATGCCATAGGCCCAGTGCAGGCCGGTGTTGAACCATTGCGGCGAATTGGGCGCGGCGACCTGCGCGGCCAGCATGTAGCGCAATTCGTCGTAGAAGGCCTGGGCGTCTTCTTCGGACGTGAAATACTTGCCCTTCCAGCCCCAGTAGGTCCAGGCGCCGGCGAGCCGGTCGAACACCTGTTGCGCGGTCTTTTCCGAGCCGTAGCGCTCGGCGGCGGGCAGGGCGGAGAGCGCGGCTTCATCGGCGACGGAGCGCCACAGGAACGAGGGGACGTCGTTCTCTTCGATCTTCTTCAGGCGCGCGGGCACGCCGGCCTTGCGGAAATATTTCTGGGCGAGAACGTCGGCTGCGACCTGGCTCCAGCCGGCGGGCACTTCGATGCCGTCGAGCGAGAAGACGACCGAGCCGTCAGGGTTCTTGATTTCGCTTTTGGTCGTGCGGAATTCCAGCGCCGCGTAGGGCGAACGGCCAGCCTCGGTATAACGTCTGTCGATCCGCATATTGGTCCCCTCTGGCGCAGATAGACCTGCGCCGGCTGCTGCACAGCCCTGCCTGTTTCTGTTCGACGCCTGTTGAGAACACGCCTGGCCGTTGCCGGCTCTACCGCGAGCCGCAACCGGACTGGCCCGAGGCGTTTGGCCCGCCTCGCCCGAACCCGATTGCGATTGAGTCGAGACTAGGGCGAGTCGTCAGGAGGCGTCAAGATATTGTGCGATTTATGACGGCTGACCCCATATATAGGGTAAATCTGTGGATTGTGGGGAAAGTTTTAACCGTCGCGCGCACCAGCCTCTTGCGCGCGGAGAGATTCGGCAAGAGCCCCGGCGCCGCTTTGCGCGGCAAAAGACCGGGTTGCGCCGCAGCGCGGCATCGGCCATAGCTGTGCGCGACTCCGGAGGCTGAACGATGCTGTGGCTCCAGCGCTTTTTCTCCTGGTGGCAGGGCGGCACCTGGAACACGTTTTTCTACACCTGGCGCAAGGGCGTGCTGGTCGGCCACGACGAATTCGGCAACGCCTATTACAAGGAACCCGGGATTTCCCCGCAGCTCGGCTTCGAGCGCCGCTGGGTGATCTATGCCGGCGAAAGCGAGGCTTCGGCCACGCCGCCAGGCTGGTACGGCTGGCTGCATCACACGGTCGACACGCCGCCCACGGACGAGAACTACAAGCCCTACGAGTGGCAGATGCCCTATCTCGCCAACCAGACCGGCACGGCCAACGCCTGGCGGCCGGAAGGCTCGCTCTATCGCTCGGGCAAGCGCCCGCCCGCGACCGGCGACTACGAGGCGTGGACGCCGGGGAACTGAGCCCCGATTCGCGCGAGCCTCCAGCGGGTTCCGCGCTGGCGGCGGCGCCCACGAGATCGAAATTTTCGCCGCACTGCGTTTCGGGAGCAACAAATTCTCCCGAACCGCCCGCGCTCGAATACGTCCATGCTTTCTGCGCGGCGCCTGCCTTTCGCGCTTGAGCCACAAGCATCGGCTTCTATTCTCCCCGCCGGTCAAGACCGCCCGATATCGGCAGGGAGCGTCTTCAATGGTTTTTCGAATCTTGCGCATCGCCGCGACGATCGCGCCGTTGTTTCTGGCCGCAGCGGCCAACGCTGAGACCACGACGCTGCGCGTCGGGCATTTTCCGAACGTCACGCATGTTCAGGGCCTGATCGGCCATCATCTGTCGCGCATCGGCAAAGGCTGGTTCGAGCAGCGGCTCGGCCCGGACGTGAAGATCGAATGGTTCGTCTATAACGCCGGCCCGAGCGCGATGGAGGCGATTTTCGCGCGCTCGGTCGATCTGACCTATGTCGGCCCGAGCCCCGCCATCAACGCCTATTCACGGGCCGGCGGCAAGGAGATCAAGATCGTTGCGGGCGCGGCCGATGGCGGCGCGGCGCTGGTCGTACAGCCTGAGTTGAGCGTGTCGTCGGCCGCCGATCTCAAGGGCAAGAAGATGGCGACCCCGCAGCTCGGCAATACGCAGGACATTTCCGCGCGCGCCTGGGCTTCGGCCGGCGGCCTGCGCGTGACGCTGTCGGGCGGCGACCTGCAGATATTGCCGACCGCCAATCCCGACCAGCTCGCGCTGTTCAAGACGAAGCAGCTCGACGCGGTATGGACGGTGGAGCCGTGGGTGTCGCGGCTCGAGAAGGAGGCCGACGGCAAGGTCGCCGTCGAGGAGACGAAAGCGGTGACGACGGTTCTGGCCTCCAGCGACCGCGCGCTCGCCGAGCGCCCGCAGCTCGTCGCCAAATTCGTGCAGGCCCATCGCGAGCTGACGGAATGGATCAAGAGCCACGAGGCTGAGGCGCAGGACATGGTGCGGCAGGAGCTTGCCGAGGAAACGCGCGGCCAGATTTCGGCCGACATCATCGCGCGCGCCTGGAAGCGCATCACGCTGACGGACAAGGTCGACCTCGGCGAACTCAAGACCTTCGTCGGCAATGCCGAGAAGGCGGGGCTTCTCAAAAATCCGCCCGATCTGAACAATCTGGTCGCATCGCCATGAGCGATGTCTTGGAGGCGGAAGTATCGGACGCGCCGAAATTCTCGATCGAGCGCATATCGAAGACGTTTCACGGCAAGAGCGGCGCGGTTCAGGCGCTCGATTCCATGTCGCTCGACGTGGCGCCGGGTGAGTTCGTCTGCCTCGTCGGCCCGAGCGGCTGCGGCAAGTCCACGCTGCTCGACATCATGGCGGGATTGTCGTCGCCCGACGAAGGTCGTGTGACGTGCGACGGCGTGGAGGTGAAGGGCCCGGGCCGGCACCGTCTGGTGATGTTTCAGGAATCCGCGCTGTTTCCGTGGCTCGACGTGCTCGGCAACGTCATGTTCGGGCTGAAGCTGCGCGACGATCTGACCAATGCCGAGCGGCTGGACATGGCGCGCCATCATCTTGAACTCGTCGGCCTGAAAAGGTTCATGCGCGCCAACGTTCATGAATTGTCCGGCGGTATGCGCCAGCGCGTCGCCATCGCGCGTTCGCTCGCGCCAGATCCGCAAGTGCTCTTGATGGACGAGCCGCTCGCCGCGCTCGATGCGCTGACGCGCGAACAGCTCTACGGCGACATTCAGCGCATCTGGGCGCAGAGCGGCAAGACCATCGTGTTCGTGACCCACAATGTGCGGGAGGCTGTGTGCCTGGGCGACCGCGTCGTGCTGCTGTCGCCGCGGCCCGGCCGCATCCGCGAACAATTCGACATTCCGCTGCCGCGCCCGCGCGACATAAATTCCGTCGAACTGGCGGGTTATGCGTCGCGGATCACGGCGGCGCTGAAGAACTACATGACTTCGGACGTCGACGAATGAAACGGATCGCGGTCGTCGCCGCCTTCTTCGCCGCGCTCGTCGGCATATGGGCGCTCGCGGCGCATAGCGGAAGGTGGTCGCCGATCATCCTGCCGCCGCCCGAACAGGTCGCGCAATATCTGTGGAATGCGGCGCGCGACGGTTCGCTGTGGGAGGCGACGCTGGTTACGCTGCGCCGTCTCCTGATCGGCTATGCGATCGGCGTCGCGCTCGGCCTGCCGCTCGGCCTTCTGTGCAGCGCCTCGCAATATGCCGAGGATACGATCGGCGCGCTGGCGCTCGGGCTCCAGACGCTGCCGAGCGTGTGCTGGATACCGCTGGCGCTGCTGTGGTTCGGCCAGACGGAATCGGCCATGCTGTTCGTCGTGGTGATGGGCACGATGTGGTCTGTCGCCATCGCCACCGACACGGGCGCGCGCACCATTCCGCCGGTCTACGCCAAAGCCGCGCGCACCATGGGGTCGGAGGGCTTCCACAAGTGGACGCGGGTGATTTTGCCGGCGTCCCTGCCGTTCCTGATCTCGGGCATGAAGCAGGGCTGGGCGTTCGCGTGGCGCTCGCTGATGGCGGCGGAAATCTATGTCGCCATTCTCTCGGGCTTCGGCCTCGGCCAGCTCCTGCATTACGGCCGTGAGTTGAGCGCGATGGATCAGGTGATCGGCGTCATGCTGGTGATCGTCATCATCGGGCTGCTGGCGGACAAGGCGCTGTTTGCGCCGTGGGAGCGGTTCCTGCACCGGCGCTGGGGCACGGGCGCCCGTTAGCCGCGTTCCCGGTCTTGGTTTGGCCAAATCTCGTGGTAAACACGCGACGCGCCGCCCGCCCGGGCGGATGCGGCAGGAGACGATATGCGGTCCATTTTCAGCGCGGCTTCGACGCGGGCGCTCGTTTTCGGCCTTGCGGCGATGGGCGGAACTTCGGCGCTGGCCGACAAGATCAAACATCCCACCGCCGTATTCGCCGGGCTCGACAAGATCACCGGCCGCATTATCGCCTTCGACGTCGCGATCGACGAGACCGTGCAGTTCGGCTCGCTGCAGATCACGCCGCGCATCTGCTACACGCGCCCGGCGACCGAGGCGCCGCAGACCGATTCCTTCGTCGAGGTCGACGAATTGCTCGAGGACAAGAAGTTCAAGCGGATTTTCTCGGGCTGGATGTTCGCCTCCAGCCCCGGCCTGCACGGCGTCGAGCACCCCGTCTACGACGTGTGGCTGACGGACTGCAAAGGCGACGGCCAGCTCATCCAGACGCCGGTCGAGACGAAGAAGGACGAGGCGCCGCCGCCGAACGCCGATGTCGTGTCGCCGGGCGCCGAACCCAAGCCCAAGACGACCAAGCGCCGGGTCGAACCGAAGGCGCCGCCCGTGGTGCAGCCCGACATCGGCGCGACCGCGCCGCCGGCCGACATCCCGCCGCCGCGGCGCTCCTCGCCTGGCCGCTGGTTCAACACTGACGGCCCGCCCGGCGCAGGCCCCGATCCGGCCGGCCGTTAGGCTGCGTTCCGCCCGGCCACAAAGGCGTCGAGCGTATCGCTCAGCGCCTTGCGCGCGGCCTTGGGCGTCAGTTCGTGATCGGCGTCCGCGATCATCGCCTTGCGCACGCCGGGCAGGGGCGTTCCGGCGCGGCTGCGTTCTCCGAGGTGGCGCTCGAGTTCGGCGATCCCCGGATCGTTCTCGCTGTAGACGAGCAGAACTTCGGCGCCGCGCGCCGACAATTCGCCGAACCAGCGCTCGACCGAGTTGAGACCCGGCACCCGGCGGCGAACGGCGAATGTCGCGTCGGTGGCGTGAACGAGGCCGGCCTTCACCGCCTTCTTGGCGAGCGAGAAGAGAAGGGCGCGCGCGCCCTTGGGTTCGCCCTCAGCCGGCGCATTGGCTGCGGCCAGTTTCATCGACACGTCGGCCGCCTTGGTGCGTCGCCACGCTTCCACCTGCATCGCGTATGTCGGGCCGTAGACGAAGCAGATCTGGTTGACGAGCGCGATCTTGTTCACGCGCCGGTCGTGAATGGCGGCGTGAAAGGCCTGATAGGCGCCCGAGCAGGCGCCGAACAGCGAAACGTCGCGGATGCCCCGCGCCTCCAGCCAATCGATGGCCGCGGCGACGTCGCGCGTCAGGCTGTCCTTATAAAGCGGGGCGCGATCGGGGCCGGCAGGCGACAGCGAATCCCCCACGCCGCTCAGGTCCATGCGCAGCGACGCGACGCCGCTTTCGGCGAGATGGCGCGCCATGTCGACGAACATGCGCGCCCAGCCGATGTGATAGACGCCGCCGGAATTGAGAAAGACGACCGCGCTCGCCCGCCGCTCGCCCGCCGCGCGCTCGCAGAAGACGCCGACGAGGCGGTTTTCGGGACCGAATTGCGCGGCTTCCTCGCGCCAGAGATGGGTGGCCAGCACAGCCGGCGGCGGCGGCATCCCGGAGGCCGGCTCTGCGCTTCGCTCCGGCCGCGATGACATTTCGGCGCTCGCGAAATCCACGATCCGCTCGATCGCCTTCGCTGGCGGGAGCGCGGCTGTCGGGTCGCACATCATTTCCGCATAGCCATCGAACGGCTCGACCGTCACGTTCGCGCCCATGTCGCGCAGCTTGTCGGCGAGCGGCGAACCGTCCGGGCTCTGCGTGAGAACGAGCGTCGCGCAATCCTTCGCGCCGGAGAAGCGGCGCGAGCTGACCAGCGCGAGATCGTCGAGCGTCTCGCGCGAAATACGAAAGCCCGCCGCCGATACGCCGTCGAAGCCGGCGTCTTCGGCGGCGCCGGGCTTGCCCTGAAAGATGCGGCTCATGATCTCGAGCTCGCGCTTCAACGCGCGGCCGGAGGCGGGCGGAGCGAGCAGGACGAGGCGGGCGGGCGCAATGTCGCGGGCGGCCTCCAGCGCCAGAAGCGCGCCGAGGCGCAGGCCGACCAGCACGATTTCATCGACGTCGGTCATTTCGACAAGTTTTTGCGCGGCCTCGCCGACATTGCCGAGCCAGGTGGCGACGCGGTGCGGCGCCTCGCCATCGCCTTCGGAATCCGCCGTGCCGCGCCAGTCGAAGCGCAATGTGGGGATGCCGCGCGAAGACAATTCCTCGGCCAGCAGGCGCAGCGACGAGCGTGCGCACAGATCCTCGAAGCCATGCGCGCCGCAGATGATGACGCCGCGCCGGGACGAACCCGTATGCAGCCAGCCGCGGCAATTGTCGAAGACGACGGGGATCACGCTCCACCTCCAGGCAAACCGAAGGAAGTTTGCCGACAGGAGGTTAGGGCGGCGTGAACGGGGAAGCGCCGCTCCCTCTCCCCGCTTTACGGGGAAAGGGCCGGGTCAGGGCCTGTCGCTCTAGCGAAGTCTTGCCGCGCCGAGCGGCCCCCCATCCGGCCTCCGCCAGCCTTCTCCCCGCTGGCGGGGAGAAGCGGCCGACGTCACAGCGGCCCGATCTTCGTCGAATCCTCTCCGCGATGAAACGCGATCGCCATGCGGAAAGACGTTGCAATACGCTCCGCCATCGCTGTCACCGCCGGCGCGCCGATCCCGGGCATTTCCTCCGCGGCAGTCTGGCGGAAAAGCTCGAGCCAGCGGGCGAAATGCGCGTCGGAAATTTCCGGCAGCTTGAGATGCGGCGGCAGCGGGCGGCCGTCGTAGGTGCGGGCCTTGAGCATGGTCGAGGCCCAGAAGCGCTTGAGCTTGTCGAGATGTTCGGGCCAGTCCGCGACCTCGCGGTTGAAGATCGGTCCGAGCACTTCGTCGTCGCGCACCTTCGCGTAGAAGGCGTCGACCAGCCTGCCGAGACCGTCCTCGTCGACGCCCGCCGGCGGAACGAAGCCGAGCTGATAGCGGGAAGCGTCGACCATCGTCAGCCCCTGCCGCGATAGGGCGCGACGCCCTGATCCGGCAGCCACAGGCCCTCTGGCGGCGCCCCCGTCTGCCAGAACACGTCGATCGGCATGCCGCCGCGCGGATACCAATAGCCGCCGATGCGCAACCATCGCGGTTCGAGCAGGCTGACGAGATCCTTGGCGACGCGCACGGTGCAATCCTCGTGAAAGGCGCCGTGGTTGCGGAAGGAGGCGAGGTAGAGCTTCAGCGACTTGGATTCGACCAGCCATTGCGCCGGCGCATAGTCGATGACCAGCGTCGCGAAGTCGGGCTGCCCGGTCACCGGGCACAGCGAGGTGAATTCCGGCTGCGTGAAACGCGCGAGATAGAGCGTGTCGGGATGCGGGTTCGGCACGCGGTCGAGCTCCGCCTCGTCGGGCGAGGCGGGCAGGGCTGTGTGCTGGCCGAGAAGGTTGGGGCCGTCGGCGGACTTCATGTCCGAAGCAATAGGCGCCTTGTGCCGGCGGATCAACCACACTCTGGGAGCCTCCATCAGTTCACCAGCACGCCGTAGCCGCAGGACACGCCTGTGACCCAGGTGTCCGCCTGCCCGATCCCGACGCCGAGCGTCGAGAGTATGGAATAGAGCGCGCCGTCGAGCGGAGCCGCCGCTGGCGCGAGCGCCGCCGAGACGGCCGGGCCGAGCGCGCCGGTCGAGATCGTCAACCCCGCGATGTTTGCGGACAAGGTCAGATCGCCGAGCAACGAGGAAGCGAGCGACGAGACGTAGTCGCGCGTGCTGACGGTCTTGCGGACGCCCGCCGATATCTCCGCAGGCGTGTAGGACACCATCGTCGCGGCGGTGTTGGACATTTGCGCATGGGCAGTCGCGCGCAGGCTCACCAGCCCCGGCAATGTAGCGAGGGGCGCCGGCGCATACGCGGGCGCCTGCGCGAAGGCGGCCATCTCGCGATCCGTCACGTCGGCGATCGCTGCGTTGAGAACGCCCGGCGTGACGGCGAGCTGGACGCTTGCGCCCGTCGCGCCGCACTGGACGGCTGCGAGCTGCGCAGACGCCATCGCCACGTCGACATAGAGGGGCACGGAGAGGTTGGCGCCGAGCGCGCCGCCGCCGACGGTCGCGACGAGACGCAAGCGCGTCTGCGCCGTGTAGACTGCCGACCCCGCCACGCCGCTGGCCGCCATCTTGCTTGAAACAGGACGCTCGCCGACCGCAAGCGAAAGGCGCAGGCCGAGAAGGCCCGGAACCTGCGCGCCGAGATCGAGGTCGATCTGGCGCGCGCCATTGCCGACCTGTGCGACGCCGGAGACGAGCCCGAGCGCATTTGCGGCCAGAGCGATCGGGGCGCTGCTTGTAACGTCGAGCCCGCCATAGCCGCCATAGGCGACGAGGCTCGATAATTTCATCGAGCCTGTGACGCCCGCCGCATTCGCCAGCGCCTGAAGCGCGAGCGAGGCGGAGGCAGGCGCCACGGAGGCCGCGGCGGCCAGGATGTCGGCGGGACGAAGGTTCATCGCGGCGACCTGATCGTAGCTGACTGCACGCAGCGAGAGGCGCGTCGCCAGCGCCTGCGTCATCTTGAACAAATCGACATCGGCGTCCGCCAGCGCCTGATAATCCATGACGGACAACGTGACGTTCGCGCCGAGCAGCCCGCCCAGAAGCGCGTTGACCACACCGCCGTTGAGGCCGAGCAGGCGCGATCCGATCGAGAAGGATGCGGTATCCGACCGCAAGGCGACGGCTGACGCGCCGATCTGAACAGAGCTGCGGTCGGCTACGCCGACGGCGGTTGTTGTCTGGCTCAGCGCCGGCGCGGACGAGTTGCCGCCTCGCTCCGTCTTCTCGCTGCGCATCGTCGTGAAAAGGAGCGACAGCGCCGGCGCGAAAAAGACAGGACTGTCGATCGACGTCCTGATCCGCACGGCGCCGGAGCCCGGCGTGGCGGCCTGAAATCTGGCGCCGGGCGATATTGCCGCGTCCGCGACATAGGCGCCGGTTTCGAGCGAAACGAGCGTCGAAGCGCCGTAACCGTTGGCGGCCAGCGTCCGCAGGGCGGCGTCGCGCGGCGCCGTGGACGACGACGCAGCCGCGATGGCCGCGAGATCGGTCGCCGCCTGAAGCGAGCGCTTCTTGACGAACAGCAACCCACTGTCGACGGAAATCGCCGCGAGACCGACCGACAATGCGATAGCCGAAGCGGCCATTATCGAGACCGAGCCGCTGTCGTCGCGCAGCAACGCGCGTGGCGTGGATGTGAAACGAGACATCGGACACTCCCGGGTATCGGCGACGGCTCAGACGCCGCCAATGCGAATTGACGAGGCGCGGCGGAGCACGGGCGGAGGCATCGGCACGAAGCGCGCGAATCCGCCGATCAGGGCATTGTTGAAATTGTAGTCGATGGAGATCGTGAAGAGCTTGTCGGCGCCGGTCGTTTCCGATGTCGACACCGTCATGCGCGCGGTTTCGAGATAGCCGTAGCCAGCGGCGCGCGCGCTGACGAAACCGCGAGCGATGCTGTCGCGTTCGCTCGCCGACAGACCGGCGACCGCGGCGCGCGCCGCCTCCGCCGTCAATTGCTGGACGCCGCTCATGGCGTTGAACGCGAGGCTGAATTGCACGATGCCCGCAATCATCATCAAAAAGAGCGTCGAAATCAGTGCGAACTCAACCGCCGCGGCTCCGTCGGCGTTTGCCGAAAATCCTGCGAAATGCAAGCGAGCCCGGAGCGAGGCTGAAGCAGTTCTCAAGTAAGCGGTGGTCATTAGGTTTCCTCGAACGATATTCGAATTGTAGATATATATTTTTATACTACAACTCATTGCGAACGAGACAGTTTATCTACTTATAATCTGTCCTTGGACAAGCAGCATGTATCAGGCGACAATCAATATTCATCCTGCAACATGTATGACACGTCATGTGTCATACAGATGTCCGAGGGGCGGACGGCTACAACGTTTGCGATGCGGGGCAGAATCGCTATTCTTCCTCGTCTTCCTTTCTCCCCACAGGAAGATTCTTCCCAACCGGCCAAGGGGAGCGCCAATGGATCAACTGAACAAGAAACCGCTTTATTTGCAGGTGGCGGACCTGCTGGCGCGCAAGATCGCGGCGGAGGACTGGATTGCCGGTCAGGCGTTGCCGAACGAATACGATCTCGCGCTGCAACTCCATATCAGCATCGGAACGCTGCGAAAGGCCGTCGACACGCTGGTTCAGAACAGGTTGCTCAGCCGCCGGCAAGGCAAGGGCACATTCGTGGTCGACCGGCGCGCCACCGAAATCCGAAACGTCTTCGAGCCCAGCCGTCACGCCGACGGGCGGCGTATCGAATGGGACTGGAAGGGCATTCACGCCGAAACCAGCGCATGTTCAGCCGAGGAATCGAAATTTCTTCGCTTGAGCCAAGGCGACCGCGTGATTCGGCTGACGCGGCTTGGTTTTATCGGCGAACGCCCCGCCTGCTGTGCGCATGCGGTGCTGCCGGAAGATATCTACGGCGATATTTCCGATATCGGCGACCAGGACCGCACGACCGTCGGCCTCGCCCATGCGCGCAAGATCTTGCTGAAAGGCGTCGACGATCTGGTCGATGTTCACGCGGTGAACGCCGATACGGCTGCGCTTCTCGGCGTGCGTGAGGGTTTTCGCGTGATGCGGCTCAGGCGCACGTCCTGGGATCAGTCCGACCGGCCGGTCGATTTTCGCGTCTTCGAATATAATTTCGACGGGGAATATTATGCGCCGGCCACGTCGATTTCACACGGCGGCGGAATGCTCGGGCGCGGGGTGGCGATCTGAGCCGCCCGTAAATCCTGGCCTCCCGTGCGCGTTTTCGCGTGGCTCGTTCTCCCGCCTGCGGCATCGCCCGGTCTTTTCCCGCGCCGTCCGGCGCCGTAAAAGGCGGCGCGCAAACTCTTTCATTTTTCCCTTCCGAGGCCGCTCATGACCGACATCATCGACATTCACGCCCGCGAAATCATGGATTCGCGCGGCAATCCGACCGTCGAGGTCGATGTCACGCTCTCCGACGGCTCGTTCGGCCGCGCGGCCGTTCCCTCGGGCGCCTCGACCGGCGCGCACGAGGCGGTCGAGCTGCGCGACGGCGACAAGAAGCGCTTCATGGGCAAGGGCGTGCTGAAGGCGATCGACAGCGTCAACGACGCGATCGCCGATGCGCTCGTCGGTATGGACGCCACCGACCAGATCGCCATCGACGAAACGATGATCGCGCTCGACGGCACGCCCAACAAGGCCAAGCTCGGCGCCAACGCCATTCTCGGCGTGTCGCTCGCCACCGCCAAGGCCGCCGCTGATGCGGTCGGCCTGCCGCTGTGGCGCTATGTCGGCGGCGCGCACGCCCGCACGCTGCCCGTGCCGATGATGAACATCGTCAACGGCGGCGCCCACGCCGACAACCCCATCGACTTCCAGGAATTCATGATCCTGCCCGTCGGCGCGCCATCGCTGAAGGAAGCCGTGCGCTGGGGCGCGGAAGTTTTCCATACGCTGAAGGGCGCGCTGAAGAAGGAAGGCCACAACACCAACGTCGGCGACGAGGGCGGATTCGCGCCGAACCTGCCGTCGGCGGAGGCCGCGCTCGATTTCTGCATGAAGGCGATCGAGCAGGCGGGATTTGCGGCCGGCAAGGACATGTATCTGGGCCTCGACTGCGCCTCGACCGAGTTCTTCAAGGGCGGCGTCTATGATTACGAAGGCGAGGGCAAGAAGCGTTCGATCGCCCAGCAGGTCGATTATCTCGCCGGGCTCGTGGCCGCCTATCCGATCGTCACGATCGAGGACGGCATGTCGGAAGACGACTGGGAAGGCTGGAAGCTGCTGACCGAGAAGATCGGCGGCAAGTGCCAGCTCGTCGGCGACGATCTGTTCGTCACCAACGTCAACCGCCTGTCGCGCGGCATCAAGGAAGGCATCGCCAATTCGATCCTGGTGAAGGTCAACCAGATCGGTTCGCTGACCGAAACGCTGGCCGCCGTGGAGATGGCGCAGCGCGCGAGCTATACGGCCGTCATGTCGCACCGCTCCGGCGAGACCGAGGACTCGACGATTTCCGATCTGGCGGTCGCGACGAATTGCGGGCAGATCAAGACGGGCTCGCTGGCGCGCTCCGACCGGTTGGCCAAGTACAACCAGCTCATCCGCATCGAGGAGGAGCTGGG
>JASGFP010000061.1:0-23657 GCA_047605445.1 Rhodoblastus sp.
AGGAAGCGCACGAGGCGATCCGCCCGACCGACATGGCCCGCCTGCCCCGCCGCGTCGCGCAGATGCTCGATCCCGAGCAGGCGAAACTCTACGAACTCATCTGGATCCGCACGATCGCGAGCCAGATGGAATCGGCGGAACTGGAGCGCACCACGGTCGAGATCGAGGCCAAGGCAGGCGCCCGCGCCATCGACCTGCGCGCCACCGGCCAGGTCGTCCGCTTCGACGGCTTCCTGAAGCTCTATCAGGAAGGCAAGGACGACGATCCGGAAGACGAAGAGTCCGGCCGCCTGCCGCCAATGTCCGCCGGCGAACCCTGCACGCGCGAAAAGATCGAGGCGACGCAGCATTTCACCGAGCCGCCGCCGCGCTTCACCGAGGCGACGCTGGTCAAGCGGATGGAGGAGCTCGGCATCGGCCGTCCCTCGACCTACGCCTCGACGCTCGCCGTGCTGCGTGACCGCGATTACGTCAAAATCGACAAGAAGCGTCTCGTGCCGGAAGACAAAGGCCGGCTCGTCGTCGCCTTTCTCGAAAGCTTCTTCCAGCGCTACGTCGAATACGATTTCACCGCCGGGCTCGAGGAGCAGCTCGACCGCATCTCGAATTCCGAGATCGACTGGAAGCAGGTGCTGCGCGATTTCTGGCGCGACTTCTCCGCCGCCATCGGCGCGACCACCGACCTGCGCACGACGCAGGTGCTCGACGCGCTGAACGATCTGCTGGGCCCGCACATCTTTCCGACCCGCGCGGACGGCGGCGACCCCCGCGGCTGCCCCTCCTGCGGCAATGGCCAGCTCTCGCTCAAGATCGGCAAGTTCGGCGCCTTCATCGGCTGCTCGAACTATCCCGAATGCCGCTTCACCCGCACGCTCTCGCCGCTGACGGCGGAAGCCATCGCCAATGGCGAACGGCCGGGCGTCAAAGTGTTGGGCAACGATCCCGAGACCGGCGCCGAAGTCACGATCCGCGACGGCCGCTTCGGCCCCTACATCCAGCTCGGCGAACAGGGTGAGGAAGGCGACGAGAAGCCGAAGCGTTCCTCGCTGCCGCGCGGCCTGAAGCCCGATGATGTGACGCTCGAAAAGGCGCTGGCCCTGCTCGCGCTGCCCCGCGAAGTCGCGAAACATCCCGAGACGGGCGCGCCGATTCTCGCGGGAATCGGCCGCTTCGGCCCCTATGTGCAGCACGCCAAGACCTACGCCAACCTCACGCGCGACGACGACATTCTGGAAATCGGCGCCAACCGCGCCATCGACCTCATCGTCCAGAAGGAACAGGGTGGCGGCCGGTTCGGCGGCGGCGGGACGAAGCGCGAATTGGGAGCGCACCCCGATGGCGGCGCGGTCACGATCAAGTCCGGCCGCTTCGGCCCATACGTGAACTGGGGCAAGGTCAACGCCACAATCCCCAAGGGAACCGATTCCGAATCGCTGACGCTCGAGGCGGCGCTCGCCATGATCAAGGCGAAGCAGGAAGGCGGCGGCGCAGACGGTTCCGGCCGCAATCTCGGCGACCATCCGGACGGCGGCGCGCTCGTCGTGAAGGACGGCCGCTACGGCCCCTACGTCGCCTGGGGCAAGGTCTTCGCCACCATTCCGAAGAGCCAGGCGCCCGACAGCGTGACGCTCCAGGACGCGATCGAACTGGTCAACGCCCGCGCGGCGGCGACCGGCAAGAAGGGCCCGGTGAAGAAGGCCGCCACGAAGAAAGCGCCAGCCAGGAAAGCCGCCGCCAAGCCCAAGAAGATCGCCGCGTCCGACGAGACGCCGTTCGATGGCGGCAAGCCCGCGAAGAAGGCTGTTGCGAAGAAGGCTGTTGCGAAGAAGGCTGTTGCGAAGAAGGCGCCTGCAAAGAAAGCCGCGAAAAAGAAATAGCGGCAATCGCGCCGCGCCCCTCCCTCCTCGCTCGCGGGGAGGGTTGACGCCGAAGGGGGACGGGTGGGGCGCCAAATCCGGAAATGTCGCTCCGGAAACATCCACGACTGCCGCCGCCCACCGGCGAACCCCGCCCGCGACGCCGAGGCGCCGCGACCTTCCCGCAAGCGGGTAGGCAACGGAGCGATGACATGCGTCTTGTTATTTCCGATCTGCGCGCGCACGAAACAGAAGCCGCCATCGCGCTGTGGGAGGAATGCGGCCTCACCCGCCCCTGGAACGACCCGCGAGCCGACATCGCGCTGGCGCTGGGCAAGGCCACTTCCACCGTTCTGGCAGGACGAATCGACGGGAAACTCGTCGCCACAGCCATGACGGGCTCGGACGGCCATCGTGGCTGGGTCTATTATCTTGCCGTCGCCAAATCGGCCCAACGCAACGGATACGGCGCGCAGGTGATGCAGGCCGCCGCCGACTGGCTGCGCACAAGGGACTGCCCGAAGCTGCATGTCCTGATCCGCTCGGAAAACCTTGGCGTGACGGCCTTCTACGCCAGCCTCGGCTACGAGAAGAGCGACACGATCATGATGGCGAAGAAACTGTAGCTCTGGCGGGAGGCCCTCGCCCGCGACATATCTGCGGAGCCCCCGCGCCTCACAGGAGAGATCATGCGCCTCCCCCAGCTCCATCACGCCGACCTCGATCCCGACCAGCAAAAACTCTACGCAGACATGAAGTCGGGCATCGAGACGAGTTTCAAGGGCTTCACGGCCATCAATGCCGACGGCGACCTGATCGGCCCGTGGAATCCCTGGCTGACCTTCCCGCAATTCGGCGGGCCCGTCTGGAACCTGGTGAAGGCGCTGGCCAGCAATCCCAAGTTGCCCAAGCCCATCCGCGAGATCGGCATTCTCGTCACCGGCGCGCATTTCCGTTCCGCCTACGAGCTTTACGCGCATATTCTCGTCGCCGAATCGCGCGGCCTCTCGGACGACAAAATCAGGACGATCGTCGCCGGCCAGCGCCCGGCCGACCTGACCCGCGAAGAGGCTCTGGCCTACGATTTCGCCGCCGCGCTCGTATCGGGCGGCCTCGTGCCGCCGCTGCTCTACAAGGGCATGGTGGACGCGTTCGGGCAGGATGCGACGGCCGAATACATCTATCTCATCGGCCTCTATTGCATGGTCTCGACCACGCTCAACGGCTTCAAGGTGCCGCTGCCCGAAGACGGCGACGGCTGAGTCTTGCGGGGTTCGCCCGGCTTCGCGCTAGATTGACGCCGTGAACGATTCCCAGCCGAAACGGGCCAAGCCCGCCCTGCCCTCCCGCGAGGACATAGTCGCCTTCATCGCGCGCGAACGTGCGGGCGGCAACCTCTCGAAGATCGGCAAGCGCGAAATCGCGCGCGAATTCGGTATCCGCGGCGCCGACAAGATCGACCTCAAGCGCATCCTGCGGGACATGGAGGACGAAGGCGCGGTCGAGCGGCGCGGCAAGGGGCTGGTGAAGCCCGGCGTCCTGCCGCCGGTCGTTCTCTGCGACGTCACCGGCCGCGACCTCGATGGCGAACTGATCGCGCGGCCCGTCGAATGGGACACGAGCCAGCTCGGGCCCTGCCCGCGCATCCTTCTGCACATGCCGCGCAAGGCGAAGCCCGGCATGCCGGTTCCCGGCGTCGGCGACCGCGCGCTGGTGCGAACCGAGCGCGAACGCGATCCCGAGCCTGGCGCGCCAGAATACGCCGGCCGCGTCATCAAGCTTCTGTCGAAGCAGAAGTCGCGCGTGCTCGGCATCTTCCGCGCCGACGCCAAGGGCGGCGGCGGACGCATCGAACCGATCGACAAGAAGCAGCTCGGCCGCGAACTCGCCGTGAGCGAAAGCGACCGCGAAGACGCGCGCGACGGCGACCTCGTCGCCGTCGATCTCTTGCGCACGCGCCTCGCCGGCCTTCCGACGGCGCGGGTGCGCGAAATCATCGGCGCCATCGGCAGCGAAAAGGCGGTCAGCCAGATCGCGATTGCGACGCACGGCATTCCCGATGTCTTCCGCGCCGAAACTTTGGCCGAAGCCGACGCCGCGAAAGAAGCGCGCATGGAGGCGGAAGGCTTCCGGCGCGAGGACTGGCGCTCCGTGCCGCTCGTCACCATCGATCCGCCCGACGCCAAGGACCACGACGATGCGGTCTTCGCAGAAGCAGACACGGCGCAGGACAACGAAGGCGGCTTCATCGTCACCGTCGCCATCGCCGATGTTTCTTTCTACGTGCGCCCGAACTCCGCGCTCGACCGCGAGGCGCTCGCACGAGGCAATTCCGTCTACTTCCCCGATCGCGTCGTGCCGATGCTGCCCGAGCGCATTTCCAACGACCTTTGTTCGCTGCGCCCGAACGAGGATCGCCCGGCGCTCGCGGTGCGCCTGCGCCTCGACAAGACCGGCCACAAGATCGGCCACACCTTCCATCGCGTGATGATGCGCTCGGCCGCGAAGCTCTCGTATCAACAGGCGCAGCAGGCCTTCGACGGCAGACCCGACGCGACCGCCGCGCCGCTGATGAAAACCGCGCTCGAGCCACTTCTCGCGGCCTACCGCTGCGCGACTCTCGCGCGAGACAAACGCGGACCGCTCGACCTCGATCTGCCCGAGCGCAAGATCCGGCTGAAGGAAGACGGCACGGTTGACCGCGTCGAGATTCCGCCGCGGCTCGAAGCCAACCGGCTGATCGAGGAATTCATGATCGCCGCCAATGTCGCAGCCGCCGAGACGCTGGAAGAGAAGCGCCAGCATCTCATCTATCGCGCGCATGACGAGCCGAGCGTCGAAAAGCTCAACGCGCTCTCGGAATTTCTGGCCACCATCGGCGTGCGTCTCGCCAAGGGCCAGACGATGCGTGCGAAACAGTTCAACGACATTCTGGCCAGGGTGCGCGAGACCGAGCACGAGCATGTCGTCAACGAAGTCGTGCTGCGCAGCCAGGCGCAGGCCGAATACACCGCGCAGAATTACGGCCATTTCGGCCTCAACCTGCGCCGCTACGCGCATTTCACCTCGCCGATCCGCCGCTACGCCGACCTCGTCGTGCATCGCGCGCTGATCCGCGCGCTGCATCTGGGCCCCGGCGCCCTGCCCGACACGCCGCTCGACGAACTCGCGGAAGTCGCAGCCCGCATTTCCGCCGCCGAGCGTCGCGCCATGACGGCGGAGCGCGAGACGATCGACCGTCTCATTGCGGGTTTTCTCGCCGGTCAGGTCGGTGCGAATTTCGCCGGCAAGATTTCCGGCGTCACGCGCTCCGGCCTGTTCGTGAAGCTGAGCGAGAGCGGCGCCGACGGCTTTGTGCCAGCCTCGACAATCGGCGACGAATATTTCCGCCACGACGAGGCTCACGCCGCGCTGGTCGGCTCGCGCTCGGGGACGGCCTACAGGCTGGGCGACGCCGTCGACGTGCGCCTGCTCGAAGTCGCGCCGATGGCCGGCGCCTTGCGCTTCGAAATCCTCAGCGACGGTCGAAGCCTGCGCGGCGGCGGGCTCAGGAGCCGCAAGATCAAGGCGCCCCGCGACAACAAGTCATCTTCCCGCAAAGCGACCAAAGGCTACAAAGGGCGCAGGAAATGACCGAGGTCAACGAGATGAACACGCCCGCAACCATCGTCGCCGCCAAGCCCGCCGACCGCGACGTTTGGCAGGCCATGCGCCGGGGCCTCATGTGCCGGTGCCCGGCCTGCGGCGAGGGCAAGCTCTATTCCTCCTACCTCAAGGTCGTCGACAAGTGCGAGGTCTGCGGCGCCGAGATGCATCATCACCGCGCCGACGACGCCCCGCCCTATTTCACCATCACCATCGTCGGTCATCTCGTCGTGACCGCGCTGCTGATCTTCGACGAATTCTGGCCCGATGCGCCCTACTGGCTACATGCGGTCCTGTGGTCGGCCTTCATCATCGTCTCCTCGCTCTGGCTGCTGCCGCTCGTGAAAGGCGCGCTCGTAGGCTATCAATGGGCGCTGCGCATGCACGGGTTCGGCGGCGAAAGCGAGTAAATGGACGGCGGGCCGTCAGGCTCGCAATCGCGAGAGTAGCCTAGGCGCGCGGTCCGAGGGCCGCCTCCATTGGCGCGACCCGCCGAGCGCGCTAGAATTGTCCGACAAGATCGGCAGATAGCGGGCGGAAAATGACGGACAAGGCAGCCAGCAAGGAACACGACAACGCAAAATTCATGACGGCGCACGACCGCGAGCGCAAGTGGCCGAACGTGCGGCCGAAGCTGGCGGCGACGCTGATCCTGCTCGATCGTTCGGGCGACGTTCCCAAGGTGCTGATGGGCAAGCGCCACGCCGGCCACAAGTTCATGGCCGGCAAGTTCGTTTTCCCGGGCGGCCGCATCGAAGCCGCCGACCGCAAGATGCGCGCGCTCGCGCCCTTGCCGGGCATCGTCGACGAAAAGCTCGCCAAGCGCCGCGTCAAGCCGTCGAAGTCGCGCGCGCAGGCGCTGGCGCTCGCCGCCATCCGCGAAACGTTCGAGGAGACGGGTATCGTGCTCGGCAAGCCGGGCAAGGTGGACAAGGTTCCAGAGGGCGACTGGGCCGACTATGCCGCGCACGGCTTCGCGCCCGACCTCTCGGACATCCGCTTCATCGCCCGCGCGATCACGCCGCCCAAGCGCCCGAAGCGCTTCGACACGACCTTCCTCTGCCTCGACGCCAAATGGATCGCTCATCGCGTGGAGGGCGTCGTGACGCCCGACACCGAACTCGTCGAACTCGTCTGGGTGCCGCTGAAGGAAGCACAGGAACTCGACCTGCCGCACATCACCAGCGTCGTGCTGAAGGAACTCGAAGGCCGCATCGCCGACGGCATGAAACACGAGCACCCGACGCCGTTCTACTACGAGAAGCAGCGGGTGTGGTTCCGCGAGGAATTATAGCCGATTCCACCGTCATGCCCGGGCTTGCCCCGGGCAGTCGCGCCGAACCGCACGCCAACCCGCCGACTTTGACCTTCGCGCCGGTTTAAGCGAGAAGAACGCCCGCCGTTCGGCGTGGATGGCCGGGACAAGCCGGGCCATGACGGCTTACAGAAACCCCATGCCCCGTCTCTTCCCCCTTCTCGCGGCCATAGCCGCCATTTCGATCGTCGGCGTCGGCCTGTCGATGACCATCCCGCTCATCTCCGTGCGCATGGAGGCGGCGGGCTACAGCGCGAGCGCCAACGGGTGGGGCGTGGCCATGTCGGGGCTGGCCACCATCATCGTCTCGCCTTTCATCCCGGCGCTGGTGCGCGGGCTCGGGGTGCGCGGCCTGATGCTGCTGGCGCTGGCGCTGGCGCTGTCGAGTCTCGCCGGCCTCGCCTTCGTCGACGATGTCGTGTGGTGGTTCCCGATCCGCTTCCTGCTCGGCGCATCGCTCACCATGTTCTTCGTCGTCAGCGAATACGCCATCAACGCGCTTGCGCCGGAAAACAAGCGCGGCCTGTGGATCGGGATTTATTCGACCTCCCTCTATCTCGGCTTCGCGCTCGGCCCGGCCGTCATCGGCTTCGTCGGCACGGACGGACGCATCGGCTTTTACGCGGCGATGGCGCTGTTCGTGCTCGGCGGCGCGCCGATCGTCGCGGCGGGCCGCCAGATCCCGACTTTCAGCGAGCGCGCCGAACGCCCGGCCTGGGCGATGATCGGCGCCGCGCCGCTCATCATGCTGGCCTCGCTCCTGTTCGGCGCGCTGGAGACCGGCGCCATGGGCCTGCTGCCGGTTCACGCCCTGCGCAACGGCTATGACGCGGCGACCGGCGCGCTGTTCGTCTCGTTCGTCGCCTTCGGCAATGTCGCCTTCCAGCTGCCGCTCGGTCTGCTCTCGGACCGCGTCGACCGGCTGAAACTCATTCTCGCCATTGCGGCCTTCGGCCTCGCCGGCGCCGTGGCGCTGGCGTTCGTTGCGCCGCATTACGCGCTCTTCTGCGCGCTGCTGTTCGTCTGGGGCGGCGTGGTCGGCGGCCTCTACATGGTCGGCCTCGCCATGCTCGGCGCGCGTTATAGCGGCGCCGATCTCGCCGCGGCCAATTCGGCCTATGTCATGCTCTACGCGACCGGCATGATGATCGGGCCGCCGCTCCTCGGCGCGACGCTCGACGCCTCTCCCGCGCATGGCCTGTTCGGCGGCGTGGCGGGGCTGTTTGCGGTCTATCTGGCGATCTGTGCGGCGAGCGGGCGCGGCGCAGGCGGCGTGAAGCGCTAGGCGCCGGCCAGCGCCGCATCTGTGTCGCCAGCCGCCGGCAAACTTCCCTGGCTGCCGCGTTTCGTGCAGGCCAGCGCGGCGGCGACGCTGGCGCGCCGCATCGCCGCCGGCAGATCGAGCCCGCGGTCGATGCCCGCAGCCAGCACGCCGACAAAGCAATCCCCCGCCGCCGTCGTGTCCACCGCGCTGACCCGATGGGCGACGGCGCGATGCGTCGCACCGTCGACGCAAGCCTCGCTTCCCGCTTCGCCGAGCGTGCGAAGAACGCCCGCGCCGAGCCTGCTGCTGATCGACGCCGCGTCAGAGGGGCCGCCCACCTGCGCGGCCAGAGCTTCGGCCTCCTGCTCGTTGACGACGATCAGCCAGCATCTGTTCAGCGCGGCCAGCGGCAGTTCGCCCGCCGGCGCGAGATTGAGAATCACGCGCGCGCCGGCGTTCGACGCCCGCTCGATCAGCCGCGCCGTCTCGGCGACATCGCATTCCATCTGCACGAGCAGAACGGTCTTTTCGCCAAGGAGCGCATCCGGAACCGCCTTCTGCCGCGCGGCCAGATTGGCGCCGGCGGCGACCGCGATGGAATTGCGGCCTGCGACATCCGTCACGATCGAGGCGACGCCAGTGGCGGCCGCGGTCGACACGACCCCTCGTAGATCGACCCCCGCCGTCTCGAGCCCGGCCCGCGCCGGCCCGGCGAAGGAATCGCGGCCGACCGCGCCGAAGAAAACGACTGAGGCGCCGTCTTTCGCCGCAGCGACGGCCTGATTGGCGCCCTTGCCGCCGGGCTCGGTCCGCATCGCCCGCGCAAGTCTGGTTTCGCCCGGCGCGGGCAGCGTCTCCATGTCGAAGATCAGGTCGAGGTTGACCGAGCCGAAGACGAGAATCATGGCTCAGCTTCGCTTTTGGCTAAAACGTTGACAATCGGCGCTCGATGGGTATTTTCCGCGCGAGCTTCCGGGCCGGGACGAACACGTTCCCCGGCTCGTTTTCGTTGGCGCGGGCTCCGCGCAACCCGAACCTGACGGATCAAGACCATGGCCAAGGCCGCCACCATCAAGATCAAGCTGCTGTCGTCCGCCGACACCGGGCATTTCTACGTGACCAAGAAGAACGCGCGCACCAAGACCGACAAGCTGTCGTTCAAGAAGTACGATCCGGTCGTGCGCAAGCACGTCGAGTACAAGGAAACCAAGATCAAGTAAGGCGGCACGCCGCTTGCGAGGAAACGAGGGCGCGCAAGCGCCCTTTTTCATTTTGACCCGCGCGAGGGCGCCTGAGCGCCCTTATCGACCTTGCAATGGAGCCGCAATCATGGGCAGCCCGGCCTTCACCATCGTCCCCGCACGCAAGCCGGAGGATTACAACGAAGCGGTGCGCCTGTTCGGCGCCTACGCCGGCACGCTCGGCGTCGACCTCTCCTTCCAGAATTTCGAGGAGGAACTCGAGAACATGCCGGGCGAATACGCCCCGCCGAAGGGCGAACTGCTGCTGGCGCGGGCATCGGATGGCGAAGCGGTCGGCTGCGTTGCGCTGCGGCCGCTCGACTTTCCCGGCTGCTGCGAGATGAAGCGGCTCTACGTCGTGCGCAAGGGTCGTCAACTCGGCGCGGGCAAGGCGCTGGTCGATGCGATTCTGAAAGCGGCGATCGAGAAGGGCTACACGGAAATGCGGCTCGACACCCTGCCCTCTATGGCGGCGGCGCTGGCGCTCTACGCCGAAGCCGGTTTCGAGCAGATCGCCCCCTACTACAATTCGCCGATCCGCGGCGCGGTCTTCCTCGCCAGGAAACTCCCCTGATCAGCGCGCTGCGCGCTTGAAGGCGGCGTCCATCGCGGCAAACCGCAAATCCACCTCGTCCCGCATCTCTGGATGGGTGAACACGTAGAGTTCGTTCGCCCGGATCGCCGCCAGAACGCGGGCGGCGACATCTGCCGGATCGAGCCCGGCTTCGGCATTGGCCGCCAGATTCTGCGCCAGCAGCGCCGCCCGGCTTCCCGGCCCGGACGTCACGCCCGCCCCATAGCGTTTCGCCCGGTTGCGGGCGCTCGCGGCGATCTGCGTGCGCACGAAACCCGGGCACAGAACGCTGACGCCGATCCCCTCGTGCGAAAGCTCCTTCGCAAGCCCTTCGGACATGCCCACGACGGCGTATTTCGTGGCGACATAGGGGCTGAATCCGATATTGGCCTGCAGGCCCGCCATCGAGGCGGTGTTGACGATGTGCCCACCCTGCCCGTGCCTGCGCATATCCGGCAGGAAGGCGGCAATCCCGTGCATCACGCCTATCAGATTGACGTCCACCACCCAGCGCCACGTCTGCGGCGAAATCGTCTCGATCCCGCTGCCGCCGGCGACGCCGGCGTTGTTGCAGAGGATGCGCACCCGGCCGAAAGCCTCCGCCGTCGCGGCGGCCGCCTGCGCAACGCTGTCGAAATCAGCGACATCGCAGACGACAGAACGGATTTTGTCGCCGAACGCGGCAAGCCTGTCGACGGCCGCGTCGAGCGCCGGCCCCTCGATATCGGCGAGCATGACGTTCATGCCCTCGGCGGCAAGGGCGCGTGCGAGCGCAAAGCCGATGCCGCTGGCCGCGCCGGTTACGAACGCCGCGCCGGCGAAACTGTGCATGGAAGGCCTCATGAGACGAATCCGGTTCGCCCCGTGCCGAGCGGCCGCCAAAACGAAGGTGGCCGGTCGTCAACGGCGTCGAGGAGGCCACTCCTACACCGCCGACGACCGGCCGACCCCACGGACCCAGGAGATGCGGCGGACCTGAGCACTCCGCAGGGTATTCAAAGACGCCGAAACGCATCGTAACGCGAACTGACGCAACCGACCCGATTTCGAGGCCGGAATGGGCCCCGCGCTTTGGGTTCTTGCTGCGCCGCCAGATGCAAACCCGCTCGGCCACACCACGTTACCCGCCGGCCCGCGAAAAGCAATCGCTAGCCATGTAACGTCCATGGAAACTGATTGTTAAGGAAAAGGAAAACGGTGAACGCGGGCGTCCCCGCGCGTTAACCGCGCGGGGACGGGCCGGGCCGATTCTGCCTAGAGTGCGGATATGAGCGCGGTTTCAGGCCGCCGCGAGCGTGACCTTGTTGCGGCCCGTCGCCTTCGATTGGTAGAGCGCCTTGTCGGCCGACTTGTAGATGAAGTCGGGATTGGCGTCGGAGCCGCGGTCGGCGATGCCGATCGAGATCGTCACCGGCACGGCCACCTGCCCATCCTTCACGTTGAAAGGCTCGGCCTCGACCGCGTGGCGCACGCGTTCGGCGACGCGGGCCGCTACGTCGATCTGCGTCTCGGGCATCACGATCACGAATTCCTCGCCGCCGAGGCGGCAGACCAGATCGACGCTGCGCACCGCGCGGCGAAGCCGGCCGGCCAGCGCGCGCAGGATTTCGTCGCCCGCGTCGTGGCCGTAGGTGTCGTTGATCTTCTTGAAGAAATCTATGTCCAGCACCAGCAGCGACAGGGGCTTGGCCTCCTGCGCCGCCTGGTCGAGCAGCGTCGACAGATGCATGTCGAAATAACGGCGGTTGTGCAGCCCGGTCAGCGCGTCGACGACTGCCATTTCGATCGCCTGTTCGACATTGGTGCGCAGGCTTTCCGCATAGCGCTTGCGGCGCACCTGCGTGCGCACGCGGGCGACGAGTTCGTTGCGGTCGATCGGACGCACCAGATAATCGTTCACGCCGAGATCGAGACCGCGCAGGATCCTGGGGCGGTCCTCGAGATCGGCGATTGTCAGGATCGGCAGGCCGCGCGTGCGCTCGAGCGAGCGGAGCTGGCTGCACAGCCTCAGGCCGTCGTAATTGGAGAGGCCGAGGCTGACGATGATGAGATCGTAGGAATTCTCCGCGGCCCGGAACAGCGCTTCCTGCGGGTTGATCTCGACATCCACCGTCTGGGCGCCGCGCAGCGAAGCGATGATGCGATCGCTCGACGCGACGCGGTCGTCAACCAGCAGCACCCGACCATGATGGCCGTCCGCGGCGGAGGCATTGACGAAAGGATCGGACCGGCCGAGCCGCGCGGACGCCAGCGCGCGCGAGCGCAATTCGTCCATCGTCACCTTGAGGCGCGACAGCGATTTCACGCGCGCGATAAGCGCGACTTCGTCCACGGGTTTGGTCAGAAAATCGTCAGCGCCGCAGTCGAGGCCGCGCACACGGTCGGCGGCCTGGTCCAGCGCCGTCACCATCACCACGGGAATGTGCGCGGTCGCGGGGTCGGCCTTCAGGCGCGTACAGACCTCGAATCCGTCCATACCGGGCATCATGATGTCGAGCAGCACGATGTCGCACAGGCCAGCCTTGCAGGCCTCGATCGCCTCTGGCCCGTTGGTGGAGGTCAGCACATCGAAATATTCGGCCGTCAGCCGCGCTTCGAGCAGCTTGATGTTCGGCAGAAGATCGTCGACGACGAGAACGCGAGCGGTCATGTACGCTTACCCTTGGAGATCGGACGCGTAATTGCGGACGGTTTCCAGAAATTTCACCACAGAAATCGGCTTGGACAGATAGGCTTCGCAGCCGCCCTGCCGGATTTTCTCCTCGTCGCCCTTCATGGCGAAGGCCGTGATGGCGACGACGGGGATGGACCGCAGCGATTCGTCATCCTTGATCCATTGCGTCACCTGCAGGCCGGAGACTTCCGGCAACTGGATGTCCATCAGGATCAGGTTGGGATAGTGCTGCCGGGCGAGTTCGACCGCCTCGACTCCGTTGCGGGCCTGCAGCGTGCGATAGCCGTGGGCCTCCAACAGGTCGTTGAAGAGCTTCATATTGAGCTCGTTGTCTTCGACGATCAGAATGGTTTTCGACATTACTAGCTCGGAATCGGTCGGGGATTCGTCGGCGGGGGCGCAGCGAATCCCGATCGGCGGAAGCGCGATCCAGCGGAGTGTAGCCGTCAGAGATTTACGAAAGGAAAATCCTTGTCCTCCCGACGATTATCCACAGGAAAACCTGCGTCCGGCGCGGGGGCCCGCGGCGGCCCGCCCAGCCGCGACGAGGCCGAGGCCATAGCCGTTCAGGCCATAGGCCACATCGCCGCCGACGACGACCGGCTCGGCCGGTTTCTGGCGCTGACCGGCCTCGAGCCGGGCGGCCTGCGCGCCGCCGCCCGGGAGCCGGGCTTTCTCGCCTCCGTCCTCGATCATCTGGCCGGCTACGAGCCCGACCTGCTCGCCTTCGCCGCCGAGGCGGGCCTCCCGCCGGAACGTGTGGCCGCCGCACGGATTGTCCTGTCCGGCCCCGACCGCTGGAACGATTGAATGGACGCCGGGCCGCTCTGCCGGGACTGCCTGACGCACGCACCCCCAGGGTCCGCGCGTTGCCCGGCCTGCGGCTCGCCGCGCCTCGCCGCCCACCCCGAGCGGGATTCGCTGTCGATCGCCCACATCGACTGCGACGCTTTCTACGCCGCTGTCGAAAAACGGGACAATCCTTCGCTGCGCGACAGGCCGCTGATTGTCGGAGGCGGAAAAAGAGGCGTTGTATCAACTTGTTGCTACATTGCGCGCACCTACGGCGTGAAGTCTGCAATGCCCATGTTCAAAGCCCGCGCGCTGTGCCCGGACGCAGTAATCCTGAAACCCGACATGGCGAAATATGTCGAGGTAGGGCGCGAGGTTCGCCGGCGCATGCTCACCCTGACTCCGCTGGTCGAGCCGCTGTCGATCGACGAGGCCTTTCTCGACCTCTCCGGCACCGAGCGGCTGCATCACGGCTCGCCCGCTCTCACGCTCGCCCGGTTCGCCCGCGACGTCGAGGCGGACATCGGCATTTCTGTCTCGGTCGGCCTGAGCTACTGCAAGTTTCTGGCGAAACTCGCCTCCGACATGGACAAGCCGCGCGGCTTTACGGTCATCGGGCGGGCTGAGGCCAGGAGCCTGCTCGGCGCCCTGCCCGTCTCGCGCATCTGGGGCGTCGGCAAGGTCGCCGCCGAGCGCCTCGCCCGCGACGGTCTGGCGACCATCGCCGACATTCAGGCGCGCGAGGAAACCGACATGATGCGCGCGCTGGGGCCGGAGGGGCAGCGGCTCTGGCGGCTCGCCAACGGCATCGACCATCGCGCCGTCAGCCCCGACCGCGAGGCCAAAAGCATTTCATCCGAAACGACGTTCGACGCCGACATTTCCGACGAAGAGACGCTGGTGCGGGTGCTGCACGCCTTGTCGGAGAAGGTCGCGGGCCGGCTGAAAAAGGCGGACCTGGCCGGCCGCTCGATCACACTCAAGCTCAAGACTGCCGACTTCAGGATCAGGACGCGGTCGCGCTCGGGCCTGCGGCCGACCCAGCTCGCCGCGCGCATCTTCCCGGTCGCGCGGGAAATGCTGGCGCCGGAGATCGGCAAGGCGCGCTACCGGCTGATCGGCGTCGGAGTCGGCGATCTCGTCGAAGGCGCGGAAGGCGACGCCGCCGACCTCGCCGATCCCGACATCGGCAGGGTGAAGGCCGCCGAAACCGCCATCGACGCGATCCGCGCGAAATTTGGCGGCGGCGCGGTGGTCAAAGGCATCGGCTTCGGCAAGGCGCGCTGAGGCAATTGGGTCAGGACAAGTTCAGCTTCTTGTTCGACAAGCCTAATTGACCGCGTCGCAAGCTGTTCTTTCGTTACGTCAACACGAACCTGCATCGTGAAATTGATAAGATAAAGTTTAATTATGCTTTCACGATCGGGATTCTATGATTTCATCTGATCGTTATTTGCGGCGGCCACGCAAATGGAACAGGAACGTCGATTCGGCAAACGCGAGGCAGTGCACATGCGTGCGCGCATCCGCATGCCTACCGGCCGGTCGATCCTGGTGTCGATCGAGAATCTTTCCGCCAGCGGTTGCCGTATCGAGAAGCCTGAATACGAGATCATTCCTGCGCGCTTTACCCTGCGGTTTTCCGACGGACGGCCGGACACCCAGGCCGAGATCGTCTGGCAGAAGGGCAATTCGATCGGCGCGCAATTCATCGAGACGGCGGCGGACGCTCCGCACGCCGCTCGTCCGGCCCCGGAAGTGCAGAAACTCTCGCTGAACGACCTGCGCCGCCTCGCCCGAGGCAGCAACTGACCCCTACTTCTTGCAGGGTTTGGCCGGCAGGAACTCGAGTTGCTTCATCTCGCCGGCGAGAACGAAATCGCCATAGTCGAGCTTGAGCGCGCGCGAAACGCCGTTTTCGTAGAGATCGAAGGACAGGACATAGTTCGGCTCGTTGTCCTTCTTGTCCTCCTCGAAATAGGAGATCGTCACCGGCCAGCGCCGCAAGCCCTTGAGCTGGGCGGCCTGAGCGGCCTTTTCCATCGGCGCCGCGGCCGCTTCCTTGCCAATGATGGTGAGCGTCTGAAAAACCTTGCGGCCCGTGTCCGATCCGTCGAAAGCCTTGAGCGACAGGGTTTTCTCCCCCGCCTTGGCCGCCTCGATGATCCGCACGATATGTTCGGTCGGGAAGACCACGTCCTGATCGAGATCGAGCCGGCTCGGCTGCGGCCGGATCAGGCGCACCGACAGGGCGCCGTCGCCGGATTTGGAGGCCGCGCCGTCGATTTCCTCGACGCCCTTGTTGTCGACCTTGGACTCCACCTTGAACCGGAATGTCTTGGCGGAAGCGTCCTCGAACGTGGCCGACCGCATGTCCGATATGCGCGCCGGTCCTTCCGGCGGCTGCAATTCGGTCATCTGCCTGAACGTCTGCGTATAGCCGTCGCAGGCGTTTCCGGTGAAATCGAAAGCGATACGGCCTCGCGCGGTATTCGGTCCCTTCTCGCCCTTCGCGGACAGCAGGGAAAGTTCGTAGACGGCGCGATGGGAGGCGAGCGCCGGGGTCCCAGCGGGCGCGGCGTTCGCTGACCATGCGACGCACGCTGCGACCGGCGCGGCGAGGGCGCACGCCAGCACGGCGACTTTCCTGATGGCGGATTGCCTGAAAGCGACCTTGCTGAAAGCGAAATGCGTCCGGGCGATATGCGTCATGGATTGGCCTCCCCCCAAGCGTTTGCATTACGCTCGTGGCGAAAATACGAGCTTGCGGCGAGTCGGTCGAGCGCTCCGCGGCAGCTTCGAGAGGAAGGACCGATTATGAACGAACCCTTGCGCCGATCCGCAGAACACAAGCTCGCAGAACTCGGCCTCGTGCTGCCGCCGGCCGCTGCGCCCGTCGCCAATTACATCGCCGTCTCGCGGATGGGCGGCCTGCTGGTCGTATCCGGCCAGCTCCCGTTCGGCCCCGACGGCAAGATCGACCCGCGCCACATCGGCAAGCTCGGCGCTGGCGTCTCGGCCGAGGATGGCCGCGAGGCCGCGCGCGCCTGCGCGCTCAACGTGCTGGCGCAGGTGCGCGCCCAGCTCGGCAGTCTCGATCCGGTCGGCCGCTGCCTCCGGCTCGGCGGCTTCATCAATTGCGCCAGCGATTTCAAAGAGCTGGCGCAGGTGATGAACGGCGCGTCCGATCTCGTCGTGGAGATTTTCGGCGACCGTGGCCGCCACGCGCGTTCCACCATCGGCGTCGCGCAACTGCCGCTCGACGCCGCGGTCGAGGTCGAAGCCATGTTCGAGGCCGCGCCTTGAGCCCCATCGTCGCGCCGGCGTGGCTGACCGCCCGCCCCATCGCCCATCGCGGCCTGCATGACCGCGCGACGGGCAGGATCGAAAACTCGCCTTCCGCCGCACGCGCCGCAGTGCAAAAGAATTTCGCCATTGAATGCGACGTCCAGCTGTCGGCGGATGGCGAAGCCATGGTTTTTCACGATTTCGATCTCGGCCGGCTGACCGGCCAGAGCGGCGCCGTGCGGGCGCGATCAGCGGCGGAGCTTGCGGCTATCGCGCTTTCTGGATCCGCAGACCGAATCCCCACCCTCCCCGCATTTCTGGAGCTGATCGGCGGGCGCGTCCCCCTGGTGGTCGAAATCAAGAGCGCCTTCGACGGCGATATGCGGCTTGCCCGACGCGCCGCCGAGATCGTCGCCGCATCCGGCGCGCCGGTCGCCATCAAGAGCTTCGACCCGGACGTTATCGCCCATCTGCGCGAGAACCGGACCGCGCTGGGCCTTGCCGCGGCCCCGCTCGGCATCGTTGCCGAAGCCGACTACGGCCACGGCGAATGGGCCAAACTCACACCCGTCAGACAGATCGAGCTCGCCAACTTCCTGCATTATGAGCGCAGCCGGCCGGATTTTCTGTCCTGGTCGGTCCGCAACCTGCCCCACCCGACGCCCTATCTCTGTCGCGCCGCCTTGGGCCTGCCTGTCATGAGTTGGACGGTTCGCGCGCCCGATCAACGCGCGACGGCCGAGAAATGGGCGGACCAGATCGTGTTCGAGGGCTTCCTCCCCTGACGCCCGTTGCGCTGCAGCGCGATAGTCCTATCTTGGCTTTCGTCTTTCGTCGTCAGAAAATGGCCCGTGCCCGCCGACCTCACGATCCGCGTCGTCCCTAACCTGCGTGAAGTCGATCCCGGCCAGTGGGACGCCTGCGCCAATCCGAAATTCGAGTCGTCCGCCAATGGCTTGGCGGCCGAATCCGAATCAATTTCCGAACGGATGGAATCGGATGTTCAGACCCTCTCGGACCCGGCCTTCCCCGAGGCCGACCCGATGGGCCCGATTGATTCAAGACTTCAACAGGAACCGTTCAACCCTTTCCTGACTCACGCTTTTTTGTCTTCGCTGGAAGAATCCGGCTCGGCGACCGCGCGAACCGGGTGGGCAGGCGCGCATGTCCTCGTCGAGGATGCCGAAGGCCGCCTGCGCGCCTGCGCGCCCGCCTATCTCAAGTCGCACAGCCAGGGCGAATACGTTTTCGACCACGGCTGGGCCGACGCCTACGAGCGGGCGGGCGGCGCCTATTATCCGAAACTGCAGGTGGCTGTTCCCTTCACTCCGGTGACGGGCCGGCGGTTCCTGCTGTCCTCTGGCGCGGGCCACGCCGAGCGCGCCGCCCTCCTCCAGGGGCTGCGCGCCGTCGTCAGCAAGACCGGCGCCTCTTCGATCCACATCACCTTTCCTACACGGCCAGAGTGGGAGACGCTCGGCGAGGCCGGCCTGCTGCGGCGCACCGGCCAGCAATTCCACTTCTTCAACCGGGGCTACGGATCGTTCGACGATTTTCTCGCGGATCTCGCCTCCCGCAAGCGCAAGGCGATCCGCAAGGAGCGCGCGACCGCGCTCGGCCCCGGAATCGACATAGAATGGGTGACGGGCGCCGATCTCACGGAAGCCCATTGGGACGCCTTCTTCGCCTTTTACATGGACACCGGCTCGCGCAAATGGGGGCGGCCCTATCTGACCCGGATGTTTTTCTCGCTGCTCGGCGAGCGGCTGGCGGATCGGGTGCTTCTGGTGATGGCGAAGCGCGGCGGGCGCTACATCGGCGGCGCGCTGAACCTGATCGGCGACCACGCGCTCTATGGACGCAACTGGGGCGCGATCGAGGAACACCCCTGCCTGCATTTCGAGGCCTGCTACTATCAGGCCATTGATTTTGCTATAGAAAGAGGATTGAAGCGCGTCGAGGCCGGGGCGCAGGGCGAACACAAGCTCGCCCGTGGGTATCGGCCGGTGGCGACCTATTCGGCGCACGAGATCGCCGATGTCAGGCTTGAGCGCGCGGTGGCCGAGTATCTCACGCGCGAGCGTCGCGAAGTCGCCGCGACGATCGAAGCCTACGAGGATTACGCGCCCTTCAGAAAAGGATGAGGCGGCCGGGGTCGCCGGCCGCCTCTCTTAAACGCGCGGGTCGCGTTACCAGCGGCGGTAACGGCGATAATAGGGCGAGCGGTTCGGCACGCAGCGGCCGGTCCGCCAGTTCGGATGCCAGCCGGGCCCGCAGCCCATGCGGACGAGGTCGATGCCGGACGTCGAAGATTGCGGGGCGACAGGCATTGCCGACGCCTGCGACGCGCCGACGACGGCGGCGCCTGCGACGACGACCGCCGCGAAAAGTGTCTTTGCATTCATTGTTCTAGTCCTCCTGTGTCGCCAGAGCCGGCGAGTGAGACTGTGGGTGGGCCCCCATGAACGTGGCCTGAACGCAACTTGACGGTCATCGGCGCCCGGGAGAAATTCGTGGACGCAAAAGAGGTTCCGATGACCGCCTATGATAACAACAATGTCTTCGCCAAGATACTGCGTGGCGAGATGCCGGCCACCAAGGTCTACGAAGACGACGTCGCGCTCGCCTTCATGGATATCATGCCGCGCGCCGACGGCCACGTTCTGGTTATTCCCAAGGCGCCGGCCCGCAACCTCATGGACATCGACCCGGATGTGCTCGCGGGCCTGATCCAGCGCGTCCAGAAAGTCGCGCAGGCCGCCTTCAGGGGCATGGGCGCGGAAGGCGTCTCCATCCAGCAGTTCAACGAATCGGCTGGCGGACAGGTGGTCTTCCACATTCACTTCCACGTGCTGCCGCGTTGGGCGGGCGTGGCGCTGCGCCCGCCGGGAATCATGGGCGACAAGGCCGCCGTCGCGGCCAATGCAGAGAAAATCAAGGCGGCGCTGGCTTAGGCGTTGCTTTAGACCTGGCCCCACCACCAACTCGCCGCGATGATGGCCGCCTCGCCGCCGAGCACGGCGGCCAGCACCGAGCGGCGGGCCAGCATGAAGCAGCCGAAGGCAAAAGCCAGAGCGCCGAGCCGCGCCGCCAGCGGCACGCCGGCCAATGCGCCGACCGGCGAAAAGATCAGCTTGCCGACGACGCCCACCAGCAGCACCGAGGAGACGGTGCGGGCGAAAACGAACAGCTCCGACCCTTCGTTGATCCCGCGCGCGACGAAAAACGACAGCCAGCGCCACACCTCGCTCGGCAGGAAGCCGAAGAGGATGAGAATGAGATAGGGCGCAAGCCCGCCGTCCTGGACCGAAAGGCTCATGCGCGACCTTCCGCCTTGCGCGCCGTCGCGAACCGGCCGCAGACATAGGCCCCCACCCCGCCGATGAGCCCCAGCGCCAGCAGATCGAAACCGCCGCCGACCCAGGCCTGCGTAACCGGCGCGAGCCCCAGGCCGAAGGCGAAGGCGAACCAGTCGACCGGCGCGCGGGCCGCCCGCACCAGCGTCGACAGGAAGTAGACGGGCGTCAGAAAGAGCACGCCCACCGCCAGCGGCGTCGGCAGCGCGGAGGTCAGGTAATAGCCGGCCTGCGTGAAGATTGCCGTCGTCACGATGCAGGCGATGGCGAAGCCGAAGAAGAACGGCAGGCGTTTCGCCCGCTCCATTTCCGGCAGCCGCCGCAGCGATTCAGCCCAGACCGTCACGGCGACGAAATGCGTCGCGAAGAACAGCTCGCGGCGGCTGACGCCCGGCGCGCGCAGCATCGGCAGGATGGACAGCACCATGGGCATCAGCCGGATCGAAGACAGCGTGATCGAGACGGCGATGGCCGACAGCGCCGTCTTGCTCGCAACCGAGCCGAAGAACAGCACCTGCGCTGGCCCGGCCCAGATCAGCAGGGTGGACAGAAAGGCCGCAGCCGGTGGAAAACCGGCGGCCTTGGCGAGCCCGCCGACCCCGATCAGTGCGACCGCGACAAAATAGGCGGGCCCCGTCAGCGCCTGCCGCGCGCCCTCCAGAAACAGGCTGCGGCGCTCAGCGGACGAGAGGCTGTCGGTTTGGTCTGCGATTTCGCTCTGCGCCATCGCCGCAACCTAGCCGATCTGAAACAAAAAGCCCGCCGGCGCTTCTGCACGGCGGGCTTTCGCAAAACGCGGGGAAGGCGCTTCAGCGCCGCAGGCGATCGCTCGCAGGCCAGTCGCGGGTCGCCGAAACCGGGTCGCCGGGCCGCCTGTCCGGGCGCCAGCCGCCAAGAGCCGGCGCGGCGATAGGCTCCGGAAACCGGCGGGCGATACTGGCCCTCGGGTCGGCCTTCGGCTCCGTTGCTAAGTCGGCGCGCGGCTCAGCCGCGGCGGCTTGAACCGGTTGCTCGCACTGCTCCTGTCCGGCCTGTTCCTCCCAGTCGGTGGACATGCGCGGCAGATGCGCCTCGTCCTGCAGCGCGAAGATCATACGCATGGCGGTCGCCACTGCCTCGCCGAAGGCGATCGCCTCGCGATTGTTGAGGGCGGAAATGAATTCCAGCGCTCCCGCCGCATTGTCTGGAATGGCCGAGCGCATGATCTGCTGGTCGGCGGCATTGGACAGGCGCATGGCGAACACGGTCGAGCATTGCGACAGGATCGTCGGATCGAGTTCGGCCGGCCGCTGCGTGACGATGCCGAGATAGCAGCCGTATTTGCGGCCCTCCTTGGCGATGCGGGCGATGGCGCGCCGGGTGGGATTGAAGCCGAGCGAATGGTCTGCGGGCACGTAGCGATGCGCCTCCTCGCAGACCACCAGAATTTCCTGGCGGCCGTTGTGGAGAACGCAGAGGTCGAAGGCCAGACGCGTCAGGACTGAAACCGAGGCGTTGACGACATCGGCGGGGATGCCGGCCATCCGCAGGATCGTCACCGGCTTGTGACGCTCCTCGAGCCGGAACAGGCTGCGGGTGACGAAATCCATGCGCGCGTCGACCGCCGCCTTGCCGAACATGAACCGGAAATTCCGGTCGTTGCTGATCGCCTCGATCCGATGCTTGAGATTGCGCAGCGCCGCGCGCGGATAGCGTGGCTCCAGCCGGCCGATTTCGGCCTCTATATGCGCCATGACGTCGGCGAGCCGGTAGGGCCGCGGCGTCTGCGCGCCGCCCTCCTCCGAACGGTGGTTCCATTTCGCCAGAGGCGCGCGGTCGCTGCCCGAAAACTGTTCGCGCGCGTCGGCGATCGCCTCACGGAGAAAGTCGGATTCATCGAGCGGCGCCGGCGCGCCGCGATAGATGACTTCCACGAATTCCTCGAACTGGAACAGCCAGAATGGCAGCTCGAACCGGCTGGCCTCGACGGTCGCCGATTCCTCGCGGAATACGGTCGAATACTCGTTGTGCGGGTCCAGCATCACGATCCTGAGACGGGGCCGCTGCTTGAGCGCCGCCCGCAGCAGGATGCCGATGCTGGTCGATTTGCCGACGCCCGTCGTGCCGACGATGGCGAAATGCCGGCGCAGCATCGCGTCGATGTCCACGGCCGCCGGAATCTGCGCCTGCACGAGATTGCCGATGACGCTGGCGTTGCGGTCGCCCAGATCGTAGATGGCGGCGAGATCGGCCTGGCGGATACGGTTCACGACCGAGCCGAGCGCGGGGTAGCTGCTGACGCCGCGCCGGAAGACCGGGCGCCCGTCGACATCCGCGACCTCGCCGAGAAGCTCCACGTTTGCGTGCACATAATGGTTGGCGGTCGGATCCCAGATCTTGTCCTGCGACACCATTTCCTGGACGAGACAGACGATCCGCGAGCGCTTCGCGTAAATCGACACGAGTTCGCCGACCGACCAGAACTGCTCGGCGTCGGTCACCAGATCGGCCATGCGCGCGGCCACCGTGGCCCGCGAGCCGTTGACCGCGACCACAAGGCCGGATTTACGTTCGCGGCTCTGGCTCGGATCGCGCCGCTCGGCCGCAACATGCGTCGACCCGCTTGAATTTGTAACCTGTTCCAGCATGGACTGCCCCACTCGAGCCCCCAAGTTTCAGGAAAATTCGTTAATCGCCGGTATGAATTCCCATTCTCATCATTCCTATCTGCGCCTTCCCTTTGGGCAAGGTTAGCGAGAGGTGAGCGCGCTTCCCGGCCCGCTTGCCGGAGCGAAAATCGCCAATGGCGCCGACTTTTCCCCTCTTTCCACAGGCGACCCGGCGTCGCAGGGCTTTTGCACGGCGACGGGCGGCCTAACCTGCATCCAGGCGGCGCCGGCCAGGCCGTCGAAGAGAAGCCGCATCAGCGGTCTGCGTAGCGTCCAGCCGGAACCGGAGTGAGGCCATGTCGGCGCTCAGCCCCCATTCTCTCGCCGCAGCCTGCAGGGCGATCTACGTCCAGGCTGGGGAAGACCCGATTTTGCCGCCGCTGATCCGCGACGCCGCCGATCCCGAGCCCCCACGACGCATGATCGAGGCTTCCGGCGACGATTTTTCTCTCACATTTGGCGTTGTCTATACGGGACCTGGCCGCACCCTCTCGGGGCGGCTCGAGCATCCGCCGCTGCGGTTCGAAATCGAGGCCGAGGCCGGCGGCGCGGTCGATCTGACGGCGGATGATCGTTTCGCGCTGATCCGCGCGTTTCTGCTCGGCGTGCGCGAACCGGCCGCCGTGGACGCTCCCGCCGACGGCGCGGACTGGCGCGTCGGCTTCAGGATTTCGTCGCGGTTCGCCATCTGGGCGGCGGAGCCGGTGCATCTCGATGCAGGCCTGTCGGCCGACCAGATCGCCGAACGGCTCGCAGACCGGCTGACGCAGGCGACCAGCGGCCTGTTCGCGACGCCCGAGATCGGTCGCGCGGTGTGGAAATTGCGGCTTCAGCAGGAGCTTTTCGCCGAACGCCGGCCGCAGGCGCATGAGATATGGCGGAACGAGCCGCCTGCCGAGGGCGCCGCGCCCGGCCGCGCGCAGCTCGTGCTTCGGGCGTCCGCGCCGGTGGCGGCGGCGCGCTCTTCCCGCTGCGCGCGCGCCGTCAGCCTGCAGGCGATGGCA
>JASGFP010000062.1:0-23611 GCA_047605445.1 Rhodoblastus sp.
GTCCGGATGGTTTATTTCGAAGCCTGTTTATCGCCATAGCCTTCTTGCGAAGGCGCGCCGAATATAGTGCGGGTCGCGTCGGAGCGAAAGGGCGACCGATGACGTGCTGCGCCCGGGCGATGAAAATTGCACACGGCAGGGCTCGAGGATGTATTCCAGCGGCAGGATCGTGGTAGATAGTGGCCAATGATCCGCTCGACTTCCGCGCCTCCGCGACCGGCCGCTCCGGCAGCTCCTTCACATGAGCTGACGCAGCACGGGCATCTGCATGCGCCCGGCGCCTGCGCCAGCAACGATCCCCTGTCGCATTGCGCCTATTGCAGCGTGCGGCCCTATTCGGCCTGCGGCGCGCTGCACGATGACGAACTGGTCAAGCTCGAGGCTCTCTCGCGCTCGAACTGCTACGCGCAGCGCCAGCAATTGTTCGCGCAGGACGAGGACGCCCATTCCGTTTTCAACATTACTTCCGGCTCGGTGCGCCTCTACCGGCTCCTGCCGGACGGCCGCCGCCAGGTGGTCGGCTTCGCGATTCCCGGCGACTTTCTCGGCCTGTCGCTGGCCGAACGCACTGTCTATGGCGCGGAAGCGCTCGATTCGGTGACGGTATGCCGGTTCGACCGGGCGCAATTTTCCGCCTTCGTCGACGAGCACCCGCAATTGCTGCGCCGGCTCTACGATCTCGCCAACCACGAACTCAGCCTGGCGCAGGAGCAGATGGTGCTGATCGGCCGGCGCACGGCGGAGGAGCGGGTGATCTGCTTCCTCGTGGGTCTGCGCAAGCGCTGGGCGCACATCAACAACAATTCCGTGACCGTGCCGCTGCCGATGACGCGGCAGGACATGGCCGACTTTCTGGGGCTGACGATCGAGACGGTCAGCCGGACGATTTCGAAGCTGGCGCGCGAGAAGGCCCTTCTGGTGGTGCCGGACGGCGTGCGTCTCCTCGATATTCCGCGCCTGGAAGCGATCGCCGCCAGCTGAGACGCTGTCCACAGGGCAGGTCGCCCAAGGCGGTGGAATCGCGCTAGATTGGGCTCATGCGCCAATATCTCGACCTGCTCTCGCATGTGCTGCACGACGGAACGCCGAAGGCCGACCGCACCGGCACGGGCACGCGCTCGATCTTCGGCTACCAGATGCGCTTCGATCTGGCGCAGGGCTTTCCGCTGACGACCACGAAGAAGCTTTATCTGCGCGCCATCGTGCACGAGCTTCTGTGGTTTCTGAAAGGCGACACCAACGTCAAGTATCTCGCCGACAACAAGGTGACGATCTGGGACGAATGGGCGGATGCCAACGGCGATCTCGGGCCGGTCTACGGCAAGCAATGGCGTTCGTGGGCGGCGCCCGACGGGCGCACGATCGACCAGATCGCCGATGTGGTCGAGGAAATCAGACGCAATCCATTCTCGCGGCGGCTCGTTGTCAGCGCATGGAATCCGGCCGACCTGCCGGCCATGGCGCTCGCGCCCTGCCATTGCCTGTTCCAGTTCCATGTCGCCGAAGTCGGCGGGCGCAAGCGACTGTCTCTGCAGCTCTACCAGCGTTCCGCAGACGTGTTTCTGGGCGTGCCCTTCAACATTGCGAGCTATGCGCTGCTGCTCGCCATGGTTGCGCAGGTCACGGGCTGCGAGGCCGGCGACTTCGTGCATTCCTTCGGCGACGCGCATCTCTACGACAATCACGTCGAGCAGGCGCAATTGCAGGTCACGCGCTCGCCGAAGCCGCTGCCGACGCTGCGTCTGAACCCGGATGTGAAGTCCATCTTCGACTTCACCTACGACGACATTGCGATCGAGGGCTACGAGGCGTGGCCGGCGATCAAGGCCGACGTCGCTGTCTGAATTTTCGATTCTCGTCGACGCCGACGCCTGTCCGGTGAAGGACGAGGTCTACAAGGTGGCGCAGCGGCGCGGGGCGCGCGTCTTCATCGTCTCCAATTCCTTCATGCAGATTCCGCGCGCCGATTTCATCGAACGCGTGATCGTGCCCGCCGGGCCCGACGTCGCCGACGACTGGATCGCGGAACGCGCGGATGCCCGCACAGTCGTGGTCACGCAGGACCTGCCGCTTGCCGACCGCTGTGTAAAAAAAGACGCGCGCGTGCTGTCGCCGAAGGGACAGGAATGGACGGCGCAGAACATCGGTTCGGCGCTGGCGACGCGCAATCTGATGACAGATCTGCGTTCGGCCGGAGAGACGACGTCCGGCCCGCCGCCGTTCGGCCCTCGCGACCGATCGGCCTTTCTGTCGGCGCTCGATCTTGCGCTGACGCGCATGGCGCGCGAACGAAGGTAGATGGTCAAAATGAAAGGGGCCGCACCTTGCGATACGGCCCCCCACATTGTCTTTGCCGGCTACAGCGGCGGATTACGCACCGAACGATCCACGAGGAGTCCAGGCGCGCAAAGTCCGCCACGCAGACTTCGGCTGATGACAATGAGACACTGGATCACCTCCTTTCGGTTGGTTGACGACATCAAGAGACTAGGGCGATTCTCTCGAAGTCGTAAACAGGAAGCATGATGACGAAGATCGTTTTGGTGGCAGCCGTGGCGCGCAATGGCGCAATCGGCGTAAAGGGCGGGCTGCCGTGGCGGCTGCCGAGCGATCTCAAGCATCTGCGCGAGACGACATGGGGGCGGCCGATGCTGATGGGCCGCAAGACGTTCGACTCGATCGGCAAGCCGCTGCCCGGACGCGAGTCGATCGTGGTGACGCGCGATCCAACGTTTGCGCGCGAGGGCGTGCATATCGTGCGTTCCGTCGACGAGGGGATTGCGCTCGGCGCCGCGCGCGCCGAAGCGATGGGCGTCGACGAGATCATGGTGATCGGCGGCGGCGAACTCTATCGCGCGACGCTCGAGCGCGCCGACCGTATCGTGCTCAGCGAAGTGGATCTGTCGCCCGAGGGCGACGCCTTTTTTCCCGCGCTCGACATGACGCAATGGCGCGAAGTCTCGCGCAGGACGCCGCCACGCGGCGAAAAGGACGACGCCTCGTTTACCGTGCGCATTCTGGAGCGGTTCTAGGCAGCGATTCTTCATCCGGCCGCCATTGCAAGCCTTCCCCGCACTGCATATCTGACCTGAAGATTGCGGGCGCCGCGGCGGGCGCCTATAAGTTGCGCGCCGTTTCGGCGGCCAAGAGGGAAGGATCAGAATGCCCTGGAGCAATCAGGACGGACCGCGCAAGCCCGGCGGCCAGAATCCGTGGGGAACGCCCGGTCCGTGGGGCGGCGGGCCGGGAGGCGGACCGGCGGGATCGCCGCCCGATCTCGAGGATTTGCTGCGCCGCGCCCAGAACAGGCTGCAAGGCGCCATGCCCGGCGGTTTCGGCGCCAAGGGGCTGGTCGCTTTTCTGCTGGTCGGCGTGCTGCTGTGGCTGCTGTCGGGCTTCTATATCGTGTCCACCAACCAGGTCGGCCTCAACCTCATCTTCGGCAAGTTCGTCGGCAAGACGAAAGAGGGCCTCAACTACAATCTGCCCTATCCGATAGGTTCGGTGGTCAAGCTCGGCGTGACCGACTTCAACGCGATCGACGTCGGTTCGGCGATGCGGATCGACACGCGCACGCAGGTCGACATTCCCGAGGAGAGCCTGATGCTGACCGGCGATGAAAACATCGCCGATGTGAAGTTCCGCGTGATCTGGAAGATCGACGACCAGAAGCCGGAAGATTACGCGTTCAACATTTCCAATCCGCCGGCGACCGTGAAGGCGGTGGCCGAAAGCGCGATGCGCGAAATCGTCGGCCGCTCGCAGATCCAGAAGCTGCTGACCGCCGAACGCAAGGTGATCGAGCCGCAATCGCAGGAACTGATGCAGCGCGTGCTCGACGGCTACAAGGCCGGCGTGAAGATCATGCAGGTGCAATTGCTGTCGGTCGATCCGCCGGCCTCCGTCATTTCCGCGTTCCGCGACGTGACGGCGGCGCAACAGGACCGCGACCGCCTGAAGAACGAGGCCGAAGGCTACGCCAACAAGGTTGTCCCGGAAGCGCGCGGCCAGGCGGCGCGCATTCTGCAGGAGGCCGAAGGCTACAAGGAGCAGACGGTGGCTGAATCCAAGGGTCAGGCCTCGCGCTTCAGCCAGGTCTACGAACAATACAAAAAGGCGCCGCAGGTGACGCGCGAACGCATGTATCTCGAAACGATGGAGCGCGTGTACGGCGCGGTCGAAAAGGTCATCATCGACAAGGGCGCGGGGCAGGGCGTGGTGCCCTATCTGCCGCTCGGCGAGATCAGCAAGCCCAGCGCTGCGGCGACGAATGGAGGCGCGAAATGAGGTCGTCTTTCGGATTCGTTCTGGCGATCGTCGCGCTTGGCGTTCTCGCGGTCGTGTCGGGCGCGATGTTCCAGGTCGCGCAGACTGAGCAGGCGCTGGTGCTGCGCTTCGGCGCGCCGGTGGCGGGCCGCGGCCTCATCACCGAGCCCGGCCTGCATTTCAAGATTCCTCTCATCGAGACGGTGGTGCGGATCGACAATCGCATTCTCGATCTCGAAAGCCCGAAGCAGGAAGTCATCGCCGCCGACAACCAGCGCATCGACGTCGACGCCTTCGTGCGCTACCGCATCGTCGACGCGCTGAAATTCTACCAGTCGGCCGGCAGCATTCGCGCGGCCAACAACTTTCTCGCCTCGATCCTGAACTCCTCGGTGCGCCGCGTGCTGGGCGAAGCCACGCAGACGCAGATCGTGCGCGACGACCGCGCGGCCCTGATGGGCAAGATCAGGGAGCAGGTGAACAACGAGAGCAAGAATTACGGCATCGCCATCGTCGACGCGCGCCTGCGCCGCGCCGACCTGCCGCGTGAAATCTCGGAGAAGGTGTTCAGCCGCATGCAGTCGGAGCGCCAGCGCGAAGCCAACGAATACCGCGCGCAGGGCAACGAGCAGTACCAGAAGATCACGTCCAGGGCCGATCGCGACGCCGTCGTCATCAGGGCGGAGGCGCAGCAGCAGGCGGACACGGTTCGCGGCGCGGGCGACGCGGAACGCAACCAGGTTTTCGCCGAGGCTTTCGGCAAGGACCCGGACTTCTTCGCCTTCTACCGCTCGATGCAGGCTTACGATCAGTCGTTCAAGTCGGGCGATACGCGTTTCGTCACATCGCCGGGCTCGGACTTCTTCAAATATTTCGGCAATCCGTCGGGCAAGTGAGCCGCGCCCGTTGGGCGCGCGCGTCTTGGTTTCGCCGGGTTTGCGCATGATTTTCCCGCCGACGCGGGCTGAATTTCGGAGCTGAACATGTCGAATCCCTTGCATTCCAAGCGCCGCTACACGCGGCCGGCCGCCGCCGCAGGTCTGGCGCTCGCCCTTGCCCTGGGCGGCGCGGCGACATTCGCGCCGCCGGTGACGCCCGCCATCGCGCGCGGCGCGCCGGATTCCTTCGCCGATCTCGCGGCAACGGTCAGCGGCGCGGTCGTCAATATTTCCGCGACGCAAACGATTGAGGCCAAGCGCGGCGGAGACCGCGGCGGCGAGCGCGGCGGGCCGCAGTTTCAGCCCGGAACGCCGTTCGACGATCTGTTCGAGGAATTCTTCAAGCGGCGCGGGCAGGGCGGCGGCGAACCGCGCCAGCGCAAGTCTAATTCGCTCGGCTCCGGCTTCGTGATCGACGCCTCCGGCATCGTCATCACCAACAATCACGTCATCGCGGACGCGAATGAAGTGTTCGTTCTCTTCACCGACGGCACCAAGCTGAAGGCCGAAGTGCTCGGCAAGGATTCCAAGGTCGATGTGGCGGTGCTGAAGGTGAAGCCCGAAAAGCCCCTGACGGCGGTGAAATTCGCCGACAGCGACAAGTCGCGGGTCGGCGACTGGGTGCTGGCGGTCGGCAATCCGTTCGGGCTCGGCGGCTCTGTGACGGCGGGCATCGTGTCCGCGCGCAACCGCAACATCGACAGCGGCCCCTACGACAATTACATCCAGACCGACGCGGCCATCAACAAGGGCAATTCCGGCGGCCCGCTGTTCAACATGGACGGCGAGGTGATCGGCATCAACACGGCGATCCTGTCGCCGTCGGGCGGCTCGATCGGCATCGGCTTCGCCACGCCCGCCAACACGGTCGTGCCGATCATCGAGCAATTGCAGAAATTCGGCGAAACGCGGCGGGGCTGGCTCGGCGTGCGTATCCAGAACGTCGACGATTCCATCGCGGAATCGCTGGGCCTCGGCAAGGCGCGCGGCGCGCTGATCGCGGGCGTGGACGACAAGGGGCCGGCCAAGCCCGCGGGCCTCAAGGCCGGCGACGTCATCGTGAAGTTCGACGGCAAGAGCGTCGACCAGTCGCGCGACCTGCCCAAGATCGTCGCCTCGACGCCGATCGGCAAGGATGTCGAAGTCATCGTCGTGCGCGACGGAAAAGAGCAGACCAAGACGGTGAAGCTCGGCCGTCTCGAGGACGGCGAGAAGATCGTCAACGTCAAGGGCGGCTCGTCGCGCGACGACGATCAGTCCGACAGCGCCATGAAATCGGCGCTCGGCATGGATTTCTCCACGCTCGGCGACGACGCCCGCGCGAAGTTCAATATCAAGGACGCGGTGAAGTCGGGCGTTGTCATCACGCGCGTCGACCCTTCCTCCAATGCGGCGGAAAAGCGCATCCAGCCCGGCGAGGTGATCGTCGAGATCAACCAGAAGCCGATCGCCAAGCCCGCCGATGTGCAGGACGCGATCAAGGGGCTGAAGAAGGACGGCAAGAAGTCGGCGCTGCTGCTGGTGGCGAACGCGTCGGGCGAAGTGCGCTTCGTGCCGGTGACGCTCGACTGAGGCTCTCGTTAAGAAAGCCCATTCGAGATTCGTTCGGCTGCCTCGGGACTTCTCCCTCCCTGCAAGGGGGAGGGGAGTTCCCCAGCTTTCCCGGAAGGCTTGCGCGCGGCAGACGCACGCTCAAGCCTTCAGGAACCGCTCCACTTCCGCAATCAGCGCATGGCGCCCCGTTTCGAGCGCCATCGTGTGCGTGCCGCGTCCGAGCAGCACGAGCCGCTTTTCTTTCGCGCGCGTGAGCAGCGGAAAAATCCTGTTCGCCATCGAAGGCGGCGTATCGACGTCCCATTCGCCCATCACGATCAGCACGGGACATTCGATGCGCGCGGGGTCCCAGGTCGGCGCGTCCTTCAGCCAGTAGCGTCCGATGTCGTGGAGCACGCCATTGGGCGCGCGCAGCACGGGCGGATCCATAGCCGCGCCCGTCGCATCCGTCGCCTGCGCGGCGTCCCAGAAGGCGTCGAAAACGCCAGGCGGAATGAGGTCGGCCCGCGCATCTTCCGGCGCGCCGCCCAGCCAGCGCAAGCGCGCCTCATCCTTCGTTACGCTCCGCCATGCGCCGAGCGTGGCCGAGGGAGCGCCGATGCTCGGCGCGCCCTTGATCAGCCAGAGCGGCGCGAACAGCGCCAGCCTGTTTACGCGCGCCGCATGGTCCTGCGTGTAGCCGGCCATGATAGCCGTGCCCCAGGACCAGCCGAGCAGATTGAGTTTTTCGATTCCATTTTTCGCGCGGATGAATTCGACGACGGCGGCGACGGCGAGAATTGCCGTATCAGTGGTGATGACAGGGCCCGCCGCGTCGGCCGGTCCGTCCATTTCCAACGGACGATCCGAACGGCCGTAGCCCGGCAGGTCCATGACCCAGACGTCGAAGCCGGCCTGCGCCAGACGATCCATCCACGACGCCCCATCGACGGGGAGATCGAAGACGACGCTCGCAGGATAGGTCGCGCCGTGCACCATCAGCAGCGTGCGGTCGGGTCCGAAACTTGCGCCGGCCTTCCGCTTGTTGCGCACGTAGACGTTCAGCCCGGCATTCGGCAACGGCGTCCTGTATTCGCGCATTTCTATCGCGCTCACGTCTGTTGCGCTCACGTGCGTCGCGTTCATGGCGCTCATCCTCCGGTCGTTTCAGGCTTCGGCGCTTCAGGCTTCGGTTGTTCAAGCTTTGGTTGCTCCGGCTTGGCCTTCTCCGGCCTTTGCCTGTTCATGTCGCGCACACGCTTCGACATCTTGATGCCGCGCGTCTCCTTGCGCCGGTCGCCGTGCGGCTGCAGGAATTTGCGATACTCGTCGCGCTTTTCGTGAATGGAGGCGATGACGAAACCCATGGGCACGCCGATATCGACGAGCACGGCCTCGGCAAGCTGCAAACTCGCCTCGATCGTCTCGGGGATCGCGTCGGTCACGCCAAGTTCGTAGAGCTGCGTCGCATGGACCGCGTCGCGCGCGCGCGCGACGATGGTCAGCTCCGGCCGCACCGCATGGGCGTGGGTGACGACTTTCTCGACCGCTTGCGGCGCGTCCATCGTGACGACCAGCGCCCGTGCGCCGCCAATGCCGACGCGCTCGATGAGTTCGGCCCGCGTGGCGTCGCCCCAATAGATTTCCACGCCTTCCTCCCGCGCCTTCGCCACCAGTTGCGGCGAACCGTCGACCGCCACAAAGGGGATGTCGTGGCGCTTGAGCATGTCCGACACCAGCCGGCCGACGCGGCCGTAGCCGACGATGACCACGCGACGGTCGCCGACGGTCGAGGCCGGCGCGAGATGGGCGAATTCGGCGTCCTCCCTGGCGCGCGCTTTCGTTGCGCGCGCGCCGAGCGCGCCGAGAAACGGAATCGCGGTCATCGTCAGCGTGACGACGAGCAGCAGGTCGCCGCCGGCCTGATCGGGAATGATTTTCGCCGCCATCGCCGCGCCGATCATCAGGAAGGCGAACTCGCCGCCGGGCGCGAGCAGAAGCGACATTTCGCGGGCCACCGGCGCCGCCAGCCGGAACATGCGCGCGAGCACGTAGAGGATCGCCGCCTTGATGACGACGAGGCCGAGCGCGAAGCCGAAGATCGTCAAGGGCGCCTCGACGATGCGCGCGAAATCGAGGTGAGAGCCGGTCGAGAGAAAGAACAGGCCGAGCAGCAATCCCTGAAACGGCGCGATCGTGACTTCGATCTCGCGGCGGAACTCCGTCTCGGCGAGCAGCAAGCCGGCTATGAAGGCGCCGAGGCCCATCGACAGGCCGGCGGACGCGCTCGCCACGCTCGCGCCCACGACGACAAGCAGGCAGGCGGCCATGAACAATTCGGTCGAGCCTGCCGCCGCGACGAGATGGAAAAGCGGGCGCAGGACCAGACGGCCACCCGCCACGAGCGCGAACAGGGCGACGACGGCCGGCGCCCAGGTCCAGAACAATTGCGCGCCGGCCAGCGAGCCGCTCTTGGCGTCGAGCAGCGGCACCATGAACAGCAGCGGCGCGACCATCAGGTCCTGGAACAGCAGAACGGCGAAGGCGGCGCGTCCCGCCGCGCGGTTCAGCCGCTTGCGCTCGGACAGAACGGACAAGACGATGGCCGTCGAGGACATGGAGAGCGCCGCCGCGCAGAGAAGGGCCCGGCCCGGCCCCAGATCGAGCCACGCGCCGACCTGCAGCGTGAGCAACGCGGTCGTGACCAAGACCTGCGCCGCCCCGAGGCCGAACACGAGCCGGCGCATGCGCATGAGACGGTCCCAGGACAGTTCCAGACCGATCATGAACAGCAGGAAGACAACGCCCAGTTCGGCAAGCTGCGCCGCGCCCGAGCCGCCACCGATGGAAATGGCGCCGAACCAGGGATGCGTTTCGGCCAGACGGCCCGCGCCGAACGGGCCGAGCAGCGCGCCGGCGATCAGAAAGCCGAGCACCGGGCTCACGCGGAGCCGGCGAAACAGCGGCACGATCACGCCCGCCGTGATCAGAAAGATCAGCGGCTGACGCCAGGATTCCCAGTGAAATTCCGATTCCATCATTCGCCCGTTCGAGTCAGTTACGACTATAGCCGGTCGAGGACGGATGATTGCAACAAACGGACCGCGAGCCTTCAGGCTCGCAGTCTTGACTGAGCGATGCGAGCCCGCGGGGTCGCCGCCTGCTATTCCACGAAATCGGCGCGCGCAAATCCCTGCGCGTAGAGCAGCGCGGTGAGATCGCTGTGATCGATCCGGGCATCCGCCGCCGCCGCCACAGCGGGCTTTGCGCGGAAGGCCGCGCCGAGGCCGGCTTCGCGCAGCATCGGCAGATCGTTGGCGCCGTCGCCGGCGGCAATGGTCTCGCTTTTCGCGAGGCCGCGCGCGTCGCGAAGCTCGATGATCGACGCGAGCTTGGCTTCCGCGCCGAGGATCGGCTCCTCGACCTTTCCGGCGAACTTGCCATCCTCGATCACGAGACGGTTGGCGCGGTTCTCGTCGAAGCCGACGGTCGCCGCAATGCGGCTCGTGAAAGCCGTGAAGCCGCCCGACACGAGCGCCGTATAGGCGCCATTCGCGCGCATGGTGCGCACCAGGGCCTTGGCGCCTGGCGTGATGGCGATGCGTTCCGCGATCACTTTTTCCGGCACGTTGGCGTCGAGACCCTTCAGCAGCGCGACGCGCTCGCGCAAAGCCGGCTCGAAGGCGATCTCGCCGCGCATGGCGCGCTCGGTGATTGCGGCGACATGCGCCTTCACGCCCACGAGGTCGGCGAGTTCGTCGATGCACTCCTGGCCGATGATTGTGGAATCCATGTCGGCGACGAACAGTTTTTTGCGCCGGCCTTCGAGCGGCTGGACGATGATGTCGACGGGCGCGTGGTCGAGCGCGGCGCGCAGAAGCGTTTCGATCTCCACGACTTCAAAGCCGCCTTCCGGCGCGAAGGCGATGTCGGCGGCCACGCCGTCGTTCAGCCACGCCACGGCGCCGGCGTTGGCGAGCGCCGCGCGGGCGCGTCCGGCGAGCGCACCGTTCAGGATCGGCGCCTGTGGATTGCAGACGAGCGTGGCGACGTGAGAAAGGGGTTTGGACATCAGATCGCTGGATTGGATTTCATGGGGCGGATTCGCGCCATTCTCATCGCAGGCCCGACGGCGAGCGGCAAGTCCGCCGTGGCGACGGCTCTGGCGCGCCGGACCGGCGGCGTCGTGGTCAACGCCGATTCCATGCAGGTCTATGCAGACCTGCGGGTGCTGACCGCGCGGCCGACGCTTGAAGACGAGGCCGCGGCCGAACATCAGCTCTACGGGCGCGTGGACGGGGCGGAGAATTATTCGGTCGGGCGCTGGCTCGACGATTTTTCCGCGCTGATGGCGGCGCTGGAGCGGGCAGGGCGGCTGGCGATTGTCGTCGGCGGCACAGGCTTGTATTTCAAGGCCGCGACGCAGGGCCTGTCGGATATTCCGCGCACGCCCGAGGAGGTGCGGGCGCGGGTGCGCGCGTCGGCGGAGGGCGTTGCGCCGACCGAATTGCACGCCCGGCTTTCGGCGCTCGATCCCGCGACGGCGGCACGCCTGCGGCCGACCGACCCGCAGCGCATTCTTCGCGCGCTCGAAGTATTGGAGGCGACCGGACGGCCGCTTTTGTCGTTTCAGGAGTTCCGCGCCGCGCCGATCCTGCCAGCGGGCGCGTGGCGCGGATTCTTTCTCGCGCCGGAGCGCGAGGCCGTGCGGGCGGCGATCGACGGGCGCTTCGTGCAGATGATCGGGAGGGGCGCGCTGGAGGAAGCCGCCGCGCTCGCCGCGCGCAACCTCGATCCGGCGCTGCCGATCATGCGCGCGCACGGCGCGCCGGCGCTGATGGCGCATCTGCGCGGCGAAATGGCGCTGGCCGACGCCATCGCGAGGGGACAGGCCGACACGCGCGCCTACGCCAAGCGGCAATTCACCTTCGCGCGGCATCAACTGCCGGATTTCCGCTGGCTTGCGCCGGACGGGGCGGATTCGGAGATCGCCGGCGCGCTCGGGGCGTGAAATCCGCAAGATTTATCAATCCGGGCTTTGCTAGCGTCTCGCGAATGGAGAACGGGGCGATGGCGAAGGGCCTGACAAGGGGAGATTACAATGAGCGGCTCGGCCGCGTGCGCGCCTACATCTACGATCATCTCGACGAGGATCTGGATTTCGTGCGCCTTGCCGAAATCGCCTGCCTGTCGCCGCATCACTGGCATCGCATCTACCACGCGCTGCATGGCGAAACCGCCTTCGCGACGGTTCGGCGGCTGCTCCTGCAACGCGCCGCCTACGAATTGACGCAGACGACCCTGTCCATACCGCGCATTGCGGCGCGCGCGAAATACGACAGCGCGGCGGCGTTTTCCCGCGTGTTCAAGACGAAATTCGGCATGCCGCCGGCGCGCTACCGGCGCGAGGGCGGCTATGCGGAAACGGGCGCCGCTCGAACCAAGGAAAGTTCGCTCATGCGTGACATCGAAATCAGGCCGTCCCCGGCTCTCATCGTCGCGGGCGTCCGCTTTCGCGGGCCGTACATGGAAATCGGCCGTGCGTTCGGTGAACTTCACAACGTGCTGACGACGCGCGGGCTCTACGGCCCCAGCCAGTACAATGTCGCGGTCTATTTCGACGACGCCACGATCACGCCGCCTGGCGAATGCCGCTCGCTGGCCGGGCGTTCCGTCGCCGCGGAGACGCCGATCGCGCCGCCGCTGGAGCGGTTCGATCTCGCTGCCGGCGATTACGCCGTGCTGCGCCATCGCGGGCCCTATGCCGAACTCGGCGCGGCCTACGACTGGCTGTTCGGCGTCTGGCTGCCGGGCTCAGGCCGCGAGGCGGCCGACCGGCCCTGCTACGAAATCTATATCAATACGCCGATCGAGGCTGCGCCCAAGGACCTCATCACCGATCTATATCTTCCGTTGAAGTAGCCCGGCGGCTGACGCATTCTCCCGCTCGACAGGGGAGACGCATGAAACTCTACGATCTCAAGAACGGCCTGAACCCGCGCCGCGTCCGCATATTTCTGGCGGAGAAGGGTGTGACGATCCCCTCCGAATTCGTCGACATGATGAAGGGCGAGAACAAGGCCGAGAGCTATCTGGCCATCAATCCGATGGGCCTGATGCCGGTGCTCGCGTTCGACGACGGCACCTATCTGGCCGAATCCATCGCCATCTGTCGCTATTTCGAGGAATTGCATCCCGAGCCGCCGCTGTTCGGGACAACGACGATGGAACGCGCGCAGATCGAAATGTGGAACCGGCGGATGGAGCTGGAAATCCAGTTGCCGATGCAGGACGTCTTCATTCACCTCAATCCGTTCTGGGCGGGGAGGCGGCCGCAGGTGCCCGAATACGGCCGCGTGCGGCAGGCGCAGGCGCTCGAGCGCATGGCCTGGCTCAATCGCGAACTGAAGGACCGCCCCTATATCGCCGGCGATCATTACACCGTCGCCGACATCACCGCGCAATGCGCCTTCCTGTTGGGGAAGGGCACGGGATCGAAAATTCCAGACGACCTGACCAATCTCACGCGCTGGTATGATCTGGTGACAAGCCGGCCGACCGCGCGGGCGTGAGGCTTTGGCGCAGGACCGGGTCTTGGCAGGACCGGGTCTTGGCGCAGGCGCGTCCGCCCGTGCTAGGCTCGCGGCGCGGCGCTCCGGATCGGGGTTTTTCATGCGCGTATTCATTTCAGTCCTCGTGGCCCTGACGCTGGGCGCGCCCGCCGCGCTTGCGCTGCCCGCCGCGCAATCTGCGCCAACCGTTCTGTCGCAGGCTGCGCCTGCGATCACGCTCATCGCGAAGAAGCAGGCGCGGGCGAAGGCGGCGCCCATGCCGCGGACGGCGAAGGGCAGGCGCGGCAAGTCCGATCTCGGCGGCATTCATCCGCTGGTCGGCAGCGGCGCTTACTGAGCGGCCCGCCCGAAAACAATCGCCAGCCCCGCCGAATCGGGTCTAAGTGGCGCCCGCGATAAGCGTGCGTTGCGGTGATCCATGGCCGACAAGTCCGAAGACCCCAAAGGCGACGAGACCCACTGGCCGTTCCGCGACGAGGACGGCGCCTTACGCGCCGAATTCGTAGCCTCGGTCGAGAAGGCGGTCGCGGGTGGCGACAAGGCGCAATTGCTCGCGCTCGCCGGCGAATTGCACGAAGCCGACATGGGCGCGCTCATCGAGGCGCTCGACGCCGACAGCAGGCCGCGGCTCGTCGAGCTCATGGGCGACGAATTCGACTTCGCCGCGCTGACCGAAGTTCCGGACAACGTCCGCGACGAGATTCTCGAGGAACTGCCGACCGAAACCGTCGCCGAAGGCGTCAGCGAGCTCGAGCATGACGACGCGGTGGCGCTGCTCGAAGACCTCGACAGGTCCGACCGCGAGGAAATCCTGCAGGCCATGCCGGCGGTCGAGCGCTCGGCGCTGCGCCGCTCGCTCGACTATCCCGAAAATTCCGCGGGACGCCTGATGCAGACGACGCTGGTCGCCGCGCCGCCGTTCTGGACCGCGGGGCAGGCGCTCGACCATCTGCGCGAGGGCGACCAGGAGGAACTGCCGGATTCCTTCTTCGAGATCTTCATCGTCGATCCCGGCCACCGCCTGCTCGGCAATGTCTTCCTCGACAAGCTCGCGCGCACGCCGCGTTCGACGCGGCTCGACGCCATCATGCGCGACCGCCGGCATGTGCGCGTGGACGAGGACGAGGAGGAAGTGGCGCGCATGTTCGAGCGCTACAACATCGTCTCCGCGCCCGTGGTGGACGAGGCCGACCGGCTCGTCGGCGTCATCACCATCGACGACATCGTCGACGTCATCCAGGAGGCGGCGGACGAGGACATCAAGGCCCTCGGCGGCGTCAGCCGGCGCGAGGAATTGAGCGACCCGATCTTCTCGGTCGCGCGGGGGCGGTTCGTCTGGCTGTTCGTCAATCTGGTCACGGCGTTCATGGCGTCGTCCGTGCTCGGGCTGTTCCAGGGCGAATTGCAGAAGATGGTCGCGCTCGCCATTCTCGCGCCCATCGTCGCCAGCCAGGGCGGCAATGCGGCCACCCAGACCATGACCGTGGCCGTGCGCGCGCTGGCCACCCGCGAAATGTCGCGCGCCAACGCCGCAAAGATCATTTTCCGCGAATTCCTGGTCGGCGCGCTCAACGGACTCGCCTTCGGCGTTCTGACCGGCATCGGCGCGGCGCTCTGGTTCGGCCTGCCGGCGCTGGGCTTCGTTATCGCGGCGGCCATGCTCACCAATCTGATTGCGGCGGCCTTCGGCGGCATTCTGGTGCCGCTGGCGCTGGAGCGGTTCAAGATCGATCCGGCCGTCTCCTCCGGCTCTTTCGTGACGACGGTGACGGACATCGTCGGCTATTTCTCGTTTTTGAGCTTCGCGACGCTGTATTTCGGGCTAAAATGACCCCGTCGGCCCGGAGGAGACCCCACCGTAAGCCGCGCATTAACGACTCGTTACCCCGAGAGGGATAATTTGCGCCGATGATGCGTACCTTCGACCTCCGCCAGCCGCTGCGCGTATTTGCGGCGCTCGCCCTCTCCGCCGCGCTCGCCGGGTGCGGCTCCGCCGTGGATTCGCAGCTCTCCAGCAAGCAGCGCTTCCGGTCCTCGGCCATTTCCTACGCGCCGACGCATTCGGTGAAGCCGAGCGAGGCCCTGGACCACAGCAAGGATTTCGAGATCCACGGCATCGACGTCTCGAAATACCAGGGCAATATCGACTGGCAGGCGGTCGCCAATTCCGATGTGCAATTCGCCTGGATCAAGGCGACCGAGGGCGCCGACCATATCGACTCCAAGTTCCGCGAGAACTGGGCCGGGGCCAAGGCCGCCGGCGTGCCGCGCGGCGCGTATCATTTCGTCTACTGGTGCCGGCCGTGGCAGCAGGAGATGGCGTGGTTCAAGGCCAATGTGCCGCGCGAGCCCGACGCCCTGCCGCCCGTGCTGGACGTCGAGGCGACGCCGACTTCGAGCACCTGCAAGCGCACGATCTATCCCGAGCAGGCCATCCCCGAGATGCGGCTGATGCTGCAGGAGATGGAGCGCCATTACGGCAAGCGGCCGATCATCTACACGACCGTCGATTTCTACGAGGCGATCCTGTCCGACGGCGCGCTCAGCGAATATCCGATCTGGGTCCGTTCGACCAAGAACCGCCCGCACGTACGCTACGGCTCGCGCAAATGGCATTTCTGGCAGTACCAGTCGGACGGCGCCGTGCCCGGAATCGTCGGCAAGGTGGATCGCAACTGCTTCCACGGCTCGGCGAAGGAATGGCAGACCTGGCTGGCCGCGAATTGAGCGAACAGCGAATAGGGAGTAGCGAATAGGGAGCGGGGCGCCCGCGCCCGGCTCTTCTCGCAAATCCTTTCGTCATTCGGTGTTCTTCCATGATCGAAGACCAGTTCAGCCGCACCGCGCTCGGCGCGGCCCTCCACCGCGCCGCGCACCAGACGCTGGAACGCGGGCTCGTGTTTCAAGACCCCTTCGCCTGCGCGATCCTCGGCGTGACGCCGGAGGAAGCCGCCGCGCGCGATGGCGGCGACGAGCGGCGCCGGCGGATGCGGCTGTTCATCGCCGCCCGCTCGCGGCTCGCCGAACGCAGGATCGCGGCGGCCGTCGCGCGCGGCGTGCGGCAGGTGGTGGTCCTGGGCGCCGGGCTCGACACGTTCGGCCTGCGCAATCCGCATGCGGCCGAAGGCCTGCGGGTCTTCGAGGTGGATCATCCGGCCACGCAGGCCTGGAAGCGTGAACGCATCGCCGCGATGAGCGTCGAGGCGCCGTCGCTGACCTTTGCGCCCTGCGATTTCGAGCGCGACGATCTCGGCGAAGCGCTGACGCGCGCCGGGGTCGATCGCGCGGCGCCGATTTTCTTCATGTGGCTCGGCGTGACGCCCTACCTCACGCGAGAAGCCGCCATGGCGACCTTGCGCACGATTTCGGAAGCGCCGGGCGCGGAAGTCGTTTTCGATTACACCGAGGGCGCCGAACGGGATCAGGGCGAAGCGCGGGCGTTCCATGAGGAATTGCTCGAACGCGTCGCGGCGGTCGGCGAGCCAATCGTCGGCTTCTTCGCGCCGCAGGAACTCGCGCGCGACCTCCACGCGCTGCGGCTGACGGAGCAGGAGGATTTCAACAGCCAGGAAATCGCCGTCCGCTTCTTCGGCGTTCCGCGCGACCAGGCGCCGGCCGGCGCGGCGGGGCATGTGATCTGGGCGCGGCGGCCTCTGGCGGGCGCATGATCGCGCAGAGCGTCATCGACGCCAACGGCGCGCGCATTCCCGCGCTCGGCTTCGGCACGTGGCAGCTGCGCGGCGCCGATTGTGTTGCGGCTGTCGAAACGGCGCTCGCCTGCGGCTATCGCCATATCGATACGGCGCGCATGTACGGCAACGAGAAGGCGATGGGGCAGGGGCTGCGCGCCTCGGGCCTGAAGCGCGACGATGTGTTCGTGACCACGAAAGTCTGGCGCGACGACATCGGCGCCGGCGCGCTCGAACGTTCGGCGGAAGCGAGCCTGCGCGATCTCGGCCTGGACGCCGTCGACCTGCTGCTGATCCATTGGCCGAACGCATCCATTTCGTTGGAGAAGTCCGTCGCCGCGCTGTGCAATGCGCGCAGGCGCGGACTGGCGCGGCATATCGGGGTTTCGAACTTTCCGGTCGCGCTGCTCGAGCAGGCATTGGCGCTGGCGAGCGAGCCGCTCGTCGCCAACCAGTGCGAATATCATCCGCGGCTCGACCAGAGCGCCGTCATCGCCGCCTGCAAGCGGCATGGCCTCGCCTTCGTCGCCTATTCGCCGCTCGGCAAGGGCGATCTCCTGGCCGAGCCGGTCGTCATGGAGGTTGCGCAGCGCGTGGGCGCCAAGCCGTCGCAGGTCGTGCTGCGCTGGCATCTGCAGCAGGGCGTGGCCGCCATTCCGCGTTCGGGATCGCCGGCGCACATCCGCGACAATTTCGGCGTGTTCGATTTCACGCTTTCGCAGGCGGACATGGCCGCAATTTCCGGATTGCGCCGCCGCAACGGACGCATGGTGGACACCGGCTGGGTCGCGTGGGACGGCTAGCCTCGTTCATCTTTTCAAGGGATTCGTCGTGTTCTTCGTAATCGCCAAGACGCTCGGCGTGATGGCGCAGGCGCCGCAGATATTCTTCGAGCTGCTGGCGGTCGGCGTCGCGCTGTTGTGGACGCGCTGGAAGCGCGCGGGGCGAGTTCTGACCACGGCGATGACCGTCGTCATCGTGCTGTTCGCCGTCACGCCGCTGGCGATGACTTTCGTGCGCCCGCTGGAAGACCGCTTTCCGCAACCAGAGCTCACGCAGGCGCCGACGGGGATCATCGTGCTCGGCGGGGCGATGGACGAGGGGGTTTCGCGGGCGCGCCATACGCCGGCGCTCAACGACGCCGCCGAACGGCTGACCGAACCGGTCGCGTTGCTGCGGCGCTTTCCTGAGGCGCGTCTGGTCTTTTCCGGCGGGAGTGGGCGGCTGAACCCGGCGGCCTGGACGGAATCCGATGTCGCGCGGATGCTCTGGAAGTCGCTCGGCGTACCCGACGATCGCATGTCGTTCGAGGACCGCTCGCGCGACACATGGGAGAATGCGATCTTCACCAAGGAACTGGTGCAGCCGAAGCCGGGCGAGCGATGGCTGCTCGTCACATCGGCCACGCACATGCCGCGCTCGGTCGGCATTTTCCGCAAGATCGGTTTCGACGTGATTCCCTATCCCGTGGACTACCAGACGGGCGGCGGATCCGGCGACTACATCGGCTTCAGGCGGCCGGGCGAAGCCTTCCGCGTGCTGGAGACGGCTTCGCACGAATGGATCGGGCTCGTGTCCTACTGGCTCGCCGGCAAAAGTTCGGCGCTGTTTCCGGCGCCGTGATGGACTGCGAGCCTTCAGGCTCGCCTCGGAATACGAGCCTGCAAGGCTCGCGGCTCGTTCAATCGCTGCGCGGCAGTCCCAGCCGGATCACGCCCTTCACGTCGTCGGGATCGGCCGGCTTGCCCTTGCGGTAGATGACGAGCCGGCCTTCGCGGGCGAGACCCTTGGCGGCGCTGCGCGCGCGCGGCAGCCATTTGCGCCAGCCCAGATCGTCCTCGCCGCGCTCGCGCGCGATGCGTTTGGCGGCGTCTTCCGGCGAAATGGTCCTGGCGGCGCCGCGCTCGGCGATCTCGGCGAAAATGGCGGCTGCGACAATGTCGCCGTCGGCGTTCGAATCTTGTCTTTCGGGCATATCCGCTGATGCGCGTGCGGGGCCGCCACGTCAAGATTTCGTGGGCCCGTCCACATCGGTGAGCGCGTCGAGCGCATCGGAATGGAACTGGCGCCGGTAGATCACCACCATGATCAGCGCCGTCGTCAGCATGAAGACCCACGGACCGAGAAACCAGCCGAGATAGGCGAAGGAGAAGAAGAGGGCGCGCTGGCCTTCGGCGAAATGGCGGCCGGCGACCGTGCTCATGCGGGCGGCGCGCCGCGCGGCGTTTTCGCGCGCCGCCGCGTCCGGCGAAGACGCCGGCGGCGTCGCGCCGATCAGGATCGCCGAGTAATTGTAGAGCCGGTAGGACCAGCCGAACTTGAAGAAGGCGTAGCCGAAGATCGCGATCAACCCGATCGTCTTCATCTCCCACAGGCCGCGCGAGATCGATGGCGCGAAGGGGATTTCCGCAAACAGGCGCAGCACGTCTTCGGTGGAGCGCAGCACCGTCGCCGCGCCGCCGATGGCGATCAGCGAGGCGGAAGCGAAGAAGGCGGTGCCGTTCTGGAGCGTCGAGGTAATAGCGGCGTCGACGATGCGGACCTCGCGCCGCGCCATCTCGCTCATCCAGACGGCGCGCTGCCCGTTCATCAGCGCGTTGAGGCCGGGCTTGCGGTCGTGACGGAGTTTCACGAAGCGCGCATAGCCGATCCATGCCGCGAGAAAGGCGATGAAGGCGGCCGCGTCCGCCGAATAAAGCAGCATGTCGAAAGGTCCGGTCTGGCAGGCCCTGCGCGCAGTTGATTTTTGGCGCGCGCTCCCGTCAATCTGTGGCAGGAGGACGCCCATGACGCAAGAAATCACCGTCGGAATCAAGAAGCTGGTCGACGAGGCGAACGCCGAGATCGAGACGCTGACGGTCGAACAGGCGATCGCGTTGCACGGCAACGGCGACGTCACTTTTGTCGACATTCGCGACCCCCGCGAACTGGAGCGCGATGGCCATGTGCCGGGCGCGTTCCACTGTACGCGCGGCATGCTGGAATTCTGGATCGACCCCGCGAGCCCCTACGCCAAGCCGAAGTTCCAGGAGGACAAAAAATTCGTGTTCTTCTGCGCCGGCGGCCTGCGCTCGGCGCTTGCCGCGCAGACGGCCAAGAAGATGGGCCTCAAGCCGGTCGCCCACATCGCGGGCGGCTACGGCGCCTGGAAGAAGGCCGGCGGCCCGACCGAGGCCTGGGTTCCCAAGGCGCCCAAGGGCGGCTGAGGCGCATGGCGACCGATGGAGGAAACGATGCATGAGCGACGCCGCGCAGACGCCTGACGGCGCGATCGACTATTCCGACATGGGCCGCCGGATCAAGGCGATCCTGACCGCCTTTCTCATCGTCTGTCTCGCATGGCTGATCGTGGCCGGCTACACCTCGATCAACGCGGTTGTGAAGGCCGAACTTTTCCCCACCAACGTGCGCGCGATGGGCGTCGGTCTGCCCTACGCCATCACGGTGGCGATCTTCGGCGGCACGGCCGACTGGGTGGCGCTGAAGATGCAGGAGATCGGCCACGCCGACTGGTATTATTGGTATCTGACCGGCGTGATCTTCCTGTCGTTCCTCGTCTATTCGACGATGCGCGACACCAAGCGCGACAGCGCGATGGACCGGCACGCATGAGCCTCACTCTCGTCATCGGCAACAAGAGCTATTCGTCGTGGTCGATGCGGCCGTGGATGCTGCTTGAGGCGTTCGGCATAGATTTCGACGAGATCGTCATCCCGCTGTACGTCGAGGGCTCGAAGGAACAAATCCTGAAATATGCTCCGTCGGGCAAGGTTCCGACGCTGATCGACGGCGACGTGACGGTCTGGGATTCGCTGTCGATCTGCGAATATGTCGCGGAAAAATTTCCCGATCGGGCGATCTGGCCGCGCGATCCCAAGGCGCGCGCGCTCGCGCGGTCGATGGCGGCGGAAATGCATTCGTCCTTCCAGGCGTTGCGCCAGCAATGCGGCATGGTCGTGCATCGCCGGAAGGGACCAGTGGATTTCTCGGTCGAGACGCTCGCCGACATCGCGCGCATCGAAGCTATGTGGACGAACGCGCGCGAAAAATTCGGGCAGGGCGGGCCGTTCCTGTTCGGCGCCTTCAGCGCCGCCGACGCGATGTATGCGCCGGTGGTCTGCCGGTTCGACGTCTATCAGCCGAACGTGTCGGCTGCGACGCGCGCCTACATGGATGCGACGATGGCCACGCCGGCTTGGAAAAAATGGATGGCGGGCGCGGCGGCGGAGACGTGGCGCATTCCGCGTTTCGAGCCGCAGCCCTGACAAGAAGAACTGGAGGAAACATGTCGCAACGCAAGGTCGCTCTCATCACCGGCGGTTCCGCCGGCATCGGCAAGGCTTCGGCGATTGCGCTCGCCAAAGCCGGATGGGACGTCGCCGTCACGGGGCGCCGTAAGGAACTGCTCGACCAGGTGGCGGCGGAAGCGCGCAAGCATGGCGGCAAGGCGATCGGAATCGTCTGCGATGTCGGCGATCCCCAGTCGGTCGATGCGCTGTTTGCGGCGGTGAAAGCCGAGTTCGGGCGCCTCGACATGCTGTTCAACAACGCCGGCGTCGGCGCGCCGCCGATCAATCTCGAAGATCTGACCTTCGCGCAATGGAAGGCGGTGGTCGACACCAATCTCACCGGCGCCTTCCTGTGCACGCAGCACGCCTTCCGCATCATGCGCGACCAGAAGCCGATGGGTGGGCGCATCATCAACAACGGCTCGATCTCGGCCCATGCGCCGCGCCCCAACAGCGCGCCCTACACGTCAACCAAGCACGCGATGACGGGCCTGACGAAATCGACCGCGCTCGACGGCCGCAAATACGACATCGCCTGCGGGCAGATCGACATCGGCAACGCCGACACCGACATGGGCGGCCGCATGAAGGCGGGCGTTCCGCAGGCCAACGGCCAGATCGCGCCGGAAGGGGTGATGGACCCCGAGCATGTGGCGAATGCGGTGGCGCACATGGCGGGCCTGCCGCTGGAATCCAACGTGCTGTTTATGACGATCATGGCGACCAAGATGCCGTTCGTCGGGCGGGGATAGCGTCGAAAGGCCGGATCGAACGGCGTATCTGACCATTTGGATGGTCATGCGTGGAATTTTCGTCGGCCCTGTCGCAGAAGCGACGAATGCGCCTTCTGGACGAAGCCGGAAAGGTCGCCGCATCCGCCCGCTTTGCGCGACCTTGCGACGAGAATTTCGAGGTCGCATCGGTAGTATGGCTCTCGGCGTTCCTTATGTCGGCGTCGCCTCCTGATTGCGGATGTTGCTTTTCCCCATGCCCCTCCACCTCCTCAAGCTCTCCGTCGGCGCCGAATCCATCTCCGATCTCCAGAACTGGATCGCCCAGCGCGCCGCCGCGAAGAAGAAGCGCGGCGAGACGCCCGAGCATATCCACACGACCCGCATGACGCCCAAGCGCCGCGGTGAGTTGCTCGACGGCGGCTCGCTCTACTGGGTCATCAAGGGGCAGATCGCCGCGCGCGAGCGGCTTCTCGACATGCGGCCGGTCGTCGGCGCCGATGGAATAGGGCGCACCGACCTGGTGCTGGACGGCGTGGTCGTTCCCGTCCATCCGCGCCCGTGCCGGCCGTTCCAGGGCTGGCGCTACCTCGCCGCCAAGGATGCGCCGCCCGATCTGGGCAAGGGCTCCGGCGCGATCGCCGAGATGCCGGAGGAATTGCGGCGCGAGCTGCGCGACCTCGGCTTGCTCTGAGGCTCTTGCGCGCGCCGGCCAGCGATACGATCTATGGGGCCCGGCCGATGCGGAACGACGACATGAGCCAGCTTCCTGACAGCGCGCGCAAGGCGAGCGCGGAGGTCGATTCCTTTCTCTCCCACGCCTCGGGCGTTCCCGCGCCGTCGCAGGGCAGGGGCCGGCTGATCTTCGCACTCGACGCCACCATGAGCCGCCAGCCGACCTGGGACATGGCGCAGAGCCTGCAGCAGCGCATGTTTACCGAAACCGAGGCGCTGGGCGGGCTGGACGTGCAACTCGTCTATTTCCGGGGCCTGATGGAATGTCGCGCCTCGCGCTTCGTGTCGCAGGGGGCGGGGCTCGCCGCCGTCATGTCGAAGATCGACTGCCGCGGCGGCAATACGCAGATCGAAAAGGTGCTGCGCCACGCCCGCGACGAGGCCAAGGCAGCGCCTGTCGGCGCGCTTGTCTTCGTTGGCGACGCGATGGAGGAGAATGTCGACCGGCTCTGCGCGGTGGCCGGCGAACTGGCGCTACGCGGCGTGAAGGCCTTCCTGTTCCAGGAGGGCGGCGACGCGCAGGCGCGTGCGGCTTTTCAGGAGATCGCGCGGCTGACCGGCGGCGCCTACGCCGCCTTCGACGCGTCCGCGCCGAGAAAGCTCGCCTCGCTGCTGGCGGCGGCGGCGTCCTATGCGGCGGGCGGCTTTACGGCGCTCGAGGCGCAGGCGAAAAAGGGCAATGCCGATGCGAAAATTCTGATCGCGCAGATGGGCAAGCGAGGCTGACGTGCCGCAACTCATCATCGCCATGGCGATTCTTGTCGGCGGCTACTGGCTGCTGCGCCTGTTCGCGCGGACGCCGCCGGCGGTGCTGGCGCGCTGGATTCGCGGCTTCGGCGGCGCCTCGGCGATCGGCAG
>JASGFP010000063.1:0-23588 GCA_047605445.1 Rhodoblastus sp.
GTCGGCGCGCGGTCGGCGGCGCGCGACGGCGCCCCCGCCGTGGCGGTGACGTCCGCCAGCATCGAACGCTCTGCAACGACGGCGAAAATCGTCTTCGACCTCAATCGGCCCGTGGCGGTCGACGCCTATGTTCTCGCTGACCCGAGCCGGGTCGTCGTGGAACTGCCGGAAGCCGCCTTTCTGATCGATCCCGCCAACGGCCGCGCGCCGTCCCCGCGCGGGAAATCCGAATCGGCGCCGCTCGTGCCGAGCTTCCGCTTCGGCCAGTTTGCGCCCGGCCGCTCCCGAATCGTGTTCGACCTGGCCGAGCCCGCCCGGATCGTGAAAGCGACGGCCGAACCGACGCAATCGGGAGGGGCGGCCCGCCTCGTGGTCGAACTCGCCCAGACGCCGGCCGATTCCTTCCGCGCCGCCGCGCGCGCCGCCCGCGCCGCGCAATTGCAGAAGGCGCCCGCGCGCGACGAGCCGATTGCGCCGCCGCAGGAGCAGGCGAAGCCTTTGATCGTGATCGACGCCGGCCATGGCGGCGTCGACATGGGCGCCGTCGGCGCGAAAAGCATCAACGAAAAAGACATCGTTCTCGACGTCGCCCGGCGGCTCGCAGCCAAACTCGAGGCAGGCGGCCGCGCGCGGACCTTGCTGACGCGCACCGGCGACGAATTCGTGCCGCTGGGCGACCGCGTGAAAATGGCGCGCAAGGCCAATGCGAAACTGTTCCTGTCGATCCACGCCGACATGCTGAACGAGGTTTCGGTGCACGGCGCGACCGTCTACACGGTTTCCGACCGCGCTTCGGACGCCGAGGCGGCGCGGGTTGCCGCGACCGAAAACGCCGCCGACAAAGCCGGCGGCATGGCCGATTCCGAAGAGATCGGCGACGTCAGCGACATATTGTTCGACCTGACGCGCCGCGAGACGCGCGCGATCGGCCATCAGTTTGCGACCAGCTTGATCGATTTCTGGAAGGCGGCCGGGGATTCGAACAAGAATCCGGTTCGCTCCGCAGGTTTCGTCGTGCTCAAGGCGCCGGACGTTCCCTCCGTCCTGCTTGAACTCGGTTATCTCTCCAACGAGCGCGATCTCGCCAAATTGACTTCCGAGGCCTGGCGCCAGACGGCCGCGGACCGGATCGCGCACGCGGTCGAGCGCTATTTCAGCCGCAGCGCCGCCGGCGTCGAGGAAAAGACGCCGCGGCCCGAGTTGAGCGCCGGTCTGGCGGGGCGCTGAAGTCCGGCCGCCGCTCGGCCCGGCGCCGCGCCCTGAATCCACCATAGTTTATGCGCATCAAGCGGTCGCGTTTTCGTGTGGATCGGCCGGCGCGTTGCGTATATGGATGAGCCGCCGGAGCGTAGCGCTCTGTCCGAAGGGGCGGACAGGTCGGCGCGTCAGCACGGGCGGATGTCGGACGCGGGTCGTCCGCGCCGTCGGATGACGCAAGACCGGGCGTTTTATCAGTGACCTCAGCGCAGAGACCAACGATATGCGGATGATCGGCCGCTTTTTCGGCTTCCTGTTTGCGACCGGCGCGATTCTGTTCGTGCTTGGCGCCGTGGTCGTCGCCGGCGTCATCTACACCTATTCCAAGGACCTGCCCGACACCGCGCAGCTGAAGAATTACGAGCCGCCGGTGATGACGCGCGTCCATGCCGGCGACGGCTCGATTCTCGCCGAATATTCGCGCGAACGCCGTCTCTATCTGCCGAGCTACGCGATTCCGCCGCTCGTCAAGCAGGCCTTCATCGCCGCCGAAGACAAGAATTTCTACACGCACAACGGCGTCGACCCCGAAGGCATCGCGCGCGCCGTGATGATCCTGGTGCAGGGCCAGAAGCACGTGCAGGGCGCGTCCACGATCACCCAGCAGGTCGCCAAGAACTTCCTCGTCGGCAACGAGCGTTCCGTCGAGCGCAAGATTCGTGAGGCGCTGATCTCGTTCCGCATCGAGGCCGCCTATCCGAAAGAGAAGATCCTCGAGCTTTATCTCAACGAAATCTATCTCGGCCTCGGCAATTACGGCGTCGCCGCCGCGGCGCTGAACTATTTCAACAAGTCGGTGCACGAGCTGACGGTGGCCGAAGCCGCCTATCTCGCCGCGCTGCCCAAGGCGCCGAGCGACCTCAACCCGTTCCGCAATCGCGACAAGGCGATCGACCGCCGCAACTACGTCATCAAGCGCATGGTCGAGGACGGCTATGTCTCGAAGGAAGATGGCGACAAGGCGCGCGCCGAGCCGCTGGGCGTCAATCCGCGCGCGCTCTCGCCCAACACTTATGTGGCCGGCTATTTCGCCGAAGAGGTGCGTCGCGAATTGTCGGACCGCTACGGCGACAAGAAGCTCTACGAGGGCGGCCTGTCGGTGCGCACGACGCTCGATCCGCAGATGCAGGTCTGGGCGCGCAAGGCGCTGGTCAACGGCCTCGTTCGCTTCGACGAGGCGCAGGGCTATCGCGGCGCCATGCAGCATATCGAGACGGCCGGCGACTGGGGCCCGCCGCTGGGCGCGATTCCCGCGCTCGGCGACGTGAAGCCCTGGCGTCTGGCGGTCGTGCTCGACGCGACGGACACGCAGGCGCGCATCGGCCTGCAGCCGGCGAAGGAAAAATCGGGCGAACTCGTGCGCGAGCGCGAGACCGGCGTCATAAACCGCGACGGCATGGCCTGGACCGGCAAGTCGCCGCGCACGGCCTTCAGCGTCGGCGACGTCGTCTATGTCGAGCCAATCGACAAGGCGCCGGGCCAGTACCGGCTGCGCCAGGTGCCCGATATTTCCGGCGCGCTGATGGCGATGGACCCCTATACGGGCCGCGTCTTCGCCATGGTCGGCGGCTTCTCGTTCGACCAGTCCGAGTTCAACCGCGCCACCCAGGCGCAGCGCCAGCCGGGCTCGGCCTTCAAGCCCTTCGTCTACGCGACCGCGCTCGACAACGGCTATACGCCATCGTCAGTCATTCTCGACGAGACGATCGAGATCGACCAGGGCAACGGCGAAATCTGGCGGCCGGAAAACTTCGAGGGCAAGGGCACCGGGCCGCACACGCTGCGCTACGGCATCGAGCATTCCAAGAACATGATGACGGTGCGTCTGGCCAAGGACGTCGGCATGCCGCTGATCGTCGAATACGCCAAGCGCTTCGGCATCTACGACGATATGGCGCCCTATCTCTCGCTCTCGCTCGGCGCGGGCGAAACCACGCTGATGCGCATGGTGACCGGCTACGCCATGCTCGACAATGGCGGCAAGCGCATCAAGCCCTCGCTGATCGACCGCATCCAGGACCGCTGGGGCCACACGATCTACCGGCACGACGAGCGCCAGTGCATCGGCTGCGACGCGGCGAAATGGGACAATCAGTCCGAGCCCAGGCTGATCGACAAGCGCGAGCAGGTGCTCGATCCGCTGACCGCCTACCAGATCACCTCGATCATGGAGGGCGTCATCCTGCGCGGCACCGGCCAGAGCATCAGATCGGTCGGCAAGCACCTCGCCGGCAAGACCGGAACGACGAACGACGCCAAGGATCTGTGGTTCGTCGGCTTCTCGCCCGATCTGGCGGTGGGCGTCTACATCGGCTACGACCGCCCGCGTTCGCTCGGCTCCGGCAAGTCGGCGCAGGCGGCGACCTATGCCGCGCCGATTTTCCGCGATTTCATGACGCAGGCGCTCAAGGACAAGCCTGACGCGCCCTTCCGCGTGCCGCCGGGCATCAAGCTGATCTCGGTCGATCCACGCTCGGGCATGCGCGCCTCGGGGCAGGGCTCGATCCTGGAAGCCTTCAAACCCGGCACCGCGCCGCCCGACACCTATTCCGTCATCGGCGACGCCACCTCGCGCGGCGCGGCGACCGCGCCGGACGTCGACCGGTCGGTGGGGTCCGGCACGGGCGGGCTTTACTGACGCAGTCTATCTTGGGTAGGGAGTGGCGCAGGAATTTCCTCGCCACTCGCAAAGAATCACATGCGCGCAGAACCCGAAGCCCTCGTCGAACAGATCAAGCAGTCCGTGGGACTGCTGAGGAGGCATCTTTGACGTCGAAACATCGACGCGCCGCCTCGCCGAACTGAACGCCAAATCGGAACATCCCGATTTCTGGGACGATCCCGACGCCGCGCAGAAGCTGATGCGCGAGCGCAACGAACTCGAGGATCGGTTGACGTCCATCTCCCGTTTCGAGAGCGAACTCGACGACGCCATCACGCTCGTCGAACTGGGCGAAAGCGAAAATGACGCGGCAACCGAGAAGGAAGGCGTCGATGCGCTGAAGGGCCTCGTCGCCGAGGCGCGGCGCCGTCAGGTCGAAGCCCTGTTCGCGGGCGAGGCCGACGGCAACGACACCTATATCGAAGTCCACTCCGGCGCCGGCGGCACCGAGAGCCAGGACTGGGCGCGCATGCTGTTTCGCATGTATGCGCGCTGGGCCGAGCGCCACAAGTTCCGCGTCGAAATCATAGACGAAACGGCCGGCGAAGAGGCCGGCATCAAGTCCGGCACGATTCTCGTGAAAGGCCACAATGCGCACGGCTGGTCGAAGACCGAATCCGGCGTGCATCGGCTCGTGCGCATCTCGCCCTTCGATTCCAACGCGCGCCGCCACACGAGTTTCGCGTCGGTGTGGGTCTATCCGGTGATCGACGACAAGATCGACATCCAGATCAACGAAAGCGATTGCCGTATCGACACGTTCCGTTCGTCGGGCGCCGGCGGCCAGCACGTCAACACCACGGATTCCGCGATCCGCATCACGCATATTCCGTCAGGCATCGTCGTGTCCTGCCAGATGGAGCGTTCGCAGCACAAGAACCGCGCGACCGCGTGGAACATGCTGCGCGCGCGGCTTTACGAGCAGGAGCTGGAGCGCCGCGAGGCCGAGGCGAATGCGATCTCCGCCTCCAAGTCCGACATCGGCTGGGGCCACCAGATCCGCTCCTACGTGCTGCAGCCCTATCAGCTCGTGAAGGACCTGCGCACCGGCGTGACGTCAGGAACGCCGGACGAGGTGCTCGACGGCGATCTCGACGATTTCATGGAAGCAGCGCTTGCGCAGCGCATCCACGGCGGCGGGCCGGAAAAGGTCGAGGACGTCGACTGACCGGCCTCAGCCGGCTTGCGTCGCAGCCATCGGTTTGACGGAAGCCGGCGCAAGCCGCGGCGCGCGACGCATACAGGGCTCCTCGATCCGCCGCCAGCAGACATCCGCCAGCACGAATGTCATGACGGCGGCGATCGCGATGATGGCGAAGCCGTAGGGAGCTTCGGCCGAAGGGCCGGTATAGCCGGCCGCAAGAAACGTCAGTCCCAGCACCGGCATCTGCAGAAGGTAAAGCGAGTAGCAGCGCTTGCCGCACCAGGCGAGCGCGCGGACCAGCGCGTTGGGCGTCGCGGCGAAGGATATGGAAGGCCGCATCGAGATGGCGGCGAGCGTCAGCAAGGCGGCGGCGAGAGCGAGCGCGCTCGTTGTCAGCGCACGCTCGAGCGCATGCGCTTTGCTGGATAGAACGAGTGTGGCGATCAGCAGCGCGACGCCGGCCGACGCGGCGAAGCCCGGACGGATGCGCGCGGCAAGACCGGGCGCCGCGCGCAGCGTTAGCGCAATCAGGAGACCCCATCCGAAACTGTCGATCCGGCAGATCGACCAGTAATAGGCGGCCGCAGGCGTGGCCGCATGTTCCGAGACGATGCGCAGCAACGGCGCGGCGACGATCCACGCGATTGCGACATACGCCAGCGTGCGGCGCTCCAGCCGCGTGGTGAGCAGCGGCAGCAGCAGATAGAAATGCTCCTCGACCGCCAGCGACCACGTCGGCCCGAACCAGGACGCGACGGCGCCCGTCACGCCCGCCGCCCAGTTCTGCAGAAACAGCAGGTAGACGAGCGGCGGATAGGGCGCCGCCCACAGCCATGTGCCCGCGATCCCCGTCGTCGCCATCCACAGGGCGAACAGCGCGAATCCGGCGAAAACCACGATCCAGTACATCGGCAGCACGCGCCAGGCGCGCCGCAGGTAGAAGGTCGTCACGATGCGCGGGTCGCGCCCGCGCGCCAGCAGACCGTCGCCGAGCAGATAGGCGGAGAGGACGAAGAAAATATCGACGCCCGCCTCGCCGCCGCCGGTCAGCTTCAGCAGGATCGGGGGCGCGCCGAGCGCCGCCCATGCGCCGGTAATGTGCAGGAAATGCAGCTGTGCGACGAGCAGGACCGCCAGTCCGCGCAATGCGTCGATGGATATGCTGCGGGCGGACATGACGCTCCTTCGTCCCGGGACGAAGATCGCATGTCCGGATTTAAGATTCCCTTCGGACGGCGTCAGTCGCGCGCAGACAGCAGCCGCGCCGCCTTCACGAAGCGCGCGGGATCGGTGGCCTGATCGTCGATTCGCACTTCATAGTGGAGGTGCGGGCCCGTCGAACGTCCGGTCGAACCGACGCGGCCGACCACGTCGCCGGCCTTCAAGACCTGTCCGTCGCTCACCGAGATCGCTGAGAGATGGCCATAACGGGTCGACAGGCCGTTGCCGTGGTCGATCTCCACCATATTGCCGTAGCCGCCGGTCCAGCCCGCGGTCACGACCGTGCCGCCGGCGGTGGCGCGGGCCGGCGTTCCCGTCTCGGCGCGCATGTCCATGCCCGAATGCAGGGCAGGGCGGCCGAGGAAGGGGTCGGAGCGGTAGCCGAAGGTGGACGTGATGTCGAGCGGTCCGGACAGCGGCTTGCGCACGGGAACGAAAGGCAGGACGCGGCGGATGCGGTCGAGCGCGACGAAGGCATGCTGGACCTTGGCGAGCTGGCGCTCGAACGGCGTTCCGCGGTCGTCGAGGCCGGCGGGAACGAAGGGGCCGCCGACAGCGGCTTTCGCGCCTTCCGGCGATTTGAGACGGCTCGCCGACAGGCCGGTTTCCGCGATCACAGATTCCAGTTGTTCGGCCTTGCGCTGCGCCGGGCCGGCGAGCATCGCCAGCGCCTCGACCTGCTGGCGCTCGATCCTGTCGAGCGAGGTGGCCAGAAGTTCGATGCGGGCGCTCGTCGATATGTCGGCGTCGGCGGCCTGGGCGAGCAGCCGGTTAGGTTCGGGCGCGAGCGCGCCGGAACGCATCGGCTGGCGTGGCTCGGCCGACTGGCCGCGCAATTCGAATCCGTCGGGGCGCGGCCTGTCCGGCTTGAACGGCAGATCGTCCATCGGCTGCGGCAGGGGCGCAAAGCCGTTCGCCTTGGTTTCGGGGCCTCCGGTCGCCAGGGGCGCGCGCTTTCCGGATTCGGCGGTGCGCGGGGCCGATTTGGGGGCGGGCGGGGCTATGGAGGCGGTAGTCTCCGCGGACAGGCCGACACGGTCGCCGAGCGCAGCGACGATGGCGGTGCGCGTCTCGAGTTGCGCCTCGCGCGCGATCAGGTGCTGCACCTTGCCTTCGAAGGAATCCTGGTCGAGCAACTGCCGGCTCGTCACGCGGTCGAGTTGCAGCCGCATGGCGGCGAGCCGGTCTTCGTAAGCGTATTGCTGGCGCGCCTGGCGCGCCATCAGCGCGGCGACCATGTCGTCGCGGAAGAACAGATAGGCGGTGGCGCCGAGATAGACGGCGCCGAGGAGCGGCAGGCCGGCGACGAGGCCATAGAGAACGCCGGGACGCAGGGCGAACCGTTTCTGCCGGCCGCCGCGCGAAACAGTGAAAAAGAAATGGCTTTCCGGCTCTTTCGCCGAAGGAAAATGGGTACGTGCGGACATGGCTCACTCCGGACGCAGTCCCACCGCGCCCGCAGCCATCAGAAACCATTAAGGTTAATGCTTTGGAAAACGCTATTGGGCGCGCTCGCCCGCCCGCGTCGCCAGCACCTTGTCGACGCGCTTGCCGTCGAGATCGACCACCTCGAAGCGCCAGCCGAGCGCGGCCGCCTCGTCCGCGACCTCGGGCAGACGGCCGAGCAGGGCGATGACGAAGCCCGCGACAGTCTCGTAATCGCGGTCCGCCGGCAACGCCACGCCCAGCGTTTCGGCCATTTCGTCGGCCGGCATCGAACCGTTGAGAAGCCACGACCCGTCCTTGCGGCGCACGGCGTCGGGCGCGGCATTGTCCGTCCTGAACGCCCCGGCGATGGCGTCGAGAATGTCGGCGGGCGTCACGATCCCCTCGAAATGCCCGTATTCGTCGTGGACAAGCGCCATAGGCGTCTCGGCCTCGCGCAGCACGGTCAGGGCGTGCAGGGCGTCGACCGTATCGGGCAGGACAGGCGCCTTGCGGATCGCCGCGCGCAGGTCGAACGGCTCGCCAGCCAGCGCGCGCGCGAGCAATGCGCCGGTGTCGACCACGCCGATCATGTTGTCCACCGCGCCCTCAGCCACCGGCAGCCGCGAGCGCGGATTGGCGATCAGAATGCGGCGGACTTCGTCGTCGGATTGAGCGATGTCGATCCATTGCACGCGTGGGCGCGGCGTCATCAACTCGCGCACGTCGCGGTCGCCGAGCCGTAGCACGCCCGCGATCATGGCGCGTTCGTCCGTCTCGATCACGCCGGCGGTTTCGGCTTCGGCGACGATGCTGCGAATGTCCTGTTCCGTCACCATCGTCTGCGGCGTCGTCGCGCGGAACAGGCGCAGCACCAGCTTCGCGGATTGGTCGAGCAGCCAGATGAGCGGCGCGGCGGCGCGTGAAATCAGGCGCATGGGCGGCGCGACCGCGCAGGCGATCGCTTCGGGGTGAGCGAGCGCCACATGCTTGGGCACGAGTTCGCCGACGATCACGGACAGATAGGTGATCGCGCCGATCACGAGAGCGTAGGCGAAGGGTTCGGCGACGCGCGCCGCCATGCCGGCGTCCACGAAGACCGCCTGCAACCGCGCGCTCAGGCCCGCGCCGGAGAAGACGCCGGCCAGAATGCCGACGAGCGTGATGCCGATCTGCACGGTGGAGAGAAAGCGGCCGGGCTCCTCGGCCAGCGCGAGCGCCTGCGCGGCGCCCCGCCTTCCGCTGTCGGCGAGAGTCCGCAGGCGTGATTTCTTCGCGGAAACGACGGCCAGTTCGGACAGGGCGAACAGGCCATTGAGCGCGATCAGGACGATAGCGACGACAAGCTCGAGCACGACGATCCAGGCCGCCGCGTCGGCGACATCCTCCAGTGAGCGCGCGGCGCCCGAAGGCGGCGCGAGGCGAGAGGGCACGTTATTGCGGCGGGCCGGGCGGGGTCAAACGTGAACCGGCGGCGCCGCCGCCTGCTGGGGCTCATCGACGCACCGAACCGCCGTTGCAGGCCAGAGAATTGCGGCGCCATTCGGGGGTTTGCGCGTCGCCCATGCTCGGCCAGCCGAGTTCATCGCCTTCGGCCGCAGCCTCCGCAACAGTAGACGCAGCGCAAATGTCGAGGAGCCGATCGACCGACATGCCCAACGGCGCAGACTCGGCTGTGGCGGCAGTAGAGAGGAGGGCGAAAACGGCTGCCGTCGTCACGTTGCGCATGCCCGCAATATATCGCGATCTGGCGGGCGTGTATTTGGCGCCGGAATGGCCGATCCCTTTCCTCCGCGTCCCTCCCGCCCGACTTGCCACCCGCCAAGCCGCCGCCTAAACCTCCGGCGCAAAGGGGTTTGTCATGTCCGCCGCAGAATTCCGCCCGAAGTCCGATTTCCTCGCCGCCCTCATCGAGCGCGGCTATGTCCATCAATGCTCGGATTTCGCGGGGCTGGACGCCAAGGCGAAGGCGGGCGAGCTGATTTCCTACATCGGCTACGATTGCACCGCGCCCTCGCTGCATGTCGGCCACCTGCTCTCTATAATGATGCTCGCCTGGTTGCAGCGCACCGGCGGCGGCAGGCCGATCCCGCTGATGGGCGGCGGCACGACGCGCGTCGGCGATCCCTCCGGCAAGGACGAAACGCGCAAGATCCTCACCATCGAGACGATCGACGCCAACAAGGCGGCGATCAAGCGCATCTTTTCGAATTTCCTCACTTTCGGCGACGGCAAGACGGAGGCTGTCATGGCCGACAACGCCGAATGGCTGACCAAACTCAACTACATCGAATTCCTGCGCGACGTCGGGCGTCATTTCTCGGTCAATCGCATGATGTCGATGGATTCGGTGAAGATGCGCCTCGAGCGCGATCAGGAACTGTCCTTCATCGAATTCAACTACATGTGCCTGCAGGCCTACGATTTCGTCGAGCTGAACCGGCGCTACGGATGCCTCGCGCAGATGGGCGGCTCGGATCAATGGGGCAATATCGTCACCGGCATCGACCTCGGCCGCCGCATGGGCTCGCCGCAACTCTACGCGCTGACCGCGCCGCTGCTGACGACGGCCTCGGGCGCCAAGATGGGCAAGACGGCCGCCGGCGCGGTCTGGCTCGAGCCCGACATGCTGAGCCCCTACGACTACTGGCAGTTCTGGCGCAACGCCGAGGACGGCGACGTCGCGCGCTTCCTCAAGCTCTTCACCTTCCTGCCGATGGCCGATATCAATCGTCTCGCCGCGCTGGGCGGCACGGAAATCAACGAGGCGAAGAAGATTCTCGCCAACGAGGCGACGGCGCTCGTGCATGGCCGCGGCGCTGCGGAACAGGCCGCTGAAACCGCGCGAAAAACCTTCGAGGAAGGCGTTGCCGCCGACACGCTGCCGACGGTCGAGATTTCAGCCGCCGAGATGGACGCGGGCGTCGGCGTCCTCACCGCTTTCGTGCAAGCAAAGCTCGTCGCTTCCACGGGCGAGGCGCGCCGCCAGATCAAGAGCGGCGGCCTGCGCGTCAACGATGCGCCCGTCACCGACGAACGCGGCGTCCTGCGCGCTGCGGACATGCGCGACGGAGCGATCAAATTGTCGATCGGCAAGAAGAAGCATGTGCTGCTGAAGGCAAGATAACGAGACGCAGCGCGCCTCAGCGTTGCGGCTGGTCGCCCACATTGTCGAGAACGCCGAAAATCTTGCGCAGGAAGCCCGGCGCCACGGAGAGCGGATTGACCGACACCTGCGGCGCGTTGGCGCGGCCCGTCACCTTGTAGTTCAGCGCAAACAGGCCCTCGTTCCAGCCGCCGCCGAGCAGCATGCCGACGACCGGAATCTTCGAGAAGAAATTGTTGACCGTGTAGGCCGGCACGAACGTGCCGTTGAGCGCGATCGTGTTGCGGTCGCTGTCGACGCTGCCTTCAACGGTCAGGCCGATGTTCGGCCCGTTCATCACGCCGTCGCGCAGGCTCAGATGGCCGCCGTTTCGCAGGAACACGACCTGCAGCCGGTCGAAGCCGACAAGCGCGGGATCGACTTTCGCGCCGGCCGGCGTATCCGCGCGCGGCGCGCTTTCGTTGACGAGACGGCGCAGCGCCGGTTCGTCGCGCAGCGCGAACGACCGTATCTTCACCGTGCCGACGAGCCCCGTCTGTTCGACGCTCATGACCGCGCTCAGCGTTCCGCCTTCCATGCGCGGATAGATGTCGAGAAAGGCGAGCAGGGCGCCGGCGTCCGAGCCGCCGACGTCGATCTGCGGCTTCCCGCCGTCGCCGGGGCTCATGCGCACCGAGACGGCGCCGCGGCCGAACTGTCCGCTGGCCGTCACCTGCCGCACCGCGCCGCCGCGCCGCGTCAGCTTGATGTCGGCGTTGGTCAGCGCCTGTTTCGAGAAGCCGGTGACGATGGGCGATTTCAGATCGAGCTCGAAATCGGCGCCCTTCTGCGCGCCGCCGCTGAACTGGTTGAGCGATTTGATGTAGGGCCTGGCGTCGATGCTCACGCCCCGAATGGTCGCGCGATAGAGATCGCCGTTGCGTTGCAGGTCCACGCGCATGTCGTCGCCAGGCGACAGCTTCACCTGCGTCAGCCGCACCGCCTGCAGGTCGCCTTGCGGGGTGAGGTCGATGGCGCCCTTGGCCGACGCGCCGCCCGCTTCGATCGCCAGATTGTCGATGCGCGTCGACTTGTCCTTCTGAACGACGGTGAAGCTCGCGCGCCCCGCCCGTCCGGCCGGCTTTGAAACGCCTGGAATCGGATTGTCGAAGGCCGTGCGCGTGAGATCGAGCTCGACATTGGCGTCGGATTCGTTGTCGCCGAGCTTGGCGGACAGTTTCATGCCCATCGGGCCGCTGACGCCTGCGGGATCGACTCCGAAGCGGGCGCGCGCCGCGTCGTCGATCGTGGCGGCGAGCGTCGCGGTCGCTGGCTTGCCGACATCCTTGCGCAGGTCGAGCGTAGCGGGCGATCCGAAAATGCGGCCCGTGCCCGTCGCGCGCAGCCCCGTGGGATCGCCGACGACGTTGAGCGAACCATTTTCGAATCTCTCCTTGCCGATCAGGTGTTCGGCCGCGAAATTCGCGACATTGGCGTTGACGAAAACCTTCACGTCCTCGCCGCGCGCATCAGGCCCGATCTTGAAATCGACGCGCAATTGCCCGTCCACCTGGCCCTTAAGCGAATTGGGCTCCAGCGGCATGGCCGCGATGTCGCGGATCGCCTCGCGCGCCAGCAGTTCGGAGACGGCGTCGACGGAGCCGGCGACGCGAGTGTCGACCCGCGCCGGCGTTGCGGGTCCGCCGTCGTTGTTCGGCATGGAGAACACGCCGCCGGCGAGCGTCAGCCGCCGGCCGGGCCCTGTCTGGATCGCGCCTGCGTTCGCCTTGAACAGAGCGCTGCGGCCAGTGATTTTGCCCCCGCCGTCGATGCCGACGATATCCGGAATCCCGCGTAGCGCGGTGACGGCGACGCCCGAGAGCTGAAACTCCGCTTTCATCGACTCGTCGGGCGGCGGAATCTCGAACCGCATCTTGTCGAGCGTCGTCTTGTCGAAATCGACGCTGAGCGTGCCGCTCTCGACCATGCCCGCGTGCGCGTGGCCGATCAGCCAGGTCCGCGCCGGCGCGCCCATCATGCTCGGCCATATGCGCAGCAGCGCGCGCAGCGGCATGCGGCCGGCCGAAACGCCCATGCGGACATGCGCCCCTTTCACCCAGTCGACCGCGCCGGCCGCGGCCGCGGAGACTTCGGGGCCGACCAGCTCGATCCGCGCGATGTCGAAGCGCTTGTCGTCGAGAAACAGCCGTCCGTCGAGAGTCGCTTTTTCGATCGTCAAAGTCTTCTCGCCCGGCCGTTCGGCGGCGATGCCGCCCGGCTTGGCGAGGCCGAGCGTGACGCGCCAGCCGTCCTCGGATCGTGGCGGCGATTGCAGCGCGCCTTCCATGACGAATTGCGTCTCGCCGCCGAAAAACTGCACCGGGCTGACGAGAATGCGCCGGGTCGAGGGATCCCAGCGGAATGCGCCGGAAATTTCGTCGAAGAACAGCGGCTCGTGGTCGGGGTCCTCGAGCCGCAGATAGCCTGGGCCGACCAGCGCGCGCCCCGACGCCTCGCGCAATTCCTGATTGGCTTCGAGCACGAATTTCAGCTGGAATGACAGGTTGGCGTCGCTCTCGACGGGCTGCCGGCGCGCGCCGGCCACGAGCGACACCTCGTCCATCGACACGCCCTTCACCTCGACGTCGAGGCGACGCTCGGTCTCGGGCGTGCCCGTCGCCTTGGCCACCGCCGCCAGCTCGCCGTTGGGCCCCGCCGCATGCATGCTGAAGGTCGTGGCGCGCCAGGTCTTCTCGAAGGCCATGTCGAGATTGTCGAAGGTCCGGGTCCGCTCGGCGGTGCGGTCGTCGACGACGAGCTTGCCGCCGCGCACCGCCACCAGCCGCAGGTCGGCCAGCGGCGAACGCGGACTGGTCGCCAGATCGAAGAAGGCGCGCAGGGCGCCTGTCGCCTCGCGCAGGATGGCCGAGCGGCGCGGCTTGTCGTCGGCGTCGGGCGAAACGGGCGTCGGGTCGGGTCTCGGCGCCGGACGGCTGACGATGACGGCGTCCTCGCTCGGCGCGCTGGCCGAAACCGCGAGCGCGCCGTCGGGCATCACCAGCAGGCGCACCACGAGATCGAACACTTCCAGCCGGCGTGGCATCGCCTGCAGCTTCAACAACGCAACCGGATCGAGCGACAGCTCCGCGCGCGGCGCCTCGACGATCGTGCGCCCGCCGGCGACCGCCTGAAGATGGTCGACCGTGATCGTCGGGCCGTGCTCGGTCCGCGCGATGCGGGTCGCGTCGAACGAGAATTGCACGCCCTCGAACCTCTGGCTGAGCGCGCTCACCACGCGCGTCCCGAGCCAGTCCGCCTCGATCGGGCCAAATTGCAGCCGCGCGACCAGAGCGCCGAATGCGATCGCCGCAACCAGCGCGCAACCGGCGGCTGTCCAGACGACGACGAACAGGCCGCGCCGCAACAGGCGCGATTTCAGCGCGCCGCACGCAGCGGCGCCGGCGCCGAGCGACCAGCGTCGCAGGGAAACCGAAAGGTCGGCGAAGGACAGACGGCGCCTCCCTGGATCGTCCGGCGTCGGATTGTTGTTTCGCGGCTACGCAAACACGACCCGCGTCGGCCTGGACCGGGCTGGGATTCGCAAGCGCCACTATATGCCGCGCGCGCTCCGCGCGATAATCGGCGTGCGTCCGGCTCCGTTTGGCCGGGCAATGGGACGAAAGGAAGGCGGATGGGCGAAATGCCTGATGTTGGCGCGAAAGCGCCAGACTTTCATCTGGAAAGCGATGGCGGCGGCAAGGCGAAGCTCGCCAATTTCAAAGGCCGCAAGCTCGTCCTCTATTTCTACCCGAAGGACGACACCGCGGGCTGCACCACAGAGGCGCTGGATTTCACGGGGCTGGCCAGGGATTTCGGCAAGGCTGGCGCTGTTGTCGTCGGCGTCTCGCCGGACCCGGCGAAAAAGCACGACAGCTTCAAGGCCAAGCACGGCCTCGCCGTCGTTCTCCTGTCGGACGAATCCAAGGCCACGCTGGAGGCCTATGGCGTGTGGAAGGAAAAGAGCATGTACGGCCGCAAGTACATGGGCGTGGAGCGTACGACCTTCCTGATCGACGGCAAGGGCGTGGTTCGCGCGGTCTGGCCCAAGGTGAAGGTCGCCGGCCACGCCGCCGCCGTGCTGGAGGCGGCGAAGGCGCTCGGCTGATCAGATGTCGACGACCTGATCGATCTTCGGCATGGACGTCTCGCCCGGCAGCGCGTCCTTCAGCGCTGTCATGGCCGCCAATTCGCCATGCACGAGAAAGGTTCTGGGCGCGTCGATCTTCTGGCGCCAGGCGATCAGCGATGCGCGGCCGGCATGCGCGGAGAATCCGTTGATCGTGTGAACGCTGGCGCGCACCGGAATGCGCTCGCCGAAAATCTGGACCGATTTCTCGCCGTCGATGATCTGGCGCGCCAGCGTGCCCTTGCTGGCGAAGCCGACCAGCACCACGCCGCATTCGGCGCGCGGCAGATTGCGCCGCAGGTGATGCAGCACGCGGCCGCCCGTCGCCATGCCGGATCCGGCCAGAATGACCGCGCCCGATTCGATCGAATTGATCGCCATGGAATCGCGGCTGAGCTTGGTGAAGCGCAGGCGCGGCGGCGTGAAGGGATCGTCGTTGCGCTCCATCATCGCGGCGATTTCGGCGCGTAGATAGGTCGGGCTTGCCTGCGCGATCTGCGTCGCGGAAATCGCCATCGGCGAATCCACGAATATCTGGATGTCGGGCGGCAGCTTGTTCTGCCGCAATCCGAGCTTCAGGTAGTAGAGCAGCTCCTGCGCACGTTCGAGCGCGAAAGTGGGAATGACGGCATTGCCGCCGCGCGAGCGGATTTGCGCGATCGCCTCGTGGAATTCCTCGATCGAGGCGGGCAGGGGACGGTGGTCGCGGTCGCCGTAGGTCGTTTCCATCACGACGGCGTCGGCTTCTTTCGGCGGCTCGGCGTCGTCGAGCAGCGCCCGGCCGGGGTCGCCGAGATCGCCGGAAAAGGCGATCCGTTTCTTCGCGGCCCCTTCGTCGCATTCCACCAGAACGCTGGCCGAGCCGAGAATATGTCCGGCGTTCGTCCATGTCGCGCGCAGGCCGGGCGCGATCTCGATCGTCTCGCGATAGCCGACTTGCCGACCGAATCGGTCGAGCGCCGCCATCGCATCCTCGAGGTCGTAGAGCGGCTCTTCCTCGGCGTCCTTGGGCTCCCAGCGCGCGGCCTTGCGCATGGAGCGATGCGTGTCCTCCTCCTGTAGCCGGGCGGAATCGAGCATCACGAGCCGCGCCAGTTCGCGCGTGGGCGGCGTGCAGACGATCTCGCCGCGAAAGCCGCGCTTCACCAGCAGCGGAATGCGCCCGCAATGGTCGAGATGGGCGTGGGTCAGCAGGATCGTGTCGATGCTCTTCGGATCGAAGCCGAAGTCGCGCTTGTTGAGCGCCCGCTCGCTGGCGCCGCCCTGAAACATGCCGCAATCGACCAGCACCCGCCGGCCAGCGGCTTCGATGAGATGGCAGGAGCCGGTGACGTCCTGATCCGCGCCGTGGAACGACAGTTTCATGCGAGCCTCCCGTTTGCCTGCAATGTGCGGTCGCGCCGCCGCGCGGGCAAGAGCGGTAGCCCGGTGCGCTCAGGCTTGCCAGAGGCGGCCCGCCCCGCCCAAGATCGCGCAAAGGCAAATCGGCTCGGGAGGCCGCGCACATGGAAACCCCGCTCACTCCGCTCGACTTCGCGCGCCGCGCGCGCCGGCTCTACGCGCAGCGCGAGGCCGTCGTCGATGGCGAGAAACGATTCACCTATGCGCAATTCCTCGAGCGCTGCGACAGGTGGTCGAATGCGTTGCAGAAGCTCGGCGTGGGGCAGGGCGACCGGGTCGCCTATATCGCGCCCAACACGCACGGCCATCTGGAAGCCTATTACGCCGTGCCGCAGATCGGCGCGGTGCTGGTGCCGATCAATTATCGTCTGCTGCCGGCGGATTTCGAATACATCGTCAACCACAGCGGCGCGAAGGTAGTCTGCGTTCATTCGGACTACATCAAGGACGTCGACAGCATCCGCCGCTCGCTGCCCAACGTCGCGCATTTCGTCGCGCTGGAAGGCGCAGGCGAAGGCTGGATCGACTACGAGACGACGCTCGCCGCGAGCCGCCCGGATTTCAAGCCCGTCGACATCGCCGAAACTGATCTCATCACCATCAATTACACCAGCGGCACGACGGCGCGGCCCAAGGGCGTGATGATCACGCATCGCAACGCCTGGATGAACACCATGGGCACGCTCGCCCATCATCACCTTTCGCCCGCCGATCGCTATCTCTGGACGCTGCCGATGTTCCACGCCAACGGCTGGACCTTCGTCTGGACGACGGTGGCGCGCGGCATGGCGAACGTCTGCCTGCGGCGCGTGGAGCCGAAGCTGATCTTCGATCTCATCAGGTCCGAGAAGATCACCATGTTCTGCGCGGCGCCGACGGTGCTCATCGCTATCGCAAATGCGCCGGCCGACATGCGCGCGGGCGCGCCGCGCGGCGTTCGCCTGTTCACCGCCGGCGCGCCGCCCGCCGCCGCCACCATCGAACTGGTCGAGCGCGAACTGGGCTGGGAGCTGACGCATGTCTACGGCCTGACCGAGACCTCGCCCTTCATCGCCATCTGCGAGCCCATGCCCGAACACGCCGGCCTCTCGCAGCAGGACCGCGCCGTGGTCAAGGCGCGCCAGGGCGTCGAACTCATCTCCTCCGGCGAGTTGCGCATCGTCGACGACGATGGCGCCGAAGTTCCGCACGACGGCGCGACGCTGGGCGAAATCTCGGTGCGCGGCAACGTGGTGATGAAAGGCTATTTCAACGATCCCGACGCGACCGCCGCCGCCATCCGCGACGGCTGGTTCCGCTCCGGCGACGCCGCCGTCGTCCATCCGGACGGCTATGTCGAAATCCGCGACCGCTTCAAGGACGTCATCATCTCCGGCGGCGAGAATATCTCCTCCGTCGAGGTCGAGGGCTGCCTGCTGCGCCATCCCGCCGTGCAGGAGGCGGCCGTCGTCGGCATGCCGCATGAGAAATGGGGCGAAAGCCCGCACGCCTTCGTTATCCTGCGCGCCGGCGCAAGCGCGACCGAGGACGAACTGAAGAAGCACGTCCGCGACAGCCTCGCGCATTTCAAGACGCCGCAATGGGTCAGCTTCGTGGATGAATTGCCGAAGACGGCGACTGGCAAGGTGCAGAAATTCGTGCTGCGCGCCGGCAAGTCGGCGATTGCGCGGCAATAGGGACGATTCTCGGTTGCGCCTTCCCTCGAACCGCGTCGCCCGATAAGCCTTTCGACCGGAGGCTGACGAATCTTGCCCCTTTACCGCACCATCGGGCTGATGTCCGGCACGTCCATGGACGGCGTCGACGTCGCCCTTATCGAGACCGACGGCGAAGACGCCGTGACCTTCGGCGCGACCGGCTTCCAGCCCTATTCGGACGCCGACCGCGCCCTGCTGCGCGCCGCGCTGCAGGAAGCCGCCGGGCTGGATGAGCGCGGCGTCGCCTCGGGCGCGGTGGCGGCGGCGGAGGCCATGGTGACGGCCCGCCATGCCGAGGCGGTCGAGAAGTTTCTCGCCGACAAGGGTCTGACCGCCGCCGACATCCATCTCGTCGGCTTCCACGGGCAGACCGTGCTGCACCGCCCCTTGCAGCGCCTCACCATCCAGATCGGCGACGGCGCGGCGCTGGCGCGGCGGCTCGGCATCGCCGTCGTCTACGACTTCCGCGCCGCCGATGTCGCGGCGGGCGGGCAGGGCGCGCCCATCGTGCCGGTGTTCCATCGCGCGCTGGTGCGGCTCAGCGGCGGGAAGGGAGATCTGCCCGGGCCGCTTGCGCTGCTCAACATCGGCGGCGTTGGCAACGTCACTTATGTCGACGACGGCCGCGATCCCATCGCCTGCGACACCGGCCCCGGCAACGCCCTGCTCGACGATCTCATGCTCGCGCGCACGGGCCAACCGATGGACCGGCACGGCCATACCGCCGCGCGGGGCAAGGTGGACGAGGCCGCGCTGGCGCAATTGCTCGATGATTCATTTTTTCAACTTCCACCGCCCAAATCATTGGACCGAAACAATTTTTCGAGTGCGGCGGTCGCTCATCTATCGCTTGAGGACGCAGCCGCGACATTGACGGCTTTTACGGCGGCCTCCGTCGGCAGGCTGCTGCCGCTCCTGCCGACGCCGGTTAGGAGCCTGATTGTCTGCGGCGGCGGCGCGCACAATCCAATTCTCGTGCGCGAACTGGTGCAGCGCCTGCCGTGCAAGGTCACGACCGCCGACGTCTGCGGCTGGTCGGCGGATTCGATGGAGGCGCAGGCCTTCGCCTATCTCGCCGTGCGCGCCAAACGCGGCCTGCCCTACACCTATCCGACGACGACCGGCGTAGCCGCGCCGATGACAGGCGGCGTGCTGGCCGAGCCGTGAATATTTCCGCGTCATTGCGAGGAGCGGAGCGACGAAGCAAATCCATCCGGTTTGCGTAGGTTCGGGGATGGATTGCTTCGTTTCGCTCGCAATGGCGGCAGACCTTGGAGAGAACCCCATGAGCACCGTCAAACTTCTCGCAGACCACGAGCTTCCGGCTGCATCGGCTGAGGTCTTCGCCGACATCCGCGCGACGCGCAGAACCGATTTCGTCAACAATTTCTGGCGCACGCTCGCCCACGATCCCGCGCTGCTGAAGCGCACATGGGAGAGCGCGAAGCAGGTGATGGCGCCGGGCGCGCTCGATCCGCTGACCAAGGAGATGATCTACATCGCCGTCTCGGTCGCGCAATCCTGCGAATATTGCATCCGCTCCCACACGGCGGCGGCGCGCGCCAAGGGCATGACGGATCAGCAGTTCATGGAGTTGATCGGCGTGGTCGGGATGGCGGCGGAGACGAACCGGCTGGCGCTGGCGATGCAGACGCCGGTGGATGAGGCGTTCAGAGGAATTTAGCTCCCTCTGCCCGCGCGCGGGGAGAGGGCCGGCGTGAGGGCCCTGTCGCCTTCGCGAAATCGCGCCAAAGCGACCGGCCCCTCATCCGGCGCGTCGCGCCGCCTTCTCCCCGCGAGTGGGGGAAAGGGAAACGGCGTCAATCCCTGCGCGACGGCACGGCCACCCGCGGCGGATTGCCAAGCCGCTTGTCCAGATAGGCGCCGACTTCCTCGATCAGCGGATCGATCCGGTTCTCGAAGAAATGGTTCGCGCCCTCGACCACCGCGTGTTCGATCACGATGCCCTTCTGCGTCTTCAGCTTCTCGATCAGCGGCGTGACTTCCTTGATCGGCGCGACGCGGTCCTGGTCGCCGTGGACGAACAGGCCCGACGACGGGCAGGGCGCCAGGAACGAATAGTCGAAGCGGTTGGCCGGCGGGGCGATGGAAATGAAGCCCTCGATCTCCGGCCGGCGCATCAGCAATTGCATGCCGATCCACGAGCCGAAGGAGACGCCGGCGATCCAGCAGGCGCGCGCCTCCGGATTGATCGACTGCGCCCAGTCGAGCGCGGCGGCCGCGTCCGACAGCTCGCCCTGGCCATGGTCGAAGGCGCCCTGCGACCGGCCGACGCCGCGGAAATTGAACCGCAGCACCGAGAAGCCGCGCTCGGCGAAGGCGTAGTAGAGGTTGTAGACGATCTGGTTGTTCATCGTGCCCCCGAACTGCGGATGCGGGTGCAGGATGATCGCGATCGGCGCGCCGCGCGTCTTGGAGGGGTGGAACCTCCCTTCGAGACGGCCGGCCGGGCCGGTGAAAATGACTTCGGGCATCGTGAACTCCGTTTCGGCGCGGGGTCTAGCACGAGGCCGGGGGCGAAATGCAAGGAAAATGCGACATCTCGGCGGCGGTCGCGCTTGCCTCCCGCTCAGAATATCTCCGGGACCCAGGGCGCCTCGCGCCGCTCGAAAACGCGGTCGGCGCGCGCGATCGCCTCGGCGTCCCGCGTTTTCGCCCGCGAGGACGCAGCGAGCTGCCGCCAGGAGAAGCCGCCGAGATAGGCCGAGGCCAGAGCGGAAACGTCGCACTGGATGTCGGCCGCCCGCTCGGTCCGCGCCGCGCCGCTTTCGCGCACGAGCCAGCGCCCGGCGTTCCACGGGCAGAAGGCGTCGGCGATGTCGATCACGACCTCGCCCGGTCCGTAGGCGCGCGCCGCCAGCGCCGCCTCGACGTCGACCAGCCGCAGAAAGCAGCCGTCGCGCAGGCTCGCGCGCAGGCGGCGCGGCTCGGCGGCCAGCAGAAGGAGAGGGTGGTCGACCGGTAGGAAGCCCGCCTTGATCGTCGCGCACCAGTCCATGTCGAGCAGGAAGCGCCAGATCGCGCGCATCGCCTCCGGCGAGAGCGCCATGGCCTCGATCACGCGCACCACGCCGGCCGGCAGGTTGCGGTCCCATTTCTGGTCGAAGCGGTAGAGCGCGTAGGCCGCCGGCCGGCCGTCGATCTCGATCAGCGCGCAATTCAACTCGCCGCCGCCGGCGCGCGCCCATGCGGCGTCGGCGAGATTGCGCCGCGTCAGCCATTCGTCGGAGCGCGCGAACATGCCGGGCCGGGTCGCGGCGACCTCGGCATAGATCGCCCGCACGGGCGCCAGCGCCTCCGCGAGCGGAACGCGCCGCACGCGCCCGGCCGGCGGCGCCTCGGAAAAGAAGCCCGTCCGCTCGCGCGCGATCTCGATGTCGGCGGACAGGCCCGACAGGCCGTAGCCGAAACGGCCGTAGATCCGCTCCTCCGACGCCCAGAGATAAGCGACGGGCTCGCCGCGCGCGCGGATGTCGTCGATCTGTCGGCGCATCAGGGCCGACAGCAGGCCGCGCCGGCGATGGGTCGGCTGCACGCCGACCATGGTGACGCCCGCGGCCTTCACGCGGCCGCCGGGCGTGGTCAGCTCGAAGGGAAAGGCGCAGCAGCCGGCGACGGCCTTGCCGTCCTCCCAGGCCGCGAGGCCCCTGTCGGGCCCGACCAGCGCGGCGAAATTGCCGACCGCCTCGTCTGTCGGCGGCAGGCCGAAATAATGCCAGATCGAGGCCATGGACGCGCGCAATTCGTCGACGCTCGCGCAAACCCGGATGTCGGCGGCCATGTCTCCCCCTTTGTTCATGCGTTCCCGGACGGCCCGAGCCATTCGCTGGCATAGACCAGAACGGCGATGGCCGTGAAGCCGAGAGCGACCCACGTCGCGCCGGCCCAGCCGTCGGTCGCGAAGGCCCAGGCGCCGAGCGCGGAGCCCGCCGCGCCGCCGCAGAAGAAAGTCGCGATGAAAAGGCCGTTGAGCCGGGCGCGTTCCTGCGCGCTGAGCAGGAAGATCGCGCGCTGGCCGAAAAGGAGGTTCGACTGGACGCCGAAATCCACGAGGATGGCGGTGACGACGAGCAGGACAAGCCCGGAGCCCGGCGATTGTCGCGCTAGATGCGATACGGCGAGCGCGCCGATCACGATCGCAATCGCCGCCCCCGTCCCGGCGCGCGACCAGCCTGCGTCGGCGAGCCGGCCCGCGATCGGCGTGGCGATCGCCCCGGCGATTCCGGCGAGGGCGAACCAGGCGATTCCGTTCTGGGTGAAATGGTAGGGCGGCCCCGCCAGCAACAACGGAACAGTGGTCCAGAACACGCTGAACGCGCCGAACATGCCGAACTGGTAGAGCGCCTTGCGCCAGAGGACCGGCTGCGAGACGCCGATGCGGCCCAGGGACGCGAGCATGGCCGCGTATCCGATCCGCGCCTCCGGCCGGCGCGCCGGCAGGCTGAACGCGAGCAGAAGCACCATCGCTTCCATCAGCGCCGCCGCCGTCAGGAACGGCCAGCGCCAGGACCCCGTCCATTGCGTGAGAAAGCTCGCCGCCGGCCGCGCCGCCATGATGCCGATGAGCAGGCCGCTCTGTACGGTTCCGACCACGCGCCCGCGGATCGCCGCCGGCGACAGATGGGCGGCCAGCGGCACCAGCACCTGCACGGCGACGCTGGCGACGCCGGTCGCCGCCGCCGCGGCGAGAAAGACCGGCGCGCCCCGGGAAAGGCCGATCGCGGCCATCGCCAGCCCGGCGGCGCCGGTCAGGACGACGACGAGCCGCCTGTTCTCCATCAGATCGGCGAGCGGCGCGACCAGCAGCAGCCCCGCGGCGTAGCCGAGCTGGGTCAGCGTGACCGCCAGTCCCGCCGCCCGCGATGAAAGGCCGATCTCCGCGCTGATGGGGCCGATCAGCGGCTGCACGTAGTAGATATTGGCGACGATCAGGCCCGCCGCAGCGGCCAGCAGGCCGATCAGCCACGAAGGGGCGGACAGGCGCGCGTCGGACGACGTTCTGTTGCTCACGGAAACTCCGGGTTCGGAAGGCCGCCGCGCGACGGCGGCGATGCGCGAAAGAGCGCGGGAGGAAAGCGTGCTGGCCCCTCACATAGCGCGCGCGTCCCGGCCCTGCGACCCCGCGTTTCCTTGATCGGCCCATCCAAATCGGGCACAAGGCGGCGCCGCCGCTCGGGCGGCGCACAGGGGTTCTTCATGGTCGAGACATCGCGCGCGGCGGACAGACTGCGGGTCGGCATCGCGGGCGTCGGCACGGTGGGCGCGTCGGTCGTGCGCCTGCTGGCGCAGCAGGACGACGCCCTGACCGCGCGCACCGGCCGCAAGATCGCGGTAACCGGCTTCTCAGCGCGCGATCCGAAGAAAGAGCGCGGCTTCAACACCTCCGAGCTCGCGTTCTTCGACGACGCCGTCGCGCTCGCCGCCTCTCCCGACATCGACCTGTTCGTCGAGCTGATCGGCGGCGACGAGGGGCCGGCGCGCGTCGCGGT